>DATFWF010000124.1:0-25874 GCA_035259605.1 Thermoanaerobaculia bacterium
CCGGCCGGACGGGTTCGAGGGGAAGCTCGTCTCGCTCGACGCCTCCGGCATGGACAGGTTCCCCGGCGCGAGACTGGTGCGTGACGGCGACTTCGTCGCCGTGACGGCGGTGGACGCGTTCGTCGCGGAGCGCGCGCTCGCGTCGCTCGTCGCGAAGTGGGAGGTTCCGGCGCAGTACTCCAACAAGGAGCTCTTCGAGGAGCTGAAGAAGTCGCAGGTCTCCGGCGAAAGGAGCGAGCCGCGAATCACGGGCTCCGTCGAGGACGGGATGGGGTCCGCCGCCGTGAAGCTCTCTCGGACCTACACCGTCGAATCCATCGCGCACGCTCCGCTCGAGCCCCGCGCGGCGGTGGCGGAGTGGAAGCTCGGGGTCGTGACGGTCTGGACCGGGACGCAGCGCCCCTTCGGCGTTCGCGACGAGCTCGCCGAGGCCTTCCGGATCCCCGCCGAGAAAGTCCATGTGCTCGTCCCGGACACCGGCTCCGCCTACGGCGGCAAGCACACGGGCGACGCTGCGGTCGAGGCGGCGCGCCTGTCCCAGGCGGTCGGCCGCCCCGTCAAGGTCGCGTGGACGCGCGAGGAAGAATTCCAGTGGGCGTACTTCCGGCCCTCGGGAGTCATCGAGGTGTCGAGCGGTGCAAAGCCCGACGGGACGATCACGGCGTGGGAGTTCCACAACACCAACTCGGGACCGTCCGGCATCGCCACGCCGTACACGGTCGCCAACCAGAAGATCCAGTTCCACCCGGTCGCCAAGCCGCCGCTGCGGCAGGGGTCGTACCGCGGGCTCGCGGCGACGGCCAACCACTTCGCGCGGGAATCCCACATGGACGAGCTCGCGCGGGAAATCCGGATGGACCCGCTGGCCTTCCGGGTCAGGAACATCGCCGACCCGCGCCTGAAGGCGGTCTTCGAAGCGGCGGCGAAGGCGTTCGGATGGCAGGCGCGCAAGCCCGCCGCCGGGCGGGGATTCGGGATCGCGGGAGGAATCGAGAAGGGCGGATACGTGGCGACCTGCGCCGAGGTCGAGGTCGAGAAGACGAGCCGGAGGGTCCGGATCGTCCGGGTCGTGGAGGCGTTCGAGTGCGGAGCCGTGGTCAATCCCGACGGCCTGCGAAACCAGGTCGAGGGATCCATCGTGCAGGCGATCGGAGGCGCGCTCTTCGAGAAGGTCCTCTTCGAAAACGGGCGGGTCACCAACCCGAAGTTCTCTTCCTACCGGGTGCCGCGCATGAGCGACGTCCCTCCGATCGAGGTCGTCATCCTCGACCGCAAGGACCTTCCCTCCGCCGGCGCCGGCGAAACCCCCATCGTCGGCCTCGCCCCCGCCGTCGCGAACGCCATCTTCGCCGCCTCCGGAGTCCGCCTCCGCTCCCTCCCCATGCTCCCCGAAGGCGCCTTGCCGTCCAAGGCGTGACCGGGCGGCGGATCGGTTAGGCCGGGGCGGCCGGGCCGCGGACCCGAAGGGCGGCGAAGCACTCGGCAGTTCGCCTCAGTCCCTCGGCGAAGGTCTTCGGCTCCTGCCCGATCCCAATTCGCAGGTAGCCCTCGACGCCGAAGGCGGAGCCGGGGGCGAGCATCACGCCGTATCTCTCCGCCAGGAGGTTGGAGAGGTCGAGCGAGGGAATGTCGAGCGCGTACTTCATCAGGGCGAGAAGGCCGCCGCGCGGGGGAGTCCAGGAGACCGTGTCGGCGTGGCGCGCGAACCAGTCTTTCGCCGCGGCGAGGTTGGCGGAGACGATCTCCCGCGTGCGCGCCACGATCTTCTCGCGGTGCCGGAAGGCCACGACGGCGAGCGCGTCGTTCAACTTTCCCGGGGAGAGGGACACGTAGTCGCGCATCGCCCAGCACTTCGCGGCCAGGTCCGCGGGCGCCGCCATCCAGCCGATCCGCAGGCCCGGCAGGCCGAACGGCTTGGACAGCGTCCCGACGCTCACGGCCGTCGGCGCGAAGTCGCGCATCGGCGGCGCGAGCGGCTCTCCGCCCGGGATCTCCAGCCACCGGTACGCCTCGTCGGAAAGGACCCGCGCTCCGACCGAGGCCGCGAGCGCGTCGATGCGTTCGAGGTCCCGCCGGGCGAGCATCGCGCCGGTCGGGTTGTGCGGGGTGTTGACGACGATCAACCGGGTCCGCGGCGTGACCAGCCTCTCGAGCCTGTCGAGGTCGTACCGGAATCCTTCCTCCGGCTTGAGCTCCCACAGCGAGACGTCGCAACCGATCGCCCGCGGCACGCTGTAGAGCTGCTGGTAGGCGGGATACACCGCGACGACGTGGTCGCCCGGCTCGAGCAGGCCGTTGAACAGGAGGAAGTTCGCCTCGATCGCGCCGGTCGTCACGAGGATCTCGTCGGGTCCCGCATCGCGGTAGGTCGCGGCGATGGCCTTTCTCAGCTCCTCGGTGCCCGGCGCCTCGCTATAGCCCAGGCGCAGGTCGAGGAGGCGCGAGAGCGTCCGCTCGCGCTCCTCCGCCGGCTCGAAGGAGAGGAGGTCCCGGACGGTCTGCGGAAAGATCCCGCTCTCGGCGATGTCGTAAGGGGTCTTCGTCTCCCACGCGGTCATCCAGCGTTCCAGGGCGAATCTCTCGAGCTTCATGGCCGATCCTTTGACGCTCGAAGCCTACGAGCGGCTGACCGCGCTCGAGAGCGAGGAATCCGGGCCGCGGCGGCGGGCCATCGGGCGAGGCTTGACGACGTAGGTCCAGGCGTTGGCGAGCTCCGCCTTCCACCAGCGCAGCAACCCGTGTCCGATCATGACGAGGAACGACGAGCGCACGGAATAGCCCACGAAGCCGGGGCGGCGGCCGGCGTTGTGGTTGCCGTAGATACCGAGCGCCTTCTTTCGTTTCGCGATCGCCGTCAGGCGGCGATTGTAGAAGCGAATCGGGTAGTAGCCGACCTCCGCACCGTCCTGGTAGTACGGAGGAAGCCCGAGCCGGTCGTGCGACCAGCGGTACACCGGCATGATCGCGGCGGCGTAGTAGAGCCCGGTGTCGAGCAGGAACGCCGCGGTCATCGTGTCGTAGTCGCCCATAACGTAGTACTTGTCGAGGTAGATCGAGTCGTAGAAATACTGGAAGAACCGGGCGTAACGGAAGTTGTGCCCCTCGTACTCCTTCTCCATCTCCGCAGGCGAGGCGCCCGAGAGGGCCTTCACGATCAGCGACACGCGCGTGTGCACCGAGAAGGCCATCTGGTCGAGCCCCGGCGAGTAGAACGGGTCGAGAAACCCGCCCGCGTCGCCGACGCAAGTCCAACCCGGGCCGATGAACTTGTCCACGAAGTAGGGGAGGTGGCCGTAGGAACGGCAGTCCTCCTCGACCGGCGTGGCGTGCTCGAGAAGCTCGCGCGTCAAGGGATTGCCGTCCAAGAACCGCTGGAGCTTTTCGAGCGGCGTCGAGCCTTCGGGCGTCACCAGCCGCTTGTCCCAGACGAGGCCAACCGACGTCTCACCGTCCTTCAACGGAATGAACCAGATCCAGTAGCCCCATCCCGTGAAGTGGTTCGTCGCGAGGCGCCTCGAGGCGAGGACCGCGCGCGCGAAGGGATCCGCCGGATCGGTGCCGACGACCTCGGGTCCGTCCATGTCCTTCACGCCGCGGTACCGGACCCAGATCGCGGAAGTCGGATGGGACTGGATCGGCGTGACGCCGCCGCGCTTTCGGGCGAGGAGCGCGTGGCGGCCGCTCGCGTCCACGACCCATTTCGCGCAGACTGGAACCTTTTCACCGCTCTCCTTCTCGACGGTCAGGAGGTTGCCCGCCTCGCCGCCCAGCTCGAAGCTCGTGACCCTCGCCGGCCGCCAGACCTCGGCGCCCTCCTCGGCGGCGACCTGGATCAGGTGCTCGTCGAGTTTCGACCGGTCGAGCTGGAACGAGGGGGTCCGCGCGAGCTGGGTCGGGCCGACCTCGGACGCCTCGCGCAGGCAGGTGACGTCGTCGTTGACGAACCAGTACCGGAAGGCTTGCTTGGGAAGCTGCTCGCGCGAGAGGTGGTCGTACTGTTTCAGGACGCGCGTCAGGAAGTACGCCGAGATCTCGACCGTGGACTCCCCGACCTTCCAGTCGAACCGGTCGCTCTTCTCGACGACGAGCACCCGTGCCTTCGGCATCCGGCGCTTCAACAGGATCGCCGCCGAGGCCCCCGACACCGCCCCCCCGATGATCACCACGTCGTATGGAGTCTCCGGGGACGGGCTGCCCTTCAGCGCCATGGGAAAACGAAGTTTACCCCTGCGTTTCCGCTTTGCCTATGATGCGGGCATGACGAGCAAGAAGGCCCCGGCGCGCCCGAAGAAAAAGACGACCGCGAAGCTCACGACACAGCCCACGGCGAAGAGCGTCGAAGCGTTTCTCGGCGGGATCGAAGACGAACACCGGCGGAAAGAGGCCTTCGAGCTCCTCGCGTTGATGAAGAAGGTCACGAAGAAGGAGCCCAGGATGTGGGGGGCCGCGATCGTCGGCTTCGGCGACGCGCACTACGAGTACGCGAGCGGGCGAAGCGGCGACTGGTTCGAAGCCGGGTTCTCGCCGCGCAAGGCCGCGCTGGCGGTCTACCTGATGGGAGGCCTGCAGGAGCACGCTGGAATGATCGCGTCGCTGGGAAAGGTCAAGACCGGCGGCGGCTGCCTCTACATCTCCCGTCTCGACGACGTGGACAGGGCGGCGCTCTCGCGGCTCATCGCGGCGTCGGTCGCCTCCCTGCCCGGCAGGGCCTGACCGACACCTGGTCCTGCCGAGGGCCGGCCGAGGGACTCCGATGAACCTCCGGCAGAGGATTCGGCAGAGGCTCTGGCGCCCGATCCTGCGCCCTCGCCCCGGGCGGAGGCTCCCCCCGGAGCTTCGATTCGGATCCGTCCAGCGCCTCGCCTCGGAGCTCCCCGACGGCCTGCGCGATCCGGGCTTCGCGGTCCTCCTGCGCCGCATCGACGAGTCGCCGTTCTTCGAGGGCAACCGCGCGCGCGCCTTCTTCCGGGGGCCGGAGACGTTCGAGGCGATGCAGGCCGCGATCGATTCCGCGCGCGAGGAGGTGCTGGTCGAGTCCTACATCTTCAAGGACGACCAGACCGGACGCTCCTTCCGCGACGCGCTCGCCCGCGCCGTCGGGCGCGGCGTCAAGGTCCGCGTCCTCGCCGACGCCTTCGGGTCCCTGACGACGCGCCGGGAGTTCTGGAAGACGATGCGCGGGCTCGGCATCGAGGTCCGCCTCTTTCACCCGCTCTTCCCGCACTTCCTGCTCCAGCCCTTCCGCGATCACCGCAAGATCCTGGTCGTGGACGGCCGGACGGCCTTCACCGGCGGGATGAACATCGCGGACGAGTACGGCTCCAGCCTCGGAAAGCACGGAGGCCCGTGGCGCGATTCGCACATCCGCATCGAAGGCTCCGGGGCGTGGGGGATGGCGATCGTCTTCACCGAGGCGTGGGACGCGGCGGGAGGAAGCCGCGTCGAGCTTCCGCCGCTCGCGCCCGAGACGGGCGGTGTTCCGGTGCTCGTCCTGGACTCGCGGCCGTTTCGGGGCACGGGCGAGATGGCCTCGACGCTGGCGGCGATCGTGGCCGCGGCGAGAAGGCGGCTCTGGATCACCAACGCGTACTTCGCGCCCCGCCGGCGCGCCACCGATCTGCTGATCGCGGCGGCCCGGCGGGGAGTGGACGTCCGGCTGCTGCTCCCGGGTCGAAGCGACGTTCCGCTCGTTCGACACGCGGGACACGGCCACTACGGCACGCTGCTCGAGGGCGGGGTCCGGATCTTCGAGTACCAGGCGGCGGTGCTCCACGCCAAGACTCTCGTGGCCGACGACTTCGTCTGCGCGATCGGCTCGAGCAACCTGGACTTCCGCTCCTTCCACTTGAACGCCGAGTGCAACGCGCTGATCCTCGACGAGGCGACCGCGGCGACGTTCTCGCAGGCGTTCGAGGAGGACACGTCGAAGTCCGTGGAGATCGTCCCGGCGCTCTGGAGCCGGCGCACGTTCCGGCACCGCGCCGGCGACGCCCTGGCCCGAACGCTCGGGCCGTTTCTCTGAGCGCCTCCCGCCTCAGCGGTTCTCGACCAGGCGCGGCGCGAGGTTGCGCCGGAGTGGCGCCGGCGTCAGCATCCCGATCACGAACTCGCGAACTTCTCCCTGCGGCGTGATCCGGCCGACGACGCCGACATCGGGCTCCGTGAACCAGAGATTCCCGTCGGGCCCGGCGGCGATCGAGAACGGAATCGAGAGGGGCGTCGGGAGCTCGAACTCGGTGGAGGAGGTCGAGAAGAAGCGAGCGATCGACCGCCGCGCCGGGACCGTGATCCAGAGGTCTCCCTCGGAGCCCGCGGCGAGGCGCGAGGCACCGACAAAGGGGACGTTGGTCCGGCCGACCGGCGAGGTCGCGACCCGCACCAGCTCGCTGTAGCCGTTGTCGGCGAACCAGAGATTTCCGTCCTTGCCGGCGATGATCGATGTCGGCGAGGAGATGCCCGGCTGCGATTCGTCCAGGACTCGCGAGATCGAGCCGCCGGTCGAAACCCGGAAGACGCCCTGGCCCCGCGACCCGAACGCGCCGAGCGAGGCGACGAACCAGAGGTTGCCGTCGGGTCCCGAGGCGATCGAGGTCGCGATCGCGTCTTCGCCGATCGGAAATCGCGAAAGCTGTCCCGACGGGGAGATCCGGTCGATCTCGGAGAGATTCGCGATCCAGACGTTGCGGTCGGGGCCGGCGGCCATCCCGCTCGGCAGGAAGCTCAGGACGGGCGTCCGCTCGCCGAGCGACACGACGTCGGCCGCCGCGCCGGAGACGCCGACCGCCCAGACGTGGACCTTCGAGTCCGCGCCGAATCCCACGACCCACACCCGCCCATCCGGACCGGCCGAGATTGCCTGGCCCAGGGCGGCCGCGCCGGCGACCGCGAACTCCGTCACGAAGCCCGCCGTGGTCATCCGCGCGACGAGGCCCGTTCCCACCTCCGGGAACCAGAGGTTGCCGTCCATGCCGACTGCGATGTCGCCGGGCCGGATCGTCATCGTGGCCGCCGGCGCCGCCGGCGAAGACACCAGACAAATCGCCGCAAGAGTCCAAGAGAGTTTTCTCACGCGGGAAGTTACGGCGGCCGGGCGGAAATCATCGAGCGCCGCCTAACCTTTTCCGCGGGATGGCGTCTTAGGAGGGGGTGGAAGTGTTTCTCCAGGACGTCCGGTACGCGCTGCGGGGGCTTCGGCGGTCGCCCGGGTTCGCCGCGGCCGCGATCCTGACCCTGGCGCTGGGGACCGGCGCCACGACGGCCATCTTCTCAGTCGTCCGCTCGGTGCTCCTGTCGCCGCTTCCGTATTCGGATCCCGTCCGCGGCGTAATGGTCTGGAGCCGGTGGAAAGCGTTTCCCAAGAAGACCTGGGTCGCGGACGCCGACGTCTTCGATTACCGCCGGATGTGCCCCTCCCTCGAGAGTGTCGCCGCCTGGGGGTCCGGGGAAGCGAACCTGACCGGCGACGGGGACCCGGTCCGCGTCGGGATGGCGGCGATCACGGCGAACACCTTCGAGACTCTCGGCGCGCGGCCGCACCTGGGCCGATCCTTCACCTCCGAGGAGGACCTTCCGGGCGGGCCGCCCGTTGTCATCCTGTCTTACGGCCTGTGGCAGCGGCGCTACGCCGGAGATTCCGGGATCCTCAGTCGCGCGGTTGACGTGGACGGAGTCCGCACCCGCGTCGTCGGAGTCATGCCGCGGGGCTTCGCACTACCGACGGACTTCACCGTGGACTCGGCCTCACCGTCGCAGCTCTGGGTCCCCCTCCAGATCAATCCCGCCGCCCTGACGCGCAACCACGGCCTCTACGCTGCCGCGAGACTCGTCCGCGGCACCACGGCGGCGCGCGCGACGGCGGAGCTCCGCTCGGCCGCGGCGGAGCTGACGCGCCAGGGCGCATACATGGCCGAGGATCGGTTCGAGCCCTTCGCGATCTCCTTCGACGAGGAGATCCGGGGTGGCGCGCGCCGGGCGCTCCTCCTCGTCTTCGGCGCGGTCGGGTTCCTGATGCTCATGGCCTGCGCCAACGTCGCCAACCTGTTGCTCGCGAGGGCCGAGGCGAGGCAGCGCGAGATCTCCGTGCGCGCCGCCATCGGCGCCGGCCGCTCGCGCCTGGCGAGGCAGCTCTTGACCGAGAGCTTCGTCCTGGCCGCCTGCGGCTCCGTGGCCGGCCTCGGCCTCGCGTGGGCCGGGGCACGCGCGATCGCGGCGGCGGGCGCGGCCGGACTGCCGGCGCTGGAGCCCATCGCGATCTCGACCCCGATGCTTCTTTTCACGGGAGCTCTCTCGATCCTGACGACGCTGGTCTTCGGGTTCGCGCCGGTGCTCCAGATTCTGCGGATCAACCTGTCCGAGTCGTTGCGGGACGGATCGCCGGGCGCCTCTGCGGGCCGGGCGCGGATGACGCTGCGCGGCGCGATCGCCGGACTGCAGATGGCGCTGGCCGTCGTCCTGCTCCTCGGAGCCGCCTTGATGCTGAAGAGCCTCGACGCGCTTCGGTCGATTGACCTGGGATTCGATCCCGGGCACGCCCTGACTCTGCAGCTCCATCCCGCGGAAGCGCGTTATCCCGAGCCCCGAGCGGTCGTTGCCCTCGACCGCATGCTCCTCGAGCGCGTGCGCGGGATCCCCGGCGTTGCCGCGGCCGGGCTGATCCGGTCGCTGCCGCTCGCGGCGGAGATCGGCGACTGGGGGCTCGACGTCGAGGGATTCGACGAGACGCCGGGCCACAACGCCAAGGGCGACTGGCAGGTTCTCTCCGACGGGGCGGTCGAGGCGATGGGGGAGAAGCTCCTCGCCGGCCGGTCGATTCTCGCGAGCGATACAGCGGAAGCGCTGCCGGTGTGCCTCGTCAACCAGGCGCTCGTCCGGGCGTACTTCGCCGGGCGAAACCCGATCGGCGGACGCATCCGGATGGGCTCGAAGGCGAGCCGCCCGTGGATGACGGTCGTCGGCGTCCTCCGCGACGAGAGGCACAACGGGATCACCGCCGCGGTGAAGGAAAAGTTCTTCGTCCCCTACGCGCAGTTTCCGGCGGCGCGGGAAGGGGACGCGGCCCGCTCGATGACGCTGGTCGTCCGAACCCCGGGCGACCCGCTTGCGCTGGCGCGTTCGATCCGCGCCGAGATCGCCAGGGTCGATCCGAACCTCCCGGTCTCCAATGTCCGGAGCCTCGTCCAGGTCGTGGACGCTTCCCTGGCGACCCCGCGCCTGACGGGATCTCTCCTCTCGATCTTCGCCGGCCTGGCGCTCTTCCTCGCCGCCCTCGGCGTCTCCGGCGTCCTGGCCTACTTGGTCAACCGCCGCCGCCGCGAGATCGGCGTCCGCATGGCCCTGGGCGCCTCCCGGGCCAACGTCGTGGCCCTGATCCTGCGCCGCGGCCTCTCCACCGCCGGGACCGGCATCGCCGCCGGCTTTCTCGCCGCCGTCTTCCTGACACCACTGATGGCCGGCCTCCTCTACGGAATCTCCCCGCGCGATCCGATAACGTTCGGTTCCGTGTCCCTGCTCCTCCTTCTCATCGCGGCCGCCGCCTGCGCGATCCCGGCTTTCCGCGCCTCCCGCACCGACCCCCTCGAAGCCCTCCGCTCCGAATAGGTTCCTGGTCTCCAGGGCTGGACGAGGCGGTCCGCCGCTCCGTAACACCCGGCAACCGATGACACCATTGCGGCGGATGCTTCTTGCCGTCCTGGGATTCCTGGTCCTGGTTCTTCTCGCCGGCGGGCTCTATCTCACGCAGCCGGCTCCGCTGGCCCGCAAGCCGAGTCGGCAGCTCGCCCGCGCCGATCCGGGAAGACTCCAGGATCACGTCGAAAAACTCTCCGGCGAATTCGCACCCCGAAGCTGGGATCGGCCGGACAACCTCGACCGGACGGCCGACTACATTCGCGCGGCGTTCCAGCGATCCTCCGCCCGGGTCTCGGAACAGCCGGTGGCTTTCGAGAGGGGCTCTTACCGGAACGTCATCGCCTCGTTCGGTCCCGCCGAAGGCGAGCGAATCGTGGTTGGCGCTCACTACGATGCCTACGGGAACTTTCCGGGGGCGGATGACAACGCGAGCGGGGTGGCGGCGCTTCTCGAGCTCGCCGGCCTGCTCTCGACCGCCGCGCCGACGGCCGGGATCGACCTGGTCGCCTTCACGCTCGAAGAGCCTCCGGCCTTCGGAAGCCCGGGGATGGGAAGCGCGGTTCACGCCGCGTCTCTTCGCCGCGCCGGAGCGAGGGTGCGGCTGATGATCTGCCTGGAAATGCTCGGATGCTTCTCGAATCGTTCCGGAAGCCAGAGCTTCCCGGTGCCGATCCTGAGGCTCTTCTATCCCGGAACCGGCGATTTCATCGCGGTGGTCGGCCGGGTTGGAGAAGGACGCGCGACTCGAACCCTCAAGACCGCGATGCGCCGCGGTTCGGATCTTCCCGTCCGCTCGATCAACGGCCCCCGGTTTCTCCTCGGCGTGGACCTCTCGGACCACGCCAGCTATTGGGACGCGGGATACCCCGCCATCATGATCACCGACACGGCCTTCTACAGAAACCCGCGTTACCACACAGCCGAGGACAAGCCCGAAACCCTCGACTACGTACGCATGTCGGAGGTCGTCCGGGGCCTCTACGCGGCAATCCTGGATCTCTGCAATGCCCACCGACAGTAGACAGGGCGCCGTTGCTCCGAAGTGCCAGGCCAGGACGAGTGGCGATTGTGCGGCGACTAGGACCCGTCCCGCCGGTCCCTATCGACACGCTCTACAGAAAACTACCAGGCGATCCCGTAATCTTCGCCGTGGTCGCTCGAGCCGCCCCACATGGTGCCGTGCTCGCGGTCGAGGTAGATGGCGTTGATGGGGCCTGAGGTCTTGGCGACGACCTCGAGCTTGTAGCCCATCTTCGTCAGCTCCTGGCGGACCCACGGAGGCGTCGAGGGGTGGATCATCATCGCGCCCGGCCGCGAATCGTGCGCTCCGAACGAGCTCCTCATCTGGTAGCTGTTGATGTTGGCGGCCTCGGTCGCTTCCTGGACCGTCATCCCGAACTCGACGACGTTTAAGAAGAACTGCAGCAGGTTCTGGTCCTGCGAGTCGCCGCCCTGGACCGCGAAGGCCAGGTACGGTTTCCCGTCCTTCAGAGCCAGCGTCGGCGTCAGCGTCACCCGCGGCCGCTTTCCCGGCTCCATGACGTTGAACGGGCTCTCCGTCCGGTCCGTGACGAAGCTCTGCATTCGCTGGCTCATCCCGATTCCCGTTTTGCCCGCGATGACCGCCGGCACCCAGCCGCCCGACGGCGTGACCGACACGACCCATCCTTCCGCGTCCGCCGCCTCGACCGAGGTCGTTCCCGCGTAGAAGCCTTCCTCGAAGGTCCGGAGAGCGGCGCCGCTCTCGGCTGCCGGAGCGTCCGCCTTCGGCTTGGGCTTGGCCGAACGCCACTTCTCGAGCAGCTCGAGGTAGGGGTTCTTGCGGCCTTCGAAGGGATACGGATCGCCCGGCCTCGCGTCGGCGTCGTTGCGCGCCCAGTTGATCTTCGCGGCGCGGTCTTTGGCGTACTCCTTCGAGAGAAGCCCCTTTCGCGGCTCATCCGGAGAGAACTGCGGGTCTCCGTAATAAAAGTCGCGGTCGGCGAAGGCCAGGTTCATCGCCTGGTAGATCGTGTGGATGTAGCGCGCGCTGTTGTACCCCATCGCCTTCACGTCCGCCGTCTCGAGGATGTTCAAGGCCTGGAGCATCGCCGGTCCCTGCGTCCAGAAGTCGAGCTTGTAGACCTCGATGCCCTTGTACGTCGTCTTGACCGGCTCCTCGACCCGCACCTTCCAGTTGGCCAGGTCCTCGGCCGTGTGGAGGCCGCCGACTTCGCGCGAGCCGCGAGCGAACTCCGCCGCGATGTCGCCGCGGTAGAAGCGGTCGTAGGCCGCGAGGATGGCGTCCTTCCGGCTCTTGCCCGAAGCGAGCGCCTTCTTCTCCGCCTCGACTAGCTTTCGCAGCGTCGCCGCGAGGTCCGGCTGGCGGAAGAGCTGGCCGGCCACGGGCGGGCCGTCGTTCGGATTCGGCAGGAGGATCCGCCGGGACTCCGGCCACTTCAGCAGCCAGTCGCGCCGCTGGGTGATCGTCGAGACGATCTGCTGCTCGATCGGATATCCGTCGGCCATCTCGATCGACGGCGCGAGGACGTCGGCGAGCGAGAGCTTCCCGTACTCGGCGAGCATGACCATGATCCCGCCCGGCGTTCCCGGGGTGACCGCCGCGAGCGGCCCGTACTCGGGCGGATACGCCATCCCCTTCGACTTGAAGAACTCCGGAGTCGCCCCGGTCGGCGCGACACCCAGCGCGTTGATGCCGATGACCTTCCCGGTGTGAGGGTTGTAGATGAGCGCCTGGGTCTCGCCGCCCCAGGAGAGCGTGTCCCACATCGTGCACGCCGCCGCGATCATCCCGGCCGCCGCGTCCACCGCATTGCCCCCCTTCTGGAAGATCATCGCCCCCGCGGTCGCCGCGAGCGGCTTCCCGGTGATCGCGACCCACTTGCGTCCGTGGAGCGGCGGCTTGTTGGTGGCGGCGGCTAGCGAGCCGGCGGCCCAGAGGATGGCCGCCAGCGCCGCGAGGACAGCGAGAGCGCGACGGATTCCCGGGACGCGTAGCTGAATCATCAGATCTTCCTCCTCGCAATCGAGCGTTTCCCGGGATCGTAACTCAATGGCTTCAGCGAGTTCGCCGCAAACCCCCTCCCCTACGACACGGATCCGATCTCGACGAAGAAACCTTCCCGGAGCGGCTCCGTACTTCCCCTTGACATTCGACAGGAAGGGGCCAAGACTCCTGTAGATCTTCTAAAGGAGACGCGATGACCCGAACCGACCTGCTCCAGGGGACCCTCGACGTGCTGATCTTGAAGACCCTGCGCTCGGCCCCGATGCACGGCTGGGGGATCTCGCAGCGCATCCAGCAGCTCTCCGAGGACGTGCTCCAGGTCAACCAGGGCTCTCTCTACCCGGCCCTCTACCGTCTCGAGGGGAAGGGCTGGATCCGCTCGGAGTGGGGCGCCTCGGAGAACAACCGGCGCGCCCGGTTCTACGAGCTCACGAAGAAGGGACTGCGGCAACTCGCCGAAGAGGAAGAGGGCTGGGAGCGGTTCGCGCAGGCGGTCTCCCGGGTCCTCGCGGCCAGCTAGGCGGACACGGAGGAGGCGGCCATGGCATCCCGAATCCTGACGGCTCTTCGGGCGCTCTTCCGGAAGCGCGACGTCGAGGGGCAGCTCGACGAGGAGGTCCGCTTCCACATCGAGATGGAGACGCGGAAGCTCTCCGCGCGCGGCCTGCCTCCGGCGGAAGCGCGCCGCCAGGCTCTCATGGCCTTCGGCGGAGTCGAGAAGCACAAGGAGGAGGCGCGCGACGCCACCGGCGCTCGGGTCTTGGAGACTCTCCTCCAGGACATCCGCTACGGCGCGCGGGGACTCCGGCGCAACCCCGTTTTCACCTTCGCCGCGGTCGCGACGCTGGCGCTCGGCATCGGCGCCAACGCCGCGATCTTCTCCGTCGTCCACGGGGTCTTCCTCCAGGCCCTGCCGTACGGCGGCGGCGAGAGCCTGGTCCGCCTGCGCCAGGACGCGCCGGGCATCAACGTGACGGATCCGCCCTTCTCGCCCGTCGAGATCAACGACTACGCCGGCAGGAACCGGACGCTCACCGGCCTGGCCGAGTACCACTCGATGTGGTTCGTCCTGCTCGGCAAGTCCGAGCCCGAGCGGGTGCAGACGGGAGTCGTCGCCGCGAACTACTTCGACGTGATGGGGGTCAAGCCGATCCTAGGGCGGACGTTCCGTCCGGGCGAGGACGCGCCGGGAGCCGAGCCGCTGCTGATCCTCTCCCACGACTACTGGATGCGTTCGTGGGGCGGAGACAAGGGGATCGTCGGAAAGGGCCTCCGGATGAACGACCGTGTCCACACGGTCATCGGGGTCCTTCCGCCGATGCCGGCCTATCCCGACGAGAACGACGTCTACATGCCGGTGTCTGCGTGCCCCTTCCGCGGGCGGCCGGAGATGTATCACGACCGCTCGCGCCGGATGGTCCAGGTCTTCGGGCGCGTCAAGCCCGGCGTCACGGTTGCCGCGGCGAGCGCGGACCTGAACTCCATCGCGCAGGACCTGGCGGCGAAGGAGCCCAAGTTCTACCCGGAAAAGGGAACCGGTTTCGCCTTGACGGCGGTGTCGCTGCGAGACGAGCTGACGCAATCCGCCCGCCCGACCTTCCTCGTTCTCTTCGGGATCGTCGGGCTCGTGCTCCTCCTGGCGTGCGCCAACGTCGCGAACCTGACGCTCGCGAGGCTCCTGCGGCGCCGCCGCGAGCTCGCGCTCCGCGGGGCGCTCGGGGCGTGCCGCCTGCGCCTGGCGCGGCAGCTCGTCACGGAAAGCACCCTCGTCGCCCTGGCGGGAGGCGCGCTCGGCGTCCTCTTCGCGGCCGGAGGGCTGAAGCTCCTCGTCGCCTTCGCGGCGCGGTTCACGCCGCGCGCCCGGGAGATCTCCATCGACGGGCCGGTCCTTCTCTTCGCGCTCGTGGTCTCGCTCGCGACGGGAATCGCTTTCGGCCTCATCCCGGCGTTTTCCGCGCGCCGGGGGCTCTCCGAGGCACTCCAGGAGGGGGGCGACCGCTCGACCGGCGGCGTCGTCCGCCACCGGATGCGGAGCGCTTTGATCGTCGTCCAGGTCGCCATCTCTTTCACGATCCTGATCGGCGCGGGCCTGATGATCCGCAGCCTCTGGAAGCTCCAGGGCGTGGACCCGGGCTTCGCGATCGGCCGCGTGCTGACGACCCGGCTGGACCTGAACTTCACGAAGTACACCGACCCCGCCAAGCGCTGGGCCTTCGAGAAGCAGATCCTCGAGCGGCTCGCCGGCCAGCCCGGGGTCGTCTCCGCCGCGATCGCGGGGAGCTTCCCGTTGAACGAGACGGGGCCCAACTCCGGCCGCTTCGAGATCGAAGGCAAGCCCGTGCCCTCCGACGACCTGCGCCCGCAGGCGGAATTCCAGCGGGTCTCGTCGGACTACTTCTCGACGATCGGCGTGCCGCTCGTCGCCGGCCGCGCCTTCACCGGCGCCGACACCGACGAGACTCCGAAAGTGGCGGCCGTCAGCCGGTCGCTGGCCCGGCGGTTCTGGGGCGCGAAGGACCCGGTCGGAGAGCGGATCTCCTTCGATCGCGGAAAGAGCTGGATCACGATCGTCGGTGTCGCCGGCGACGTCCGGCAGTACGGCCTGGCCTCCGCTCCGCCCGACGAGATCTACCTGGCGCTGCCGCAGTTCCCGACGCTCTCGGGGAGCCTCCTCGTCCGCACCTCGGGGAGCCCGCTGTCGCTGACGAAGACCGTCGCCGCGACCGTTCACTCCATCGACCCGGACCAGCCGGTGGACCGCTTCCGCTCGCTCGACGAGGCGAGGTCCAACGCGCTCGCGTCTCCGCGCCTGACCGCGACGCTCCTCTCGCTCTTCGCGGCGCTGGCTCTGGCGGTGACCTGCGCGGGGCTTGCCGGCGTCATCGCCTTCACCGTCGGCGAGCGGCGGCAGGAGTTCGGTATCCGGATGGCCCTCGGCGCCGAGCCGCGCTCGGTCCTGCGCCTCGTCCTGAACCAGGCGATGAAGCTCGTCCTCGCCGGCCTCGCGCTCGGCCTCCTCGGCGCGCACCTGCTCGCGCGCCTGATGTCGGACCTGCTCTTCGAGGTCCGCGCGACCGACCCGCCCACGTTTCTCGCGATGTCGGTCGTCCTGGTGGCGGTGGCGCTGCTGGCGTCGTTCTTCCCGGCCCGCCGCGCCACGACCGTGGATCCCATCGCGACGCTTCGAAGCACCTGACGCGCTCGGGAAAGGGAAGTCCATGCGCCGCTCGCCCTTGATCGGGGTCCTCGTCCTCCTGGCGGCCGCGATCGCGGCCGGGCAGGCGGCGCCGCCGCGCGTCATCGGAGGCGGATTGCCCGCCGTCTCGCCGGACGGGTCGCGAATCGCCTTCGTTTCGAATCGAGACGGCGTGGACGACGTCTACGTCATCGCGGCGGACGGCACGGGAGAGAAACGCGTCACCCGCTCGGCGGAGAACGAGAACGGGATCGCCTGGACGGCGGATGGTAAGCGGATCCTCTATGCGAGCTACTCCGCGGACCGAGGGCGGCTCTACGCGATGGATCCCGACGGCAGCAACCTCCGTCAGATCGCGGAGGTCCCCGGCCGCACGCCCACGCTCTCGCCCGACGGGAAGCGGCTGGTCTACACGGCGGGGACCTGGACCGAAACTCGGCTCATGATCGCGGCGGCGGACGGTTCGGACGCGAAGCGCATTCCCCTGGCCTCGGCGATCGCCTGGAACAGCCAGTGGTCGCCCGACTCCAGGCGAATCGCCTTCACCGGCCGGGGTGATGCGCCGAGGGGGACCGCCATCATCCTCGTCAACGCCGACGGGTCCGGGGAGCGCCGGTTGACCCGCCTGTCCGAGGCGGAGGGTAAGGCGCAATGCCCCGCCTGGTCGCCGGATGGCCGGAGGATCGCCCTCTTCGCCAGCGCCGGCGAGCGCGACTCCGCGACGAGCCACATCTGGATCGTGGACGCGGAGACGGGCAAGGGCGAAAAGATCGCCCTCCACGAGCGCGCGTACCTGGACGAGACGCCCTGCTGGTTCCCCGACGGGAAGCGCCTCGCCTTTCAGAGCGACCGGACCGGTCGGATGGAAGTCTGGGTGATGAACGCCGACGGAACGGCCCCTCGCCAGATCACCGGACTTTCCTCCCGCTGACGGCCGCCGCCTCACCCGTGCCGCAGGGGCGTCCCTCGACGCCCGCCCGTTCGCGTTCAGGCGAGGAGTCCCGGAACCTCCGACAACGAGGTGATCCGGAAAGTCGGGGGGATCTTGGGCGCCTCCGTGCCCCGGTCGATCCACGCCGCGTTGCGCGCCTCCTTGCGCGCGCCGTCGGCGTCCCAGCCGTTCGCGGTCACGAAGAGCGTCCGGGGGCGGGGCGCCACCGAGTCGAGCAGCGCGTACACCTTCGGATTGGGCTTGTAGACGTGGACGTCGTCGGCGGAGAGGACCTTCTCCACGATCAGCGAGCTGACCTCGAGCGCCCGCATCACCATCGCGCGCGACCCGTTGGAGAGCACGGCGCGCTTGGCGCCGGCCGTCTTGAGCGACGCGAGCGCCGCGGCGGCGTCCGGATACGCGGGCACGGTCATCCACAGCTCGGACAGGTGATGGCGAACGGACGTCGACAGCTCCGGGGCGACCTCGTCCAGCGCCGCGGCGGTGACGTGGTCCCACCGGTCGTAGCGGCCGTCCAGGTTCAGCCGCCACGATCTCTCGAGCTGCGCCCTGCGCCAGCGGGCGAGGAGGTGCCCCGCGCCTTTCCCCACGAGCGGCTGCATCTTCGCCGCGAGGCCGGACACGTCGAGCAGCGTTCCGTACAGATCGAAGGCGACCAGGTCGTAACGAACCATCGGCAGCGGCTCCTGAAAGGTTACTCCGCAACCCGGCCCGCTTTGCAAGAGGCGTACTACCCGGTCGGGATTCTCAACGGGCCTCGTCCCGGCGTACCCCCCGCCGTTTCGTCCACCACGATGGTCCGGTCGACGTTCTCGATCGGGCCGAGCTCCTGGAGGTTTCCGGAGGGCCAGCGGATCATGAGCGAATCGAGCCGGGTGGCCTTTCCGAGGCCGAGGTGGGCGATCGGGCTTCCCGTCGAGAGGTAGCCGCTGGCGTTGCCGGTCTCGAGTACGATCCGCCGGCCGCCGGGGAGGACCGCGGTCAGCCGGCAGCCGATTCCGTCGCGGTTGTCGCGGCCGGGAGAGCCGCGAAGCCGGACGCGGAGGAAGTGCTCGCCGTCCCGGCGGCTGCTGAGGAAGAGCGCCTCCGGCGCCTGGACCGATCGGATGTAGAGGTCGAGCGCTCCGTCGCCGTTGGCATCGAAAGCGATCACGGCACGGCCGTTCGTTTCGAGATCCAGGCCCTCCAGGAAGGAGCGTTCCTCGAACATCGGCGTGGCGGGGGAGCCGCCGGCGTCCCCGGCGCGGTTGCGGAAGAAGCGGTCGCGCTCGATGCCCGCGATGCCGGCGCCCTTGCGGTCGAAGGTCCTCCGGCCGGCGACGTAATCGTCCCAGTAGGCGAGCGTCTGCCACCAGAACTCCAGCTCCCGGTCGTGGTCCCGGCCGTCGCCCCACATGCCGTTGGTCGCGTAGATGTCCGGCCAGGAATCGTTGTCGAGATCCGCGGCGATCGAGCTCCAGTTCCATCCGGCCCGCGCGGCGCCGGAGCGGCCGGTCGCGTCGGCGAACGTGTGGTCGGGCCTCTGGAGGAAGAGCGAGTTGCCGCGCGCCATCTGCTCGACCCAGCGGATCGCCACGGGCAGGAAAAGCCGGCCGCCGAGAGTCAACGGGATCGCGGGGTACTCGTGGAGGAAGTACCACTGCGTGTCGGCGCCGGTCGTGTAGAGGTCGAGCAGGCCGTCGCCGTCGAAGTCCGCCCACGCGGCGGACATCCCGTAGGCGCGGGCCTCGACTCCTGCCTTTGCCGCCATGTCCTCGAAGTGCGCGTACGCCCCACGCGGCCCGGTGTTGCGGTAGAGGTTCTTCAGGCCGAAGTCGTTGGTGACGAGCAGGTCGGTGCGGCCGTCGCCGTCGTAGTCGGCAAAGAGCGAGGAGAGGGACCAGCGCGTGCCCTCGAGGCCCCACTGCTTCGCGGCCTCGGTGAAGTGCCCGCGGCCGTCGTTGATGTAGAGATGATTCGGCCGTCCGTCCCGCGCGTCGTAGGGAGGATCGGGCATCTGCGCATAGTAGTCGCCGGCGACGCAGACGAAGAGGTCGAGGTCGCCGTCGCCGTCCACGTCGGCGAAAGCCGCCGAGCGCGCGTTGGGGCCGACGGAGATTCCCGACTCGGTCGTCGTCTCCTCGAAGGTGCCGTTGCCACGGTTTCGGAAGAGCCGGGCGGGGCCGAACGCGTCGGTGACGAAGAGGTCCGGGTATCCGTCGCCGTCCACGTCGCCGGCGGCGACTCCCGTGGCCGAGATTCCCTTGCCGTCGCTGCCGGCGAGGCCCGCGGCGCCGGTGACGTCCGTGAAATGCCCATGGCCGTCGTTGCGGTAGAGGATCGAGCGCACGCCGTCGGCCACGAACAGGTCTTCGAAGCCGTCGCCGTCGTAGTCGAGGACCGCCGCTCCGGAGCCCGGCCAGATGTCGGAGATCAGGCGGTTCGTCTTGCGGAGCGGCGGGTCCGTGCGCGCGGCGCCGAGGCCGGATTCCGACGTGGCGTCGCGGAAGCGCGGTTGCGAGTTCGAGCGGTCCTCGACGGAGCGCTCGAAGGAGACGGCCACGGCGACGGGGACCGGGACCGCCTCGGGCGGCGGGGCGGCCGGCTCGACGTCGGGCGTCGGGACGCGCGCCGGGTCCCACTGCGCGGAGACGAGGGCATCCGCGGTCCTCTCGACGCGCGCGCCGTCCGCGCGGAAGCCGCCCACCGTGAAATGGACGCGCCCGCTCGTGGTTTCGCTAGAGCGGGAGATCTCGTGGTCCGGCTTTTCGACGCGGTAGGCGATCCACGCGACACGGTCGAGGCCGGACCAGGCCCATTCCCGCAGCCGGGCGATTCCCGCGGGGTCGGAGGGAACGGGGTCGCGGCGCAGGAGCGCGCGGCGCGTCAGCTCGGCGGCGTCGCGGTAGCGCTCGAGGCGGTGCATCCAGGGGATGAACTCGCGGCGCAGGCGTGTGATCGAGGAGTTGCGGTAGAGCCAGACGCCGGCGGCGGCGAGGACGGCCAGGAGGAGAAGACGGAGCGCCCGGCCTGATGTCACTCGGCCTTGCCGCTGCCGGGCTCGTACTTCCAGGCGGTCTGGCCGGAGGCGCCTTCGGCGAAACGCGAGTCCACGTACTCTTCGAAGGCGATCTTCTTTTCGAGGACGCCGGTCTTGATCATCAGGTCGCGGACCATGTCGAAGTCCGGCTTGCGCGGGGTCAGTTGCGTGTAGAGGACGCGGTCGAGCGGCTCGGTCAGGGCGTGGCGAAGGATCTCCGGCTTCTGGCGGTAGTAGTAGCGCGCCACGAAGTCGGCGGCGTGCTCGCGGTGGGGACGGCCCTCGTCCAGCCACAGGCCCGAGCGCGCGATCCCGTCAACGAGGATCTGCACGGCCCTGGGCCGCGTCTCGATGACGTCCTGCCGCGCCACGACGACGCAGGACATGTAGTCGGGCCAGTACTCGCGGGCGTGGAAGAGGACCCGGCCGAACCCGCCGAGCTCCGCCTGCGACGGGTACGGCTCGCCCATCGAGAACGCGTCGATCGCGCCCGCCGCGAGAGCCCCGGCGACGTCGGGCGGCGCCATCTCGATCATCCGAACGTCCGCGCCGGAGAGGCCGTTCTGCTCCAGGGCCTTGAAGACGATCAGCCGCTCGTCGGAGAAGCGGCTCGGGATCGCGATCGTCCTGCCCTTCAGGTCGCGCACGGAGTGGACCGGCCCGTCCTTCGCGACCACGACCGCGCTGCCGTACCGGTGCCCCAGGTACACGATCTTGATCGGCACCCCCTGCGCGGCGAGTGCGATCGCCATGGGCGCGACCATGAACCCGACCTGCATGCGGTCGGAGATGAGCGCCTCCTTGATCTCGGGGAATCCCTGGAACATCCGCGGGATGAAGAGCGCGCCGTCGAGCGAGTAGCGCGAGATGAAATCGGTCACCGGGCAGGCGAGGTGGCAGGTCACCGGGATGTAGGCGACGTTCAACTTCCGCTTCTCGCGCGGGAGACGGTCGTTGAAGACGGCGGTCCAATCCACGTTGATCGCGAAATGAGCCGCGGTGATCGCGAGGGTCCAGAGCAGGAGGATCGGCAGGATCCGCCGCCCCCTCACGAGGCCTCCTCCCGGAATCCCCACCGCACGGCCCGCAGGCGCGAGACGCGCTGGACGAGGATGTTCAGAAGGAGGCCGATGGCGCCGATCAGGAGCATGGCCGCGACGACGAGATCGTAGCGCTTGCCGGCGTTGCGGGAGTCGATCACGAGGTACCCGAGGCCGGAGTTGACGGCGATCATCTCCGCCGCGACGACGACGATCCACGCCACGCCGAGCGCGATCCGGAGTCCTGTCAGGATCTCGGGCAGCGCGGCCGGAAAGACGACCCGGGCGAGGAGCGCTCCGGGTGCGAGGCCGAAGTTCGCGCCGGCCTGCCGGTACATCGCGGGCACGCCTCGGACGCCGTTCATCGCGGAGACGAGGATCGGGAAAAGCGAGGCCAGGAAGATCAGGAAGATCGCGGCGCCGTCGTTGACGCCGAAGAGGACGATCGCGACGGGGATCCAGGCGAGCGGCGAGATCGGCCGCAGGAACTGGATCACGGGGTTGGCCGCCCGCCCGGCCTCGGGACGCCAGCCCAGGATCACTCCGAGGGGAATTCCGACCGCCAGCGCAGCGCCGTAACCCGCGGCCACGCGAAGCAGCGAATCGCGGACGTAGGCGAGCAGAAGTCCCTTGCGCGCCAGCTCCGCGATTCCACGGGCGACGGCGGCGGGGGAGGGAAAGACGTTCGTCTTCGTCCAGACGACCGCGGCCCACCACAGGGCGGCGATCGCCGCGGCGGCCGCCGCCGGAAGCAGGGCCGATTCGAGCCGGAAGCGGGACTTCATACCTTGTGCGCCAGGCCGATCTCCTCGAAGATTCCGTCGCGCAGCTCCAGGTAGCGGCGCGCGGAAAGGTCGCGGGGATGCGGCAGGTCGATCTCCACGATTCGGCGGATCCTCGCCGGCCGCGCCGAGAGGACCACGACCCGGTCCGCGAGCTGGACGGACTCCTCGATGTCGTGCGTGACGAAGAGGATCGTCTTCTTCTCGGCGTGCCAGATCCGAAGGAGCTCCCGGCGCATCTCCAGGCGCGTGATCGAGTCGAGCGCGCCGAACGGCTCGTCGAGGTAGAGCATGTCCGGGTCCACGGCGAGGGCACGGGCCACCTCCACGCGCTGCTTCATCCCCCCGGAGAGCTCGTGCGGATAGGCCTTCTCGAAGCCCTCGAGCCCGACGAGCCGGACGTAGTGGCGGATCCGCCTCTGCCGCTCCTCCTTCGCGAGCCTCCCGAGGCCGAAGCCGATGTTCCCCTCGACCGTCAGCCACGGGAAGACGCCCCGCTCCTGGAAGACGAAGATCCGGCGCGGATCGGGGCCGCGGACGTCCTCGCCGTCGATCCGGACGGTGCCGGCCGTCGGCGCGAGGAATCCCGCGACGATGTTCAGGAGCGTGGACTTGCCGCAGCCCGAGGGGCCGAGGATGCAGACGAACTCGGCTTCCCGGACGTCCAGGTCGATTCCCTCGAGGACGCGGACTTCCGCGTCGCCGCCCCGAAAGGTCATCTCGACCCCGCGGATCGCGAGCTTGGTGCGCCCGGGGACCGGGGCAAGCGCGGCGGTCACGGCGTCTCGGCGCCTCCCGCGTAGCCCCACCGCAGGGCGGGCAGGCCTTCCATCCGGCGCATCGCGAAGTCCAGGCCCAGCCCGATCGCCCCGATCAGCACCATCCCGGCGACGACGAGGTCATAGCGGTTGCCGGCGTTGCGCGCGTCGATGATCAGGAAGCCCAGGCCCGAGTTGACCGCGATCATTTCGGCCGCGACCACGACGAGCCAGGCGATCCCGAGCGCGAGGCGAAGCCCGACGAGCAGACGCGGGAGGATCGCCGGCAGAAGCACTCGCCTTCCGATCTCGCCGGCGGAGAGGCCGAAGTTCCTTCCCGCGTTCCAGTGGGTCGAGGACACGCCTTCCACCGCGCTCATCGCGGCGACGGCCAGGGGAAAGACCGAAGCGATGAAGATGATGAAGACCGAGGAGAGGTCGCCCACCCCGAACCAGAGGATCGCGAGCGGGATCCACGCCAGCGCCGAGATCGGCCGGACGACCTCGACCAGCGGCGCGAGAGCGAGTCCCCCGCGGCGGTACAGGGCGAGGAGGATCCCGAAGGGCACGCCGACCGAGACGGCGAGCAGATACCCCCACGTCACGCGGAAGAGAGACGCGACGAGATGCTTGACGAGAAAGCCGCGGTACGCGAGCTCGCCGATCGCGCGGGCGACCGCGACCGGACCGGGCAGGAGGGGAACGTTCCCGAAGCGGATCGCGAGATCCCAGAGAACGAGCAGCAACGCGATCCCCGCGAAGGGGATCAGGCGGGAGCGGCGGACCGGGAGGGGCCGCGGGACGGCGGTTTCCGGATCGGTCAAACCGGCCGAGTTTACCCTGCCGCCCTTGTTTCCCGCCGGTGGCTGAGGGATCATGTCGCCACTTTTCGAAAGGAGCTCGAATGCGAACTTCCCGGAGGCTCTTCGTCCTTTCCGCGGTGCTCCTGGCGTTGACATTCTCGACGGTCCGCGCGGCCGACTCGAAGAACGTGGAGGGAAGCCCGCAGGCGAAGGCTTACCGGGCGCTGCTGAAGGCGGTCGCGGCGGGCGACTTCGACGGATACAAGAAGAGCATGACGAAGGAAGCCCAGGCGGGGATCGACAAGCAGATCAAGGAATCCGGGATGGATCCGAAGAAGGGGATGGAGTTCCTGAAGATGATGTCGCCGACGGACCTGAAGCTCACGGGCCTGAAGGTGGATGGCAAGAAGGCGACACTCGACGCGACCGGCAAGGTCGGCGGTGAGATGAACAAAGGCACGATCTCCCTGGAAGAAGAAGCCGGCCAGTGGAAGGTGGCCAACCAGAGCTGGTCCAACAAGCCCTGACCGCGAAGAAGCGAAGGATCTCCCTCTCCCCGCGGGAGAGGGTCGACGTGAGAGGCGCCCTCACCTTCGGGCAGCCTCCGGTGCCGTAGCGTCGGCTACAATTCGGGCTTTCCGAAAACCGAATGGGACCGATCCTTCCGCCCATCGCCGGCTGGGTCCTCGCGGCCATTGTCGGGCTGCCGTCGAGGCCCGACGCCGCGCCGCTCCTTTCCAGGCAGGAGACGGCGGAGAACTGGACCGCGGTGGACTTCCGGACGGCGACCTGCGGGTACGCGGCCGCCGATTCGCTGACGTTCTCGCTGCCTCCGGGCTACGTCGTGCGCGACCCGCACCAGGGAAGCGGCGCGGGGTGCCTGTGGGGAACCGCCCCGGATCTTGACCGCGCTCTCTCCTCGAAGCGGGCGATCAGCTTCGAAACGCTCGAGCACGGCGTCTTCCAGGCGCGCGTCACGCCGAACATGGAGTACGAGGGGTCGGGGAGATTCTCGGGAGAGAAGGAGCTTCCCGCCGTTCTGACCGAGGCGGGGATGGGAAACATCCGGGTCGCGCGGAAAAGCTTTCCAGGGCATTCGGGGCTCGTCGTGACGGGCCGCCGAGCGGACGGGCTCGAGCTGTACATGCTCTACCTCGCGCGGGAGAACGGATCGAACGTCGTCCTGATCAACTACCGGACGGCGACGCCTGCCACATCCGCCGACTCCGCCAACTGGCATCGATTCCTCGCCGAGATCCGGTAAACCCGTTCAGAAGCCCTGGACCGAGAGACGGCGGCGCAGCGCAAGCCAGGCCAACCAGAAGATCGCGGAGACCGCGAGGCAGACGAGCGCAAGAAGGTTCTCCCAGGCGGGCAGCCGGGTGAACGAGGAAGTCAGTCCCCATTGCTCGAAGTGGAGGTGGGCGGTCGTGATCGCCGGAGGGATCGTCATGAAGAGAATGGCGAGGGCGAGGAAGAGCGTGCGGAGCCGGAGCAGGCGCTTGGTCATGGAGAGCGTCCTCCTTTCAAGATCGGGCGCGGGCGCTGGGGCGGCAGGAGCCGCCGCGAGGATGTCGGCGTTCTCTCGGAGGGCCGCGCCGAACTCGGGATCGTTCGTCAAGAATTCCTCGACGAGAGCTTTCGTGTCGGCGGTCGCCTCGCCGGAGGCGTAGGCGGGCCAGAGGTCCTGGATCACGTCGCGGGTCACGTTCATGGCTTCTCCTTCCCGGGGCGCCCGCGCGCGAGTCGGGCGCGCGCGCGATGGACTCTCACCCTGGCGGCGGTCTCGGAGACGCCCAGCGCCGCGGCGATCTCCCGATAGCTGATCCCTCCGCAGGCGCGCATCAGCACCGCGGCGCGGTCCGGCTCGGGCAGTTCGCGCAGGCCCGTCCGCAGCGCATCGAGGGCGATCTTTCCTTCCGCCGTTTCGGCGGGTCCGGCAGCGACGTCCGGGAGCTCTTCGGGCAGCGGGCGGAATCGCCAGGCGCGCCGCCGAGCATGGAGGTGGATGTTTCGGGCGATCGCGAAGAGATACCCGCGCACCGTCTCCAGGCGCAGATCGTCGCGAGCAGTCCAAACCTTGAGGAACGTCTCCGACACGATGTCATCCGCATCGGCCCTGTCGCCGGTCAGGAAGAGCGCGAATCGGTACACGTCCTTCGCATGCCTTTCGTAGAGGGCGGCCAGATCCGTCATCAATTGCGCCAGACTGATTTATCCCCGGGGAGGCTCGACGTTACAGCCGGGGATCGCGCCCTCCTCCGGAGAGCCTCAGGGCTTTTTCGGCTCCGGCCGGGGAAGGAATTGCTTGCGGATCTTCGCGACGACCCCTACGTTGCGGTCGGCGACCTCGGAGATCTGGTACTGGATCGTGGCGCCGAGGAGGATCGCGGCTTCCGCGCCGGTCAGCGAGTAGTCCTTCTCCAGCCACGAGGCGAGGCCCGAGGTTGCCTCGCGAAACGCCTGGTCGAGCGAGCCGGAGAGCCCCATCGCCATCAACGACTCGTCGTTCTCGACGCGAATCCCGGAGATGCTCTTCTCCCGCAGCACGTCCACCGAGAACTCCACCGCCAGCGACGTTTCGAGCGCGTTCCCGTTGAGCTCGCCGTCGCCCTGGAGGGCGTGTCCGTCGCCGACGTAGAGAAGCGCCCCGGGCTGCCCGACCGGCAGATACACCGTCGCGCCCTCGC
>DATFWF010000125.1:0-23245 GCA_035259605.1 Thermoanaerobaculia bacterium
CGTCCTGATCGGCGGCAACTGCGGCGTGTACGAGGGCGCGATCGTTCGGGAGCGCGCGGTGCTCGCCTCGGGAGTCATCCTGACGGGAGGCACTCCGGTCTACGACATCCCACGGGGCCTCGAGTACCGGAAGGCGCCCGGACGGCCGCTCGAGATTCCCGCGGGCGCCGTCGTCGTCCCGGGAGCCCGCGCCGTCCGCGACGGCAAAGGCCTGGAGTGGGGAATCTCGCTTCAGACTCCCGTCATCGTGAAGTACCGGGACGCGAAGACCGACGCCTCCGCGTCCCTGGAGGACCTGCTTCGATAGGGGATCTTTACCGGGAGGCCAGCGACCCGACCTTCTCGAAGTATTTCGCGAAGGCGGCCATCCCGCCCGAGGCCTGGTCCCAGTCGTAGTTCTCGTTGGGCGCGTGGTAGCCGTGCTCGGGGAGCGACAGCCCCAGGAAGAAGATCGGTGTCCTGAAGACCTTTTCCATGGAGAGGACGGCGCCGATCGAGCCTCCCTCGCGCACGAAGACAGGCTCCTTGCCGAATCCGAACTTCACGGATTCCCGGATGGCGTCGGCGTACGGGCCAGTCGTCTTCCCGGAGTAGGCCGGCAGCGCGTGCTCGGCGGAGACCTTCACGTCGGGATTCTTCGTCTTGACGAAGTCGCGGATCAGCTTCACGACTCTCTTCGGGTTCATGTTCGGGACGAGCCGGCAGGAGACGATCGCCGTCGCCCGCGGCGGGATGATCGTCTTGACCGTCCGCCCTTCCTGGTAGCCGCCGAGGATCCCGTGGACCTCGAAGGTCGGCATCAGCCAGATCCGCTTCATGACCTCGAGCGGGTCCTCGACGCGCAGCTTCTTGTAGAGGTGGTCCCTCTTGAACTCCTTGACGGTGAATCCGCTCTTCTGGAGGTCCAGCAACTCCTGCTTGCTCGGCGGGACGACGTCGGCGTAGAAGCCCGGGATCCTGACTTTGCCGGTCTTCGCGTCCACGCATTCGGCGATGACCTGGCAGAGCTCCGTGATCGGGTTGCGCGCGGCGCCCCCCGCGGTGCCGGAGTGCTGGTCGGTCTCACCCGTCTCGAGGTCGAAGAAGAGGCCCTGGAGCCCGCGCAGCCCCGCCGGCTGCGCCGGCCGCGTGCGGGAGACCCAGACCGTGTCGGAGACGACGACGGAGTCCGTCGCGAAGTCCGCGGCGTTCTCGCGGATCGTGGTCTCGAAGTTGGGGCTGCCGATCTCCTCCTCGAACTCCCAGAGGAAGTGGATGTTGGCTCCCACGCCGTTCTCGACGGCGTAGCGCGCGCCGAAGAGCGCCGTCATCGCCGGCCCCTTGTCGTCGGTCGTCCCGCGCCCGAAGTAGCGGTCGCCCTCCTTGACGAAGTCGAAGGGGTCGGTCCTCCACGGCTCCTTCTTCTTGTTGGCCGGCTGGACGTCCAGGTGGTTGTACACGGTCACCGTGGGGAGGTCGGGCGACTTATCGAACCGGCCGTAGATGATCGGATGGCCGTTGGTCTCGTAGAGCTTCGCCTTCGCGCCGAAGGACTCCAGCAGCCCGATCGCGTACTCCGCGCCCCGGCGCACGTCGGCCTTCCGCTCGGGCTGCCCGGAGACCGTCGGGATCCGGACCAGCTCGCCGAAGGTCTTCTCGAATTCCTCGCGGGTCTGACCCGCGTATTGCTTCAGGCTTTCCCGGGAGAACCCATTGTTCATTTCCTATTGCTCCTTCCTGGGGACGCGGCATCTTATCAACCGCCGCGCCGCGTCGGACAGATGCAGATTCGCCGGAAACGGACTTCTTCGTCCCCTCGAGATGGTCAGGCGACAAAGTGCCACCGGACGAAGGCGGCTTCGCAGGCGGCGAGGAGGAGCGCCGAGCCGATCCACCACGCCAGGCGCAGGCGCGGCCGGTCGTGGAAGATCTCCGCCAGCGAGAAAAAGGCGGGGTAGACGACGAGAACATAGCGCGGCAGGCTCGCCGAGATCCCGGTCGAGGCGGGGATCAGGAGCGCGCCGGCCGTCCAGGCCCCGTCGGCGAAACGGCGTCGCTGGAACTGGAAGACCGCGATCGCGGCGAACAGGGCCGCGTGCGCGTAGTCGAGCAGAAACGCGGGGTGCTCGCGGGCATCGCCCCTCGCGATGCGCGCGGGCAGGCCGACGAGGAACTGCCGGATTCCCTCGAGCGGCGACGCCCCGCGATGCCACCCTTCCTGGATGCGGAAGTAGAGCCCGGGCTCGCCGGCCAGCCAACCCGCGCCCAAGACCCAGAGCAGCACCCCCGCGACCGGCGCCAGCCCCGCGGCGATGCCGAGGAGGACCGCGCGCCGCCGCGGGACCCGGACGCGATCGGCCTGGAAGGTCTCGATCGCGAGAGGGATCGCGATTGCGAGCGCGGGCAGGCGCGAGCTCCCGGCGAGGAACCCGAAGAGGACCGCCGCGGCGGCATTCCCGTTGCGAGCGGATCGAAACGCCAGCAGCGCCAGCAGCAGGAAGAGAGATTCCGAGTACATCGCGGCGAAGAAGAAGGCCGTGGGATACAGCAGGAGAAAGAGGAGAGCCTCGCGCCCCCCCTTCTCGCCGAGCCGCTTTCGCCCCTCCGCGGCGAAGAGAAGGCCGGCGGCGAAGAAGCACAGCAGGGAGACGAGCTGCCCGGCGGCGAACGCGTCCATCGAGAAGAGCCGGCGCACGCCTCGCACGGCCATCGGGTAGAGCGGGAAGAAAGCATGGGCCGACTGTTCGCCGCGAGCGGGTGCCGGCCCGTAGCCGGCCTCCGCGATCCCCGCGTACCATCCCGAGTCGTAGCGGGCGAGCGGCGGCGCGCGCCTCTCGGTCTCGGGCGACCAGAGATGGCGCTCCGAGAAGAGCGGGAGGTCCCTGGCGACGTAAGACCATGCGAGGACCGCGACGATCCAGGTGAGGAGGATGGCCGCGGACGCGGCGAGGAAGCGCCCGCCGGAACCGTCGACTGTCGACTGTCGACTGTCGACTGGACTCAGCCCTTCCGGCCGCGCGAAGCGGACTTGCCCGCCGCCTTCTTCGCCTTCGACGCGGGCTTCCTGGCGCCGGCGGCCGGTTTCTTCGGTTTCGCCGCGGCTTTCGGAGCGGCCTTCGGCGCGGGCCTGGACTTCCCGGCCGCGGCTCCCGAAGCCGCCTTCTCCGCCGCTCCGGCCTTCGCGCGTGCGCTCTTGCGCGCCGCCGCCGCCGCTTCCTTCTTCTGGCGGGCGCGCTCCTGGGCTTCTCTCTCGGCGTGGGTCACGCGCACCGAAAGCTCCTGGTCGCTGACGACGAGCGCCTGCGGCAGCCGCTTGGCGACGGCGTCCAACCGGTCCTGCGGCACCCGCAGCAGGTACATCGCGACGTCCCGCGTCTCCTTGGCCTTGGCGAGGTAGTCGGCCGTCTCCAGGGAATGCGAGGGCGCCTGCTCGAAGTCGATCACGATGGCGTAAGGCTTCTCCTTCTTCGCCAGCTCGAAGAAGCCGGGCCACCGCGGGTCCGAGGGCACGATGTGGGCGCCCGTCTTGCCGAGCTTCTGGGTCCGGGAGTCCCGGTCGGGGCCGGGAAAGTCGAGGTAAAGGACGCTCATAGCGCCGCGACTATAGCGGAGTCGCGGCGAGGTGGTAGGTGGCAGGTGGTAGGTGTTTGAGGACCCCGGCGAGGACCTTCCCTACCACCTACCACCAATCACCGAACACCTTCTAAGGCTCCTCACGGTAGTGGCACCCCCGCGAGACCCGGTTCTCCGAAGCTGCCCGGTGGGTCGCTTGCGCCGTCTGGACGCCGTTGCGCAGGCCCAGCAGCTCGTCGGACATCGTTCCGCGGCGGTAGAAGTCCTCGATCTCGACCTGGAGCTCGCCGAGGATCCGGCCGGCGCGATGGAGGCGCTTTTCCGAGCGCAGCAGACCGACGTAGTTCCACATCGTGTGCCGGACGACCATCCAGTCCTGCGCGATGAGCGCCGAGTCCACCGGCTCGTTTTCCGGCTGCCACGCCCGGACCGTCGGGTAGTCGGAGCCGCGCGTGCGCAGAACCTGATCGGCGGCGGCCCTTCCCGACCGCCAGCCCCAGAGGAGTCCCTCGAGGAGGGACGTCGAGGCGAGCCGGTTGGCGCCGTGGACCCCCGTGCACGAGACCTCGCCGGCGGCGAAGAGGTTGTCCAGCGTCGTCCTCCCGTCGGAGTCCACGGCGACCCCGCCGCACGAGTAGTGCGCCGCCGGCACGACCGGCACCGGCCCGGCCGTCAGGTCGAAGCCGTACTCTTCGACGCGGCGGGTCAGCGTCGGGAACCGCTCGCGGATCCATTCGGCCGGCTTGTGGGAGATGTCGAGAAGCACGTACGGCTCGTCGCGCTCGAGCATCCGCTGGTGAATCGCCCGCGCCACGACGTCGCGCGGAGCGAGCTCGGCGTCGGGATGCGCCTCGCCGAGGAACGGGCGGCCGGCGGCGTCGGTGATCTTCGCCCCTTCGCCTCGAAGCGCCTCGGTTAAGAGCAGGCGCCCGCGCGGATGGAAGAGCGCCGTGGGATGGAACTGGATGTACTCGAGGTTCAGCAGGCGCGCTCCCGCCCGGCGGGCCATCGCTATGCCGTCGCCGCGCGCCCCGTCCGGGTTGGTCGTGTGGAGATAGACGCGGCCGAGGCCGCCGGTGGCGAGGATCGTGTGCTTCGCGAGGAAGGGGCGCACCGCTCCGGTCTGCCGCTCGAGGAGGTACGCGCCGACGACCGTGGGCGGCCGGTAGCGGTCGTAGGGCTCGGTCGAATCGTGCGAAAGGGTCAGCAGGTCCACCGCGGTGGTCTGGAGGCGCCAGCGGATGCCGGGCTCGCGGTGGCACGCCTCGAGGAGCGCCCTCTCGATCGGCGCGCCGGTCTCGTCCTTGACGTGGAGAATGCGCGGGATCGAGTGCCCGCCCTCGCGCGTCCAGTCGAAACCGGAGCCCTCGCGGTCGAACGGCACGCGCAGCTCCTCGACGAGGAGCCGCTGCACGAGGTCGGGTCCCTCGACGGCGAGAAGGGCGACCGCCTCGGGCGAGCAGATCCCGTCGCCCGCTTTCTGGATGTCCGCCGCGAGCGCCGCGGGATCGTCGCCCGGGGGCCGGCCGACGATGCCCCCCTGCGCCCACAGCGTGTTGGAGGCCTCGGCGTGCTTCGCGCGGGTGACGATCGTGACGCGCGCGCCGCCCCGCGCCGCCGCCAGCGCCGCCGCGCAGCCGGCCACGCCGGTCCCCAGGACCAGGACCTCGGCAGAAAGGTCCGGGTCAGTCATCGGGCTCCAGGTCCAGCGAAATGTCGGCCGCGGTCACCGAGTGCGTCAGCGAGCCGACGGAGACTGCGTCCACGCCGGCGAGCGCGTAGAGGCGCACGCGCTCGAGTGTCATGTTGCCGGAGGCTTCGAGAAACGGCGGCGCCGGCGACTGCCGCGCGATCGAGACCCATCGCGCGACCGTCTCGGGAGGCTGGTTGTCGATCAGCACCATCTCGACTTTCGCGTCCAGGGCTTCCCGCAGGTCCTCTTCGCTCTCCACCTCGACCTCGACCTTCATGCCCGGCGGCGCCTCGCGGCGCGCGGCGGCGACCGCCGCGGCGACCGATCCGGCCAGCCGCCGGTGATTGTCCTTGATCAGGACCATGTCCCAGAGGCCGTCGCGGTGGTTCCATCCTCCTCCGTCGGCGACGGCGATCCGGTCGAAGGCGCGCAGGCCGGGGGCGGTCTTGCGGGTGTCGAGGACCCGGCACGAGGTCCCTTCGAGCGCGTCGGCGAACCTTCTCGTGGCCGTCGCGATCCCGCTCATCCGCTGGAGGAGGTTCAAAGCGACCCTCTCCGCCGTCATGAGGGCGCGGGCCCTGCCCGAGAGGCGCGCGAGCGGCGTCCCGGGGGAAGCCGCGGTCCCCGCCGGCAGCTCTCCCGTCCATTCCAGCTTCGGATCGAGAAGCTCGAAGGTCCTCCGGGCGACCGTGAGGCCCGAGACGACGCAGCCGCTTCTGGCGATGAGCCGCCCCTTCGCGCGCGCCTGGTCGGGGACGGTCCAAAGGCTGGTGACGTCGCCCGAGCCGACGTCCTCCGCGAGGAACTCCCGAAGCCTGGAATCGAGTTGTTCGCCCGACAGGGGCGTCATCGGCGCGGAGAATATCCCGACTGCAAACTGTCGACTGTCGACTGTCGACGGCTTGTTCAGGAAAGCTGGAGCATCCGGAGGAGCGGCTTCTCGGCGGCGGCGCGGATCTCTTCCGGGAGGAGGATCTCCGGGCGCTCGTCTCGCAGGCAGAGGTAGAGCTTCTCGATCGTGTTGAGCTTCATGAAGGGGCACTCGTTGCACCGGCACCCGTTGTCGGGAGGGACCGGGATGTAGGTCCGGTCGGGGGCGAGCTTCTTCATCTGGTGGATGATCCCTTCCTCCGTCGCGATGAGAAACGTCCTGCCCGGCGCCGTCGTGACGTAGCTCAGGATCGAGCGGGTCGAGCCGACGTGGTCCGCGTGGCGGAGGATCGGCTCGGGGCACTCCGGATGGGCCGCGAGGAGCGCGTCGGGGTGCTTCGCCTTGAGCTTGATGATCTCGCGCTCGGAGAACTGCTCGTGGACGATGCAGGTGCCCGGCCAGAGCGTCATCGGGCGGCCGAGCTTCTTCGACAGGAAGGCGCCGAGGTGGCGGTCGGGGGCGAAGAGGATCTCCTTGTCCGGCGGAATGGACCGGACGATCTTCTCGGCGTTGGAGGAGGTCACGATGATGTCGGAGAGCGCTTTGACCGCCGCCGAGCAGTTGATGTACGTCAGCGAGACCGCGCCCGGGTGCTGCTGCCGCCAGGCCCGGAAGGCGTCCGGCGGGCAGGAGTCCTCGAGCGAGCATCCGGCCTCGTAGTCGGGGAGGATGACCTTGCGGGTCGGGTTCAGGATCTTGGCCGTCTCCGCCATGAACCGGACCCCGGCGAAGGCGATGATCGAAGCGTCGCTTTTCTGGGCGCTGCGGGAGAGGTCGAGCGAGTCCCCGACGAAATCCGCCAGCTCCTGGATTTCCTCTTCCTGGTAGTAATGGGCCAGCAGGACCGCGTTTTTTTGTCGCTTGAGGTCGCGGATTTCCTCGATCAAGTCCAGGCGCGGATCGATCGAAGACAAGTCCGGCGGCGCGGGCCGGCCGCCGATCCCGGGCAAAACCGTTGAAAAGGCCTGGCTTGACGCGGTCACGTTCCCCTCGAAGCATAACAACACGAGTGCGGGCTCGGATCTTCTGGCGCCTGCCGGGCCGGTTCGCCCGCCTGGCACGGCGGATGCTTCTGCCGCTCCCTGATGACGCCCCTGAATCCGCCCGGCCGGTCGAATCGGATCGCCTTCGTCGTGCTCTTCGTGACGCTGCTCGTGGCCGGCCTCGAGATCTGGGGGATCCGCAGCGCCCTCGGCAGCCTGCTCAAGTAACCGTCGGCGTCTCGGCTATAGTGCCCGCGTGGCGACCGAGATCCAGTCGGGCAAGTACCACGGCCTCGACGCGGCCGCGCTGACGGCGGCCTACCGCAACATCTATCTCTCCCGCCGGATCGACGACAAGGAGATCCAGCTCAAGCGGCAGAACAAGATCTATTTCCAGATCTCCAGCGCCGGCCACGAGGCGGTCTCGACGGCCGCGGGGATGGTTTCCCGCCCCGGGTACGACTGGTTCCAGCTCTACTACCGCGACCGGGCGATGTGCCTCCAGATCGGGGTCACGCCCTACGAGATGTTCCTCCAGGCCGTCGGCGCGCGCGAGGACCCGGCGTCGGCCGGCCGGCAGATGCCGTCCCACTGGGGAAACAAGCGAGTCAACCTGATCTCCAAGTCCTCCTGCACCGGCACTCAGTTCCTCCAGTGCGTCGGCGCGGCCGAGGCCGGCTGGCGCAGGAGCCTGATCCCCGGGCTGGCCGAGACGGGCGGCTTCCATTCCGACGAGATCGTCGTCGTCTCGGGAGGCGAGGGGCAGACCTCCGAAGGGGAGTTCTGGGAGGGACTGTCGTCGGCCTGCACCCTGAAGCTCCCGGTCCTCTTCTTGATCGAGGACAACGGCTACGCGATCTCGGTCCCCGTCGAGGTCAACACGCCGGGAGGGTCGATCTCGAAGCTCGTCCGCTCCTTCCCGGGCCTCTTCATCGCCGAGACCGACGGCTGCGACTTCCTCCAGTCCTACGACGCGCTGCGCTACGCCGCGGAGTACTGCCGCGCGCGGAAGGGACCGGCGCTCGTCCACGCGCACGTCATCCGTCCTTACAGCCACTCGCTCTCCGACGACGAGTCGGCCTATCGGCCGAAGTCGGAGCGGGAAGAGGAAGCGTCGCGCGATCCGATCAAGACGATGGGCGACTTCCTCCTGGGCGAAGGGATCCTGTCCTCCGAGGCGCTCGATCGCCTGAAAGCCGAGGTGGACGCGGAGGTCGAGGAGGCCGCGCGGCGCGCCCTCGAAGCGGAGCTTCCCGCGCCCGAGTCCGCTTACGAATTCGTGTATTCGCCGGACGTGGATCCCACCTCGAGCGCCTTCGAGACGCCGGCCAGGCCGGAGGCGGAAGCGGCCGCCACGACGATGGTGGATCTCATCAACGCGTGCCTGCGCGACGAGATGAAGCGCGACCCCGCGATCGTCGTCTTCGGAGAGGACGTCGCCGACGCGACGCGCGAGGAGGTCCTCGCCGAGTGCAAGGGCAAGGGGGGCGTCTTCAAGCTGACGGCGGGCCTGCAGAAGCTCTACGGAGGAGAGCGGGTCTTCAACTCGCCGCTGGCCGAGGCGAACATCCTCGGCCGGGCGATCGGCATGGCGATCCGCGGCTTGAAGCCCGTCGTCGAGATCCAGTTCTACGACTACATCTGGCCGGCGTACATGCAGATCCACAACGAGCTGTCCAACACGCGGTGGCGCTCGGGCAACGCGTTCTCCTGCCCGGCCGTGGTGCGCGTCGCGATCGGCGGGTACATCGGCGGAGGCGCGGTCTACCACTCGCAGTCCGGCGCGGTCCTCATGACCCACATCCCGGGGCTGCGGGTCGTGATGCCCTCCAACGCGCTCGATGCCAACGGCCTTCTCCGCACCGCAATCCGCTGCGACGACCCGGTCCTCTTCCTCGAGCACAAGCACCTCTACCGGCAGACGCACAACAAGGGCGTGTACCCGGGACCGGACTACATGATCCCGTTCGGAAAAGCCTCGGTCGTCCAGGAGGGGAGCGACGTCACGGTCGTGACGTACGGCGCGACCGTCTACCGGTCCTGGCAGGCGGCCCGGCGTTTCACCGAGGAGACGGGCAAGACCGTCGAGATCCTCGACCTGCGCAGCCTCTCGCCCTACGACTGGGCGGCGATCGAGAAGTCGGTGAAGAAGACCAACCGCGCCGTCGTGGTCTACGAGGACTGTTTTTCGTGGGGATACGGAGCGGAGATCGCGGCGCGCATCTCGACGGATCTTTTCGCGCACCTGGACGCACCGGTTGAGCGGGTCGCCGCGACCGACACGTTCGTCGCCTACCAGCCGAAAGTCGAGGACTACATCCTTCCGCAGGCGTCGCACGTTCGCCGCGCGCTCGACAAAGTTCTTTCCTTTTAGCCGTTGCCGATCGTCCTCGCCGGGGGACGAAAAGATCCTTTCCAAGCGACAGCTCGAATCGAGGGCTGAACGCGCAACCCTTTTCTTTCCTTGAGATAGCCAATGGTATGGCGCGTGCAATCTCGGAAAGGCGTGGGCCTTCACCGGAAGGAAGGCCGCAAGGAGCGAACGATGTTCAAACAACTCTTCATCACGGTCGAGGACGTGGAGGCCAACCACCGCGCGCTGCGCCGGTGCCGGAGTTGCGGTTCTTACGAGCGTCCGTTCGAGGTCTACAACGGGGGAATCCGGTGCGAGCGATGCGCGAAGAAGGCGCGGCGGGAGAGGGAACGCGAAGCGGAGGATCTGAACGCTCGCTTCACGGTCTAGGGCGGGACGGCCCGGCCGGGTGGGCTAGAATGCCCGCCTGGTGAGATCCGATCACCGGGTCCTCCTGGTTCGCCGCCAAGTTTTCTCCTCCGCTCTTTTCTCCGTCACATTCCAAGCGCCCTCCCTGGCGGGGACGGTCCTGCCCGGGCAGTTCGTCATGCTCGACCTGCCCGGGCGATCGAGGCCCTACCTTCGCCGCGCCTACTCCGTCGCCCACGCCGCTCCCGGTTCGGGCGAGGTCGAGTTCCTGCTTCGCCGGGTCGGCCCGGGGACGTCTCTCCTCGAAGAGATCCCGGAAGGGTCGGCGGCGAAGCTTCTCGGTCCGCTGGGCAACGGATTCTCGCTGGCGGGACTCGAGCGCGGGCAGCGGGTCGCGGTCGTGGCCGGGGGCATCGGCGCCGCGCCCTTCCCGCTCCTCTTCGAGGCCCTTTCGAGGGCCGGCGTAGCCGCGGACTTCTTCCTCGGCGGCCGGAATTCCGGGGACCTGTCGCTCGCGGCGCGCTTCGCCGGCCTCGTCCCGGGCGAAACCGTTCTCGCCTCCGACGACGGCTCCGCCGGCGAGCGCGGCTTCGTCACGGAAGTCTTCCGGCGGCTAGCCGCGCCGGGCCGTTATGCGCGCCTCTACGCCTGCGGCCCGATGCCGATGTTCGCGGCGCTCGCGAAAATCGTCGCGGAGCTTCGCGTCCCCTCGGAGTTCTCGACGGAAGCCGCGATGGGGTGCGGCTTCGGCGCGTGCCTGGGATGCGTCCTGCCGGGAACGGAGAAGCCCTTCCTCGTCAGCTGCACCGAGGGACCGATCCTTTCTCCCGAGAGGATCCGCTGGTGAATCCGCCGAATCCGTCGAATCCGGCGAATCCGTCGAGCCAGTCGCTCGCCCGCCGGCTGGGCCCGCTCGAGCTAAAGAACCCGATCCTCACGGCGTCGGGGACATTCGGTTACGGCCTGGAGTTCACGGACTTCGTGGACCTCGGCAAGCTCGGAGGGATCTGCACGAAGGGCCTGTCGCTGAAGCCGCACGCCGGAAACATCCCGCCCCGGATCTGCGAGACCCCGTCGGGGATGTTGAACGCGATCGGCCTCCAGAACGTCGGCGTCGAGGCCTTCCTCGCGGAGAAGCTGCCGCGCCTGCGGGAGCTTCGCGCCACGGTCATCCCCAACGTCTGGGGGGACCTGGAGGAGGACTACGTCGCGGTCGTCGAAGCGCTCGAGGAGGCGCCGGGAATCGCGGCGATCGAGCTCAACATCTCCTGCCCGAACGTGGAGAAGGGAGGGATGCTCTTCGGCAACTCGCCCGAGGCGACGGAATCGCTCGTTGCGCGCGTCCGGAGAGCGACCTCGCGCCCCCTCATCGTCAAGCTCTCGCCCAACGCGCCCGACCTCGTGCAGTCCGCCCGCGCCGCCCGCGACGGGGGAGCCGACGTCCTGTCGCTCGTGAACACGTTCGTCGGGATGGCGATCGATCCGGAGACCGCGAAACCGCGGATCTCCTTCGGCACGGGCGGCCTCTCCGGCCCGGCGATCCGGCCGCTCGCCGTCCGGATGGTTTTCCAGGTGGCCCGCGCCCTGCCCGGGTTCCCGCTGATGGGCATCGGCGGGATCTCGGATCTCTCCGACGTTCTGGAGTTCCTCGCGGCGGGAGCTTCGGCGATCCAGGTCGGCACGGCGAACTTCAAGGAGCCGGGCGTCTCGGGGCGCCTCGTGGACGAGCTGACGGCTTACTGCGACGCGAGGGGAATGCCGGTCTCAGCGCTCGTCGGGCGGGCGCTGGAGTCGGGCGCCCCGGTGCTGGAGAAGGGAGCCGAGGGTTGAGCGCGCGCGAGAGAGTCTGCATCGCGCTCGATTACGCCACCCGGGAGGAGGTCCTCGCGGCGGCGGAGCGGTTCGCGCCCCGGGCGGCGTGGCTCAAGGTCGGCCTGGAGGCGTTCGTCGCCAACGGGCCGTCGATCGTCCGCGACGTCGCCGCCCGCGGCTCGAGGGTCTTTCTCGACTTGAAACTCCACGACATCCCCGCGACCGTCGAGCGCGCGGTCGCGGCGGCCGCCGGGTCGGGAGCCGCGATGGTCAACGTCCACGCGCTCGGCGGCAGGGCGATGCTCGAAGCGGCCCGGCGCGGCGCCTCGAAGCACTCGCTCGAGTTGATCGCCGTGACTCTCCTGACATCGCTCGACGCGCGGGCGCTGGCCGACCTTCCGGTGGCCGGGCATCCCGAGGGCATCGCGCGCCGGCTCGCCCGTCTCGCGAAGGACTGCGGCCTTTCCGGAGTCGTCTGCGCCGCGTCGGACCTTCCCTCGATCCGGAGCGCCTGCGGTCCGGACTTTCGCACGGTCGTCCCGGGAATCCGGCCGGCGGCCGCGGCCGCGGCGGACCAGAAGCGGACGGCGACTCCCGCCGAGGCGATCCGCGCCGGGGCCGACCTGCTCGTCGTCGGAAGGCCCGTGACCGCCGCGGCGGATCCCGACCGGGCGCTCGGCGATCTACTCGCGGAAATAGAATCTGTCTCGTGAGTGACTGGAAGCAACCGCATCCGACGTGGATCGTCGGCCACCGCGGCGCGCCCAGGCGCGCCCGTGAGAACACGCTCGACAGCCTGGACTGGGCCGAGAGCCTCGGCGTGGACGCCATCGAGTTCGACCTGCGCCAGACGCGGGACGGCGAGGCGGTCCTCTTCCACGACGAGGACGTCGTGCTCGGAGGACAGCGCGTGCCGGTCCGGAGCTTCACCTCGCGCGAGATCGACCGGCTCCAGCTCCCCTCGGAATTCGGCGACTACCGGATCCCGCGGCTGGAGGAGGTCCTTCACCGCTACGGGCACGACATGCGCTACATGATCGAGGTCAAGACCTCCGGCTCGACGCAGCTCGCCCTGATGGCCCGCCGCGTCGCGTCGCTCGCCGGAGCGTTCGGGGTGCGCGCTCGCTGCCTCGTCTCGTCCTTCGACGCCGAGTTCCTGCGCCGGATGCGCGAGACGGACCCGGAGATCGCGACGAGCTTTCTCTTCGACCACGCGGTCTCGCTGCCGGCGGCCGGAAAGCCCACGCCCCTCTTCCCTCCCGTGGACGCGATCTGCCCGCGCCGCGATCTCGTGACGCCCCTCCTCCTCGAGCAGGCGGCCGCCGCCGGCCTCGCGGTTCACACCTGGACCGTGGACGACGAGGCGGAGATCCGCCGGCTGATCGCCGAGGGGATCTCCTCGATCGTGACGAACCTGCCCGATCTCGCCCTCTCCGTCCGGGGCGGACCTTCCTCTTCGCTAAGGGTGAATCGTCAGGTGGGTTCCCCCTAGGACTTCGAGCGTCGTCCCCGTGATCGCCGCGGCGTCGTCGGAAGCGAGGAAGAGGACCGCCTTCGCGACGTCGCGGGGCCAGAGCTTTTCGGCGAGGGGCGAGCGGCGCTCCTCTCCCTCCGACTCGTCGAGCTTGTTCTCGACGGTCCCGGGGCAAACGGCGTTGATCGCGATGTTGTGGCTGCGGAACTCGCGGGCGAGGCTCTGCGTCAGGCCGACGAGGCCGAACTTCGCGGCGCTGTGCGCGGAAAGGTTCGCGTCTCCCCTCATCCCGTGAATCGAGGCGACGTTGACGATGCGCCCGCGGCGCCGCTCGGCCATCCCGGGCAGAACCGCGCGGCAGAAGTTCGCGGCGCCGGTCAGGTTGGTCGAGATGACCGTGTCCCACTCTTGCGCCGTCATCTTCAGGAAGGGCTTCCAGAGGAAGACCCCGGCGTTGTTGACCAGGATGTCCACCGGGCCGAGCTCCGTCTCGATTTTCGAAACGCAGGCGGCGGCCGCGTCCGGATCCGTGATGTCGGTAGGGATGGCGAGGCAGGCCCCCTTCGACTTCTCGATCCTCGAGGCCGTGTCCAGCAGGCCCTTCTCGCTCCTGGAGACCAGGGCGACGCGCGCGCCCTCGTCGGCGAACCGCTGCGCCACGGAGCGGCCGATGCCGCGGCTCGCGCCGGTGACGATGACCGTCCGACCCCGCATCTTCATGCCTCGTAGTCTATGGGACGTTCCCGGGGTTTATGATCGGCCCATGAAGGCGATGTGGATGCGCGGCGCGGCCGCGGCGGCGGGATTCCTGGCGGCGATGGCGGGCGCGGCGGCGGACCGGGACGCGAAGGCGGACAAGGTCGGCAAGGAGATGATCGCGTCGCTCGGAGGCGAGCAGGCGTGGGAAAAGGCCCGCGAGTTCAAGTTCGATTTCGTCGTCGAGAACGAGGGCAAGGTCGCCGGGCGGAGGTCCCATACCTGGGACCGCTACACCGGCGACTACAAGTTGGCCGGCACCGATCCCTCGGGAGCGCCTTACCTGGTCCTCCTCAACGTCAACACGAAGCAGGGCAAGGCGTGGGTCAACGGGAGGCTGGTCGAGGGAGAAGAGGCGGACAAGCTCGTCAAGAGCTCCTACGCCCGGTTCATCAACGACATGTACTGGCTGCTCGCGCCCTGGAAGATCTTCGACCCGGGCGTCAACCTGGCCTACGACGGCGAGAAGCCGTGCCCGGGCGGCGGGATGTGCGACGTGCTGAAGCTCTCCTTCGAGAACGTCGGCCTGACTCCGAAGGACGTTTACTGGATGTGGGTCACGCGCGACGGCCGCAACATGGTCCAGTGGCAGTACATCCTGAAGGGCGCCGAGGAGCCGCCGACCACGGTGCAATGGAAGAACTGGCAGAAGGTCGGCGGGATCGGGATCGCGATGGAGAAGCCGATGGAGGGCAAGCCGACCGTCATCCGGTTCGAGAACGTGTCTGTGACTCCGACGCGCAACGACGCGGACTTCCAGCCGCCGGCGCACTAGACGCGACTCGGGAGGAAGAAGGGTCCGCGGGACTCGGGACTCGCAGCTCGAGGGACTTCATGAGGCGAGGGTTTCGCCTTCTTTTCTTTCTTGTGACGGCGGCGATTCCCGGTTGCGCGAGCTCGCCGGTCCCGGGACTCTCCGTCGAGCGGATCCGGGCGGCCAGCCTGCCCGATCCGGCGGATGTCCTCGTTCTTCTTCCGCCCTCCTATGCCCGCCAGCCGCAGAAGCGTTACCCGGTTCTCTACTTCCTCCACGACGGCTACGGCGACGCGAAGACGCTCCTGCGGCGCGGAGTGGCCGCGTCGCTTCACGCGCGGATGGAAGACGGGAGCCTCCCCGAGTTCCTCGTCGTCGCGCCGGGAGCGGAGGGGACCTGGTTTTCGGACTTCTACGACGGCTCCCGCCGGTTCGAGAGGTTCCTCGCCGAGGACCTGCCGCGGGAGATCGCCGCGCGCTACCGCGTGCTCGAGGGGGCGCCGGCTCGAGCCGTCACCGGGATCTCGATGGGCGGCTACGGCGCATTCAAGCTCGCTCTGAAGCATCCGGGCCTCTACGGATCGGTCTCGTCGCTCTCGGGAGCGCTCATTCCCTTCGAGCAGGAGGATCTCGAGCGCTACAACTGGTTCGCCCGGTGGACGCTCCGGCGGGTCTTCGGCGCGGACCCGCGCAAGAACTCCCTGGCGGAGAACGACGTCTGGAAGATCCTCGGCGGGCTCCGTTTCGAGAAGCCCCCCTTCGCCGCGCACCTGCGCGCGGGAACCTCAGACTTCTACGGCCTCGACGGCGTGGCCGCTCAGTTCGGGGCCTACCTGACCGATCACGGGGCGCCAGCGACCGTGGTCCTCGAGCCGGGAGGCCACGACTGGGACTACTGGCGGTCCGCGATGCTGTCGATCGCCCGGTGGCACGGAAAACTGTTTGAATATGATTCACCCTGATGGCGGCAAAGCTCGTTCTCTTCGACATCGATGGGACCCTCCTGTCCGCCGGAAGGGCGGCCCGGGAGTCGGTCCTCGCCGCGCTGTCGGAGGTTTACGGGTGGAAGCACGCCAACGGCAACTCCCACGATTTCTCGGGGAAGACCGACCCTCAGATCGTCCGGGAGCTGGTCGAGAAGGACGTCGGCCCGGGCAGGTGCGAGGAGCTCCTCGAGCTCGCCCTGGAGCGCTACCTCGAGGAGTTCTCCCGCCGCCTGACTCCCGAGGCGGTCGTCGCCAAGCCCGGCGCGGTCGAGCTGGTCGGCGCGCTGGCGGAGACGCCCGGCGTGTCGCTCGGGCTGCTCACGGGGAACCTCGAGCGCGGCGCCAGGATGAAGCTCCAGCCGCTCAGCTTGAATCCCCGCTTTCCCTTCGGGGCCTTCGGCAGCGATTCCGAGGACCGCTATCTTCTTCCGGCGATCGCCGTCGAGCGGGCCCGGGCGCACTGCGGGCGAGAGTTCGCCGGCAAGGACGTGGTCGTCGTCGGGGACTCGATCCACGACGTGCTCTGCGGGAGGTCGCTCGGGGTCCGCTCGGTCGCCGTGGCGACGGGGCCAACGACGGCCGACCGCCTGGCGGAACAGGGCCCCGACGTTCTGCTTGCGAGCTTCGCGGAAGTCGGCGCCGCGATGGAGGCCATCCTCGGATGAGGCGCGCGCTTCTCCTTCTCGCCCTGTCTTTCGCTGCGTGGGCCGCCGGGTGCTCCTCTTCTTCCTCCTCGCCGTCCGCGAAGAGCGCTCCCGGGGTCCCGGCCTCGCGGTCTCCGTACGACGCGCCGCCCGCCGCCGCCCACTCCATCCAGATCCAGATCGACGCCACCGCGGCCCGCGAGATCCTCGGGACCCTGTCGCGCCAGAAGTTCGATCCCTCCGACGCCAAGGTGCTCCAGGACCTGCCGGCAATCCACCTGACGATCCAGGACTCCACCCGGGGCTCCGAGGTCTTCGAGCGGGACCTCGCCGCGGCGTTCGGAGAGACCTCCAAGAGCACCGTCTTCGATTTCTGGAAGATCCGCCAGGAGAGAACCCGCTGGGAGGCCCTCCTCTCGGCCATCGTCTCGAGGGAGAAAGACGTGGCGCGCCTCTCCTCGGAGCGCGCCGCCGCCCTGCTGCCCGGCGACCGGCCCGTCTCCGCGGTCGTTCACGTCTATCTCTCCTTCGGCATCGCCGGCCTGGCCGATCATCTGGTCCTGGCGGACGCGAAGGGCCAGGACACGATGGTCATCGACCTCTCCCGCGCCCTCGGAGACTCCCAGGGCGAGCCGCTCGACAGCCAGATCTCCCGGCTCGCGCGCCTGATCGCGGGCGAGGCCTTCCGGCAGTCGTGGCTTCTCTACCGGAGCGCGAGCCCCGCGTGGCAGCGCGGCCGCTCGGAGGGGATGCCGATCGACCAGCTCCTCACGCTCGTCGGCGAGACCGGCCCGGTCGCCCTGTTCGCGGTGGACGAGAACTTCTTCCCGCTTGCCGTCTGGTTGAAGACGCCAATGAAACGCGCGATCGACGACCTGAACCGCAGCGCCGAGCGGTTCGCCCAGGCGAAGGACAACCTCGAGGCCAGGGTCGAGCTGACCGGGGAGCTGAAGAGGCCCGCCTTCGCGCGGCAGGTCGCGGCGCCCGCTGGCGCGTTCCTGGCGGACGCGGTCGTCCAGTCGTCGGGGCTCGACGCGCTGCGCGCCGGGCTCCAGAAGGGCCCTCGCGGCCTCTTCGAGGCGTACGACAAGGTCTACCAGTCGGATAAGAACCTGATCCCGCTCGGACAGGCGATCCGGCAGAGGATCAAATGAATTTGTGATTTGTGATTTGTGATTTGTGAGCGTTGATCCGGGTTTGGCCACGGGTGTTTGAGGTTGGTGACTTTTGGGTGAACGGACGGAAAGCAACAGGATAAAAGAGAAGGGCGAGCCGCTCCGGCTCGATCCTCTGCTGCGCGGGGTCCTCGACGCGGCTTCCGACGGGATCCTGGTCGTGGACCAGAACGGCCGCATCGTGACCTGGAACCGCCGCTTCACGGAGTTGTGGCGAATTCCCGACGACATCCTCCGGACCGGCGACGATTCGAGCGCCCTTGCCTTCGTCCTGGACCAGTTGAAGGACCCGGGGAAGTTCGTGACTCGCACGATGGAGCTCTACGCCGATCCGGGGCAGGAGAGCTACGACGTCCTGCAGTTCAAGGACGGCCGCGTCTTCGAGCGTTACTCGCCGGCGACCGTCCCGGAAGGGCAGCGGTTCACCGGGAGGGTCTGGAGCTTCCGCGACGTCACGCCCGGGGAGAAGGGCGCCGAGCGCGAGCGGACGCTGTCGCTGCTGCGCGCGACGATCGAATCCACCGCCGACGGCCTTCTGGTCGTGGACCGCGAGGGGCACATCGTCAGCTTCAACCGGCGGTTCGTCGAGATGTGGCGCATCCCGGAGACGGTGGTCGCCTCGCGCGACGACAACCAGGCCCTCGCCTTCGTCCTGGACCAGTTGAAGGACCCCGAGAGGTTCCTGAAGAAGGTCCGCGAGCTCTACGACCATCCCGAGTCGCAGAGCTACGACTGGCTGGAGTTCAAGGACGGCCGGATCTTCGAGCGCTACTCGCAGCCGCAGCGGGTCGGGGGAAGTGTCGTCGGGCGCGTCTGGAGCTTCCGCGACGTGACCGACCGGAGCCGCATGGAGGAGATCCTGCGGCGTCAGGCGCGCACGTTCGACCACCTCTTCGACGCCGTCGTCGTGACGGACCTCTCCGGCTCGGTCCTCGACTGGAACGCCGCGGCCGAAAAGCTGTTCGGCCGCGGGAGCTCCGAGATGGCCGCAAGCTCCGACCTGCTTCGGACGGTCGAGGGCGGGACGCCCGCCATGCCGGCGATGCTCGAGGGAATGCGCCGGTCGGGGCGATGGTCGGGGGAGACGCGCTTTCGCCGGCGCGACGGCGCGGAAGGCTTCTGCGACGCGGTCGTCGTCCCTCACGGGGACGAGTACGGCCGGACCGTCGCGGCGATCTTCATCCTCCACGAGTGCGGCCCGCGCCGCCGGACCGACGAGCGGGTCAAGCGCCCGGAAAGGGCGAGGTCCTGATGGCGTCCGAAGTCCTGATCGTCGAGGACGACACCGCGCTGCGCGAGGCGCTGGCTCAGGTCCTCGCCGACGAAGGCTACGACCTCCTCTCCGCGCGCGACGGCCTCGAAGCGGTCAACTGCCTGAAGAAGGGGCACCGCCCCGACGTCATCCTGCTCGACCTTTCGATGCCGGTCGTCAACGGCTGGGAGTTCCGGATGTTCCAGAAGCGCGACCCGGAGATCGCCGACATCCCGGTCATCCTGATCACGGCCGGCGGCTACTCCCGCGAAGAGGTCGCGTGGCTCGAGCCCTCCGCCCTGATCCACAAGCCCCTCGACCTGCCGGTTCTCCTCTCGGTCGTCCGCAAGCACTGCGGCGCCACCGAAGAGATCGAGCGCGAATAACTCAGATCCGCAGCAGCCTGCCGAAATTCTGCCACGTCACCCAGAAGTGGATGCCGTGGGAGAGGCTGAGCGTGGTCGCTCCCAGGCTGGACGCCCCCTGGGTCTGGCTCGTCCAGAACTGACTCAGGGCCGCCCGGCGGCTGCCGCGGCTCAGGACAGTGTCAACCGTGCGCGAAAGAAAAGCCGCTTCCTGAAGGCGTGAGACGTTGCCCATCGGATCGTAAGTCGTCGGGGAAGTTCCGGTCGTAATGCCGAGATAGAAGATTTCCAGAACGAAGGGACAGAAGGCGTCGTTGGCGGTGTCGGTGAACGGGCCGCAGGTGGCCAGGAGTCCACTCGCCCCGCCGAAGATCACGCTGGCCAGAACGCAGGAGATAACGGGAAGGAACCGGCACACCGCCGAAGGTTTCATGGAGAACGCTCCTGCGCACGCCCACCGGGATGGAGGGCGGCTTTTTGGGATTATCCTAAGACGCCGTTCTGGCCTCCAGAAGCATTCGCATTACGGAGACGGGAACCGAGGTCAGGGGTTGGCTTTCCGCGCTATGGATTGGCAATCCAATGTGCCTTGGGAAGTCCGTTGATGGCACACGGTTGCGAACCTCTGTCCGCCTAATGTCCGCGTCCGTCTGCCTCCGGCCGAATCGAGATCCAGCCAAAGAGGGGCGGGGTACGGAGCGAGTCTGACCCCCAGAGACCGAACCGAATCACTGAGAGTGGGATTGGCGGAGGAGGAGGGATTCGAGCCCCCGGTACCTTTCGGTACAGCGGTTTTCAAGTGGGTTCCGGGAGTCAACTCCTGCCGCTGCAAGCCTACCTATTCCAACGATTCAGCGGTTTAGCGGACCGGGACCCGGCAAGCGTCGGGTCCCGTCCGCACCAGTTCAAGGACGAGACACGGACATTGCCTCTTAGGTCTGGGCTATCCGCGAAACCGACTTGACGTGGTCAGAACCGGGCGAGCTTGTGCACTGGCCCGAACAGGATCCAGAAATTGATCCCGTCGCTGCAGGAGCTGAAGGGGCGGGTCCCCGCCCCGGTGGCAAAGAATCCGAGCGGGGTCAGGTCCGCCGCCTTCCAGAGCGAGACGCTGTCGGCGCCGATCGTGTTGTTCGTCACGAGAATCCGCTGGCCGTCGAACGCCGCCGCCTGCGCACCGTTCATTCCGTTGCCGGTCAGAACCGTCAGGATCGCTCCGCTCGAAGCCCGCACCAGCGTTATGGACGAGTCGTTGAGGCTGGGCACCCAGATGTTCGATCCATCGTAGATCGGGAGGCTCGAGCCAAGGCCGGTCGTGACGGTCTGAAGAATCGTTCCCACCGGATCGAGCTTGAGAAGAGTGCCCGGGGACGTCGTGACCCAGACGTTCGCCCCGTCGAAGAGGATTCCCCTCGGAAAGGTGGCTACCGGGACGGACGTGACGGTCCAGGGGATCGTCGCTCCCGGCGTCACGATGGAAACCGACCCTCCGGCCGAATCCGCCGTCCAGAACCTCGCACCGTCGAAGGCAAGACCAAGAGGGCTGTTGCCGAGATTGCTCGCGACGGTCGTGACAGCGCCGGCTGGCTGGCTCGGATCGATCTCGTAGAGGTTGCCGGGGGAGGTGGCTCCCGTGACGAACACTCGTCCCATGGAGGAGACGGCGCCGAAGGCCATCGTCGCGCCGGTCCAGGTCTCCAGCAGCTTCCCGTCGCTGGCGCGGACCCGCGAAACGGTCGCGCCGCCGAAGGACGGCACCCAGATGTCCGCGCCGTCGAACCGGAGGATCCCCGGGCCGGTCGTCGTGGGGAGCGTCGTGATTCCGAGGGCCGTCTCGTTCTGCGGCGTCCAGAACTGACCGAGCGGCGCCCGGCGGCTGCCGCGCCTCAGGACCCCGTCCACGGTCCGCGAAAGGAACGCGGCCATCTGGAGACGGCTGACGTTCGAGGTGGGATCGTAGGTCGTCGCCGTCGTCCCGGTCGTGATTCCCAGGTAGAAGATCTCCAGCACGAACGGACAGAACACATCCGCCGCGACGTCGGTGAATGGCCCGCAGTTCCCGAGAAGCTGACCCGTGCCGCCTGCCAGAACGGAAAGGGCGGCGAGCAGGGCGGCCCCGAGGTATCCGAACTTAGGGACGATCTTCATGGCCCCCGATCATAGGCGCTCCCGGCGCATGCTGAACCGCATTTCATGCGGTCCAGGACCGCTCTCCTTCGAGCGCCGGTGATGAGGCTGGCGGAGGAGGAGGGATTCGAACCCCCGGTACCTTTCGGTACAGCGGTTTTCAAGACCGCCGCCTTAAACCGCTCGGCCACTCCTCCGGGCGATTCAGTTTAGCCGAGGCGTCCAGGATCCGATTGACGTAAACGGCTAATCGCGGCCGGGTTTTCGCTTCTTCTGAAGTCGTCCCGCCGCGGCGGTAACCAGGCCGCGCGGGGAGAAGCGGACGGTCTCCTTGATCAACTTGTTGCCCAGGCCCGGGATGACGACGCGCTTGCTGCGCTTTGCGCCGGCCCATCCGGCGCGCGCGACCTCCGGCGCGTCCATGACGAGCGGTTTCGGGAAGAGGGCCGCGTCCACGCCGGCGACGTCCTGGAACTCCGTGGTGGTTGGTCCGGGGCAGAGCGCGGTGACGGTCACGCCCGTTCCTTTCAGCTCCTCGGCGATCGCCTCGGAGAAGGAGAGGACATACGCCTTCGTCGCGTAGTAGACGGCCATGTACGGGCCCGGTTGAAAGGCGGCCGTCGAGGCGACGTTCAGAATCCGTCCACGGCGGCGCTCGATCATCGCCGGCAGGAGGCGGTGGGTGAGGGCGGTGAGCGCGATCACGTTCACCTGCAGGACTTCGAGTTGCCGTTGAAGATCCGACTTCGAGAATGGACCGTAGAGCCCGAGACCGGCGTTGTTGACGAGGACATCGACCGTGACCCGCTCCTTATCCAGGGTTTCGGCGATCCGTTCTGACGCCTTCGGATTTGCCAGGTCCGCGGTCAGAACTCGAGCCGAGACGCCGTGGGCGACCGATAGATTGCGGGCGAGAGACTCCAGCCTGTCTTGGCGCCTAGAGATCAGGACCAGGTTGCATCCGTCCGCGGCGGCGAGCTTTGCCAACTCGAGGCCAATACCGCTCGACGCGCCCGTGATCAGGGCTGTTTGCTCTCTCATGCCTCGTCCCTTAAACTGCCCGATCCTGACCACGACCCGGAGAGGTGGGTGAGTGGCTTGAGCCGGAGGCCGGCGCAGCCGGCCGGAGACAGCGCCGGCCTCTTGCCGGCGCTAACCCAGCGGGCGGACGAAGTCCGCAACCGCTGGTTGGCAACTTTCAGCCCATCATCTAACATCGCTCCCCCTGACCATTCACGGAGAGGTGGGTGAGTGGCTTAAACCAGCGGTTTGCTAAACCGCCGTAGGGCTAATAACCCTACCGCCGGTTCGAATCCGGCCCTCTCCGCCAGAGATTCTCCTCCATGCGATCATGATTCGATGGCTTCCGGGTTCTGGGCGCGTCTCCGACGCTATTACCTCGCCGGATTGCTCGTCTTCGCTCCCACCGCCCTGACATTCTGGGTTGCCTGGAAGTTCTTCACGTTCTTCGACGGGATCCTTGGAGAGGAGCTTCGCGCCCGCGGCGTTTCGGTTTTCGGGCTGGGGTTCGTTTTGCTCAACGTCCTGCTGCTGCTGCTCGGGTTCCTGACCACGAACTTCCTCGGACGCCGCGTTTTTCACCTGTGGGACGCCGTGATGCACCGGGTGCCGCTCGTCAACAAGGTCTACTCGACCCTCCGGCAGATCGCGGAGATCCTGCTGGGGTCGAGCCAGGAGGCGGCATTCCGGCGAGTGGCGCTCGTCGAGTACGGAGCGCCGGGCACGCACATGGTCGGGTTCGTGACGTCCACGGCGAAGAGCGAGGCCGCCGAGAAGCTCGCGGCGAAGGTCTGCCACGTCTTCGTGCCGAGCGCGGTCAACCCGACGACGGGATTTCTCCTGGTCGTGCCCGAGGAAAAGGTGCGTTACCTGGAGATGACGCCGGAGCAGGCGATGAAGTTGATCGTGTCGGCCGGGTCGCTCGTCCCGGCGAGACCGGTCACGCCCTGATCTCGGCTGCCCCGAAGTAGGGACGGAGGGCTTCGGGGATCGCCACGG
>DATFWF010000126.1:0-27162 GCA_035259605.1 Thermoanaerobaculia bacterium
CCGCCGCCGCCAGTTGCGCGGTGGCCGCCCGCAGCGCGTAGAGGTCCTGCCGGTACTCGAGCTCGACGGACAGGGCGGTCCGCTCGGCGTCCAGCAGGTCGATCAGGGAGATCGCGCCGGCCCGGTACTGCAGGCGCACGAGCTCCCGCGCCCGGCGCGCGCGGTCGAGCAGCCTCTCGGTCATCCGCTGGACCTGCTCGCGGGCCGCCAGGAATGCCGCCCGCCCCGAAAGCACTTCCTCGGTGGCCTGCGAGACGATGCGGTCGAGCGCGATCTTCGCGGCGGACCGGTCGCTCTCGGCCCGAGCGATCTCGCCCCGCCGCTGATGGAAGACGGGAAGCTCGAACGTGGCCGCGAGCGTGACGGTGGGCGGCGTGACCGGCGCTTCCTCGGGACCCTCGCGGGCGTATCCGCCCGAGACGGCCAGATCGGGAAACCTCTGCCGGCGGGCCAGGGAGAGCGCCGCGTCGGCGCGGTCGAGAGCGGCGTGCGCGGCGCGCACGTCGTCGCGCCGGGCGAGCCCTTCGGCGATGAGCTTCCTCGGATCCGCGGAGGGCCACGTCTCGATCGGACCTTCGAGCGTGCCGACGAGCTCGAGCTCCGACGGGATCCCGCCCAGCAGGAACGCGAGCGCCGCGCGGGCCTGCGTGACCTGACCGGAGGCCCCGGAGACCGCCTGGTCGGCTTCGAGCTTCGCGGTCTCGACGCGGGCGAGGTCGACCTCGGAGACCGCGCCGTGACGGTAGCGGAGCTCCACGAGGTCGAACGTCTGACCGAACGTGCCGGCGACATCCCGGTCCACGCGCTCGCTCGCTTCCGCAGCAAGCACCGCGTAGAAGGCCTGCGTGACCTGGAGGCGAAGCACTCGAAGCGCGTCGTCGCGGCCGGCCCGCGCCTGGGCGAGAGCCGCCTCGGCCGCGCGCACCCGGAGGCTCCGCTTGCCGGAGGCGACCCCCTCGATCGCGCCCTGGTCGGAGAGCGAAAGCGAGTAACCGGAAGCCGAGGTCGTCGTGTCCCCGAGGGGCACGCCGGTCGAGTGCAGGTAGGCGCCGGAAAAGACCGGGTTGGTCAGGCGCCGCGCGGCGTCCAGGTCCCCTTCCGCACCGCGCGCGGCGGCGTCGGCTAATAGAAAGTCATATCCCCGCTGCTCGGCGAGCGTCAGAGCGTCGGTGAGTGTCAGCCGGAGCGGAGCAGCCTCCTGTCCCTGGACGACCGCCGCGACGGCGACGCCGAGGAAGGCGGCGAAGACCGCCTGCCGGCCCGCGTGCCCGCGGAAAGATGGGGTGTGTCTGTGCAATAACAAAAACGCATCTCCTTTGAAGCGACGGTTCTCGCGGCAGCGAAAACGCCGCCGCGTCCGTCAGGCCGGGAAACGTTCAGGAGAGCGCGGGAGGGGCGCGGGAGGAGGAGTCGGCCGGGACGAGCTCGGGGACGCGGTCGGCCAAAGGCGCCTGCGCCAGCGCGACCAGGTCATGCGAAGCGGCGAAGTGAATGGCCTGCGCCGTGGCGCAGACGAAGTCGCCCGTGAAGCAGGCGAGGCAGGGAACGTCGTGGACGACCCGGAACGGGTTGAGCGCCGGCGCCCGCGAGGTCCCCTCGACGCCGATCGTCTGGATCAGGACCCCCGAGTCGCTGCGCTGGTCGAGTAGGAGGTCCTCGAGGCCGTTCAAGTGGTGGTGCGGTGCCGCCGCGACGGCCAGGAAGAAGAGCGCGAGGTAGGCCGCCGAGGCCCGCCGCCACCCGTTTCGAAGCATGACCTGCCACTATACGGCGGGTGTCAAATCGGGCCTACGGGCGTTCGGGACTCCACATCGCGTGCTCGAAGGAGAGGTACACGAACACCGCGCGGTCCGCCCGGCTCGGACCGACGCCCACGGGGACGGCAAGGCCGGGGACGATCTGAAGGCCGGACGGCAGGTTCCAGGCCCACCGTATTCCGGGGCTGACGAAGAAGGCCTGAGCGGTGCCGACCCGGCGAGGCCCCAGGACGTTCTCGAAATGGGTCCAGGCCGTTTCGAGAAGGACGTTGAAGGTCGGCAGGGCGGTCCAGATGACGCTCTGCCCCGCGTTCCAGGCGAGCGTCGCCGCCCGGTCGCCCCGGCGGTTCTTCGCGCGCGGAAGCCAGGTGCTTCCCAGGTTCGTGTGCGCGACGAAGCGGCTCGAAAGAACGGTGCTGGCCGCGACGTCGAACTGGAGGCCGGCACTTCCCGACCCGAGCCCCCTCGAGGAATCTCCCGTCGGGATGAGAACCGAGACACGCGGCGCGCAGGCGAATTTCGCATCCCCGTTCCCGGCGAGCTGGTACCGGTAGTTGAGCGCCACGTCGCCGATCCCCTCGCTGAAGTCTTCCTCGCCGCCGACGCGGGCCCAGGCGACCGTGTAGCTCAACTGGTGGGTCTGTCCCGGTACCGGCCATTCCTGCGTGAACGTCGCGGACCACGAGCCGCCGCGAAACCGCTGAAAGGTGGTGATGTGCTGGACGACGCCTTCCTCCTGGTTGTAGGCCTCCTCCAGCAGAAAGCTGTTGTCCTGGATCGGCGCCGCCTGCTGCCCCGAGAGAACTGCCGCCGAGAGCGCCCCGAAGACGAAGGCAGCGGCGGCTTTCACGCGATCACTTGGGCTTCCACATCGGATGCTCGAGGGAAAGATAGACGAAGACCGACCGGCCCGCCCGGCCGCGCCCGAAGCTGATCGGCATCGCGACGCCGGGGACGACCTGCCTCGCGGGAGTTCCATCCCCTGGCCTCTTCGGCGCGGCGGCGGCCGCCGCAGACCTTTCGGATTCCGCTACCGTGGCTCGATACCTGTCCCGCCTCGAGCGCGTGGATCGCGCCCGCGCCTTGCAGCTTCGCCGGGACCTCGGAATGCCGCGACGGATCAGCTCTTCGGCTTGCAGGGCGCCGGCCGCTCGCGGCGCAGGGGCACGTCGAGCGGGACGTTCTCCTCGCCGCGGCGGACCGTCAGCCGCACGCCGTCCCCCCAGCGCTTGTCGGCGAAGGCCGTGCGGATCGCCTCGCGGTCGGCCGTCGGGCGGCCGTCCACCTCGAGGAGACGGTCGCCGACCTTCAGGCCGGCGCGCGACGCCGAGGACTTCTTGTCCACCTGGATGACCTCGGGCTGGCCGTCCTTCTCGACCCATCGCGTGGCGAACCCCGGGGTCGGGTAACGCGGATCCTCTTCCTCGGGGATTCCCCAGACGTAATCGGCGAGCGAGGCCTGCACGGATTCGATCGAGCAGCGCCCCTTCTCGGTGTCGGAGATCGCCACGGAGACGAGCGTCGCGGTCTTCCCCTGGTACCAGAGCTTCGCCTGCCGCTCGGCGCCGAGCCCGTAGGCGACATGCCCCTGCCCGAGCAGCACGACCACGATCGCCTTCGGGTCTTCGCTCGCCTGTGCGGCCTTCACGGCGTTCCAACCGAACGCGGCGTCCCAGGCCGCCTGAGCCTGGACCATCCGGTTGAGCATCGCGTCCGGCAGCGCGCCGTGGAACTCGTCCTCGTCGAAGGAGGAGCGGAAGAGCCTTTTGAACTCCGCGTTGTCCCAGTCCACGCGCTGCGGCAGGAGCGCCCTCTGCGCGGGCTCCAGAGCGTCGAGCCCCTTGCGCCCGACCGCCGAGACGAGCTCCGGCGCAACGTTGACCCCGAAGAGCCGGATGCCGTTGTCGCGGGCGAAGACGAAGATGCCGCGGTAGTAGTCCCAGTTGTAGCTCCAGTGCTTCATCCACCCGGAGCGCTCGAGGAACTCCGCCTCGGAGAGCTTCCCGGCCGTCCAGTCGTTCAAGGCCGGCTGCGCCTCGGCCGGGTACATCTCCAGCCCGACGCTGACCCTCCGGCCGGCGCGCGAGAGCTCCCGGATGACCGCCAGCTCGACCGCGTGCGACTCGACGCTGACGTGCGCCTCGCCGACGAAGAGGATGCGGACCGCCGAGAGCCGCGCCGGGAGGTCCGCCGGCTTCAGAGAGGCTCCCGAGGCCGTCTCGGTGACCGCGTCGAGCACGAGGGCAACGGTCTTCTCGCGCCGCGCCGGATCGCCGATCGGGAGCCGCAGCGGATCCTCCGCCGCCCGCGCCGTCGCCGAGGCGAGCAGCAGGGCGGGGACCGCCAGTCGTTTCGCGCGCGCCAGCGTCATGATTTCTCCTCCGGTTTTCCCATCCTACACGCCGCCTTTCCCGCACGATAATTTCGGCATGCTCCGCCGGAAGATCCTGGCCGCTCCCCTGTCGCTCCTGATCTGGGCGAGCTACGTCGTGATCGTCATCGCCTGGACTCCGCTCATGTTTTTTTATCGGATCGCCACGCGCGCGAAGGACCCGGACCGCGTGCGGCTGGGCCGCTTCTTCCGCGACTCGGCTGTCCTCGCCGGCCGCGTCAATCCCTTCTGGACATTCCGGGTCGTGGACCGGATCCATCCCGATCCGCGCCGCCCGTACGTCTTCGTCGCGAACCATCGATCCAACGCCGACGCGTTCCTGATCGTGCGGCTGCCGTGGGAGATGAAGCTCCTCGCCAAGCAGGCCGTCATGAACATTCCGCTTCTGGGATGGCAGATGCGGGCCGCCGGCGACGTCCCGGTCGTGCGCGGCGAGAAGGAGAGCGCCCGGCGGGCGATGGAAGAGATGCGGCGCTGGCTCGACCGGAGGGTCTCGGTCTTCTTCTTCGCGGAGGGGACGCGAAGCGAAGACGGGACACTCGGCGCGTTTCGCGAGGGCGCCTTCCGACTCGCGATCGAGGCGGGAGTGGACGTCGTGCCGCTCGCGATCGAGGGCACTGAAGAGTGCCTGCCGAAGCACTCGCTGATCTTCCAGCCCGCGACGGCGACGATCACGGTGCTCCCTCCGGTCTCGACGGCGGGGCTCGCCGCCGCCGACTCCGCGCAACTCGCGGCCGACGTTCGCGAGCGGATCCGAGGCTCCCTCGACGGCGGCTCACTTGCTCCGTCTTAAGCACCGCTTAAGCGGCAGTTAGAACGGAATTAATCAATTCCGCGCGCGCGGCTGCGCGAGGAGAATTCCCCGCAGTCGGGGTCGCGACCCGTCATTCGCAAGCCCGCCGCGACGTCGGAAGGAGGGCGTATGGAACCTGGTGTCTCCGCAAATCGCCGTTCTGTCGTTTTTCTGTTCATCTCCCTGGGCCTCATCGCCGTTTCCTGCTCGGATCATGAAATGCCGACCGCTCCCGGCGGCGGAGCCTCCTCCTCCGGCGCCGCTGCCGGGAGCTCGGGCGCCGTCGCGTCGGGAGTCGCCGACCGCGGCCGCGGAACGGTCCGCCTGGATCCGCGCCGGCGCAACGACGACGAGACCAGGACGCCCGCGCCGACAGTGACCGGCACGCCTCCCACGGTCACGCCGACGCGGACGCCCCGGCCCGCCGAGGCGGAAATCGAAGGCAAGATCACCGGCATCACCGCGCCGAATTTCACGGTGATGACACGCAGCGGGCCCGTCACGGTCCAGACCGGGCCGAACACCATCTTCCGCAACGAAGGCAACATCGCCGGCTTCGGGGACCTCAAGATCGGCCAGGAAGTCGAGGTCGAAGGCGTCCGCCAGGGCGACGGCTCCATCCTCGCCTCGAAGGTCCAGATCGAGGAAGACGAGAACGAGCAGGAGGAGAGGACGAAGACTCCGACCGCGACGCCGACCGTCACGCCGACGCCGGGAGGACCCACCGCGACTCCGACCGCCACTCGCACCCCCGGCTCGCCCACGCCGACGAAGACGCCCGAGCCGGAGGACGAGCAGGACAACGAGGTCGAGGGCACGATCGCCGGCATCAGCGGGTCGAGCTTCACGGTCATGACCGGATCGGGCCTCGTCACGGTGCAGACCAACCCCTCGACGCAATTCCGCCGGGACGACAAGACCCTGACCTTCGCCGACCTGAAGACCGGCATGAGGGTCGAGGTCAAGGGCCAGGTGCAGCCGGACAAGTCCATTCTCGCGTCCCAAGTGAGCGTCGAGGACTGAAGGCTCGCCCGCCGTTCCCTCCCGCAGCCCGGCGGCCCCGCGGCCGCCGGGTTTTCTTCGTCCGGGCGAAACCCATTCCTTCGGCTGTCCTTCCGGGAAGGCCGCTCGAACAGGGTGGACCTGAACGTCCGGGCAACTGGAACCGTTCGCGGGTCGGCTCCTAGAATCCTTTCATTTCCCGAAAAACGACGAGACTCGCAGGAGGTCGCATGAGAGCTCGGCTGCCCCGCCTTCAACCTCTGCTGATGGGTCTCGTCCTCGCCGGCGCGGCGATTCTGACCCTCCGCTGCAACGACGTCGAGGGTCCGACCTCTCCTCGCACGGGTGCTCTCGCGACGATTTCGGGAATCGTCCTCGACGCGGATACGGCCGCACCTCTCGCCGGGGTCTCCGTGAGCGTCGCCCGCGGCGGCCTTTCGACGCGAACGGACCCCTCCGGCGGCTTCACCCTGTCCGGCGTCGCCCCGGGATCGGTCACCCTCGAGCTGCGGGGAGATCGCATCCGCGCGACCGCGTCCGTTGCCGCGCAAGGAGGCGAGACCGCCCGAGTCACGATTACGCTTTCGCCGGGCCGCTCGACCGTAGTGCTGGTTCCGCGTTCCGATATCGTCGCCATCGAAGGCACGGTTGCCGGGATCAATCCGGGCACGGCAAGCTTTACCGTCGCGACTTTCCTCGGGCCGGTGCAGATCCAGACGGACGCCGCGACGGTGTTCCGGAAGGGCGATTCGCCGGCGACCTTCGCGGACCTCCAGGTGGGTGAAGAGGTCTATCTCTACGGGACGCGCGAGAAGGACGGCCCCGTGCTCGCGGCCAGGGTGTACATCGACGTGATGCGCCCGACTCCGGCGGCGACGCCGACCCGTTCGGAGACGACCTACACGCCGACCCGGACCGAGCGGACGACGACGCCGAGCTCCACCCGGACCCCCGATCTCCAGGCGGTTCTCTTTGGAACGGTGGACTCGATCGACGCCGGCAAAGCGAGCTTCGTCCTGAAGACCGATGGAGGACTCGTCACGATCCAGACGAATTCCGGCACCGTATTCCGCAAGGGCGACGCCCCGGCGACCTTCGCCGACATCGAGGTCGGAAGCCGGGCCTACGCGCTCGGGACGAGGCAGAACGACGGATCGGTGCTGGCTTCGAAAGTGTTCCTGCTCGTTTCGACGCCCACGCCGACCGTCACTCCGACGCGAAGCGAGAAGACCGGCACTCCGACCGCGACCCGGACGCGCAACGAGGAGAAGACTCCGACGCCGACCGTGACGCCGACGAGAAGCGAGAGGACCGCCACGCCGACGGGCACCAGGACTCCGGGGTAACCGTCGCTCCGGCTACGCGATGGGCCTGCGCCCTCCGGGCGCACCGGCGAGCGACTCGCCGGATCGGGCCTCGATCGCTCGCCTGGCCCCTCGCTCCGCCTCCGCTCCCGCGGCGCGAGGGACTTTCGGCGCAGGCGGTCGCTTTCGCGACCGGCGCCGAGAGAGTTCAAACCAGAGCAGGAGACTCCTCGCGCCGCGACCGGGGCAAGGGCACGAGGTCATTGAGACGCGCTCCGAAGTGGGACGGCTCACTTCCAGGCCTCGATCGAGAGGATCTCGACTTCGGCGCCGGCGGCCTTGACGCGCTCGCCGGGCTTGGCGCCCAGGAGGGCGTCCGCGAACTCCGATTGGTAGGAGTAGACCGCTTCCTCCGGCTTCGAGTCCCACGGGCCGAGGATCGTGGCCGAGCGCTCCTGCCCGCTCCCGACGTCTTTGAGCCGGACGCGGGTGCCGACCCGCACCTCCGAGGTGTCGATGCGCGCCGGGTCGAGCGCGCGCGAGCGCGACAGCTCGTCGGCGAGGGTGGCGATCCTCGCGGAGAGGTATTCGTGGCGCTGGCGGGCGGCGTGGTACTCGAAGTTCTCCGAGAGGTCGCCGTGCTCCTTGGCGACGCGCATCGCCTCGGCGTTGGCCGGAAGCTCGACCTGCTTTAAGTGCGTCAGCTCTCCGCGGCGAACCTCGATCGCCTCGGGCGTCGAGTAGACGTACTCGCGGGCCGGCGCCCGCAGCCCCGGAAAGCGCATCAGGAGAGCTTCCTTGACGAGAGCGCGCCGGTGCTCCTCCAGCCCCCCGGCCCGCTCCAGCGCATCGAGGTAGGTCCGGGCCTCTTCCTCGGACGCCGAGGCCTGGACGATCGAGACCGCGATGTTGCCCGGGTCGAAGAGCTCCTTCAACTTCGCGCGGTAGCTGGAAAATTCGTCCTGCCGCAGCGCGTCGAGGATCGCGAAGAACGTGTTGGAGGGGAGCGGCCTGCCTTCCTCGCGCAGGCGCTCGATTAACCAGAGGAACGCGCGGGGCGCCTGCCTCGGAGTGCGGAGGATCCGGCGGGAGACCTCCTCGGAGCGCTCCGGGGCCTCGGCGAGGCCCGCGAAGAGCGTCGAGAGGACCCGGGCGTCATCCTCGTGGGGCACCCTCTCCGCGAAGATGTCGATCCAATCCGGCCGGGTTGCGCGCACGGCCTCCAGCGCCTTCTCGCGGGCGGCGTAGTCGCGGATGTGGCCGATGACGAACGGGACGTCGCGGGAGGAGAGCAGCGGCGCCGCGCCGAAGGCCTCGGGCTGTGAAGGAAGCAGCTTGACGGCCGCCTGCGAGAGCTCCCACGCCATCGACGGCTCTCCGCGGGCCGCGGCGGCGCGGGACTCCTCCGCGAGCGACTCGCCGAAATACTTCGCCAGGTCCTTCGAGCGCTTCGCCTGCTTGCGGGCGATCTCGATCTTCTGCGCGGGGGAAGCGGCCTCGAACTCGCGGTGAACGGATTCCTCCGCCTCCCCGACGCTCGCCGACCAGGTAACCATCGCGGCCTTGCCGGTTCCCGACGGCACGATCTGAGGGTTCCGGCGCGCGGCCGCCCAGAAGGCCCCCCACCGCGCCTCCTCGACGATCCCGGAGAGGTTCTCCTTGACCTCGACGAGCGTCATCGGCCGGCCGAAGCTTTCGAGCAGCAGCCTCACGGCCTCGGCCGGTTCCCGCTCGGCCAGAGCGCGCGTCCCCTGAGGGTCCTCGAGCTTGCGGCGAAGGAGGTGCTCGGGCGGCAGCGGGGCGAGGTTCTTCTCCGCGTTGACGAGAGACAGCGGGAGCTTCGCGTCAGGGAACTCCATCCGGATGACGTCGAGCGCGGGGTTGAGCTCCGCGATCCGTCCCGCGCCGCGACCCGGCATCCGGTAGATCCCGCCCGGCGAGAATCGCAGCCACCGGGCGATCTTGCCGGCGGTCTCCGACAGGTCGGCCGCGGTGCCGAGGGGAAACTGGGCGAAGACCGTCGCGAGCGCGGGATGCCCCGCGTGGATCTTGCGGAGCGCGGCGTCGATCTCTCCCCGGATCTGCGGATCGGACGGTGCCATCCTCGCGATCTCGAGGAGGACCGCGATCTGCCGGTCGGAGTCGCCACGCTCCGCCTCGTAGTCCGCGAGGAAGCGCAGCCACGACACCGCGTTGACGAGCCCGGGGGGGCCGCCTTTCTTCTTGAGAGCGGCCGCGACGGCGAAGAAGAAGGGGAGGTTCTCCGGCTCCGCCTCCATCCGGGTCATCCACACGTCTTCCAGCGCGTCGAAATCTTTCTGCTCGACGAGCAGCGAAACGTCGGTGGGGATTTCCAGGGAGGTCGGCGCCATGGAGGCGTGAATACTAACCTGCCGCCCAGCCGCCGGAGGGCAGCGGAAGGGGCAAGATCCTCCCCTACGACACGATGAGCTCCAGGCCGCGACTCGCCAACATGCGAGGGCGGGCGGGTGGCGACGCACGAGGCCCCACCGCCAGCGCGCAGGGCCGGCGAAGGGAAAAAATCGTCAGCGAAGGAAATCCCCCGGCCCGAGCACTGCCGGGGGTGTGCGGCGGCAGGACCCGCCCGCCCGACTTTTCCGCCGGACTAGTTCTGGGAGGAGTGACGCTTTTTCTGCGAGAGCATTCGAAGGGCGCTGCCGGAGAGAGTCCCGTGGATGGAGACGGCGTCCCCGTCGCTGGAGACGGAGAACTGGCGGATGACCGAGACGAGCTCCGGCGACTTGTCCTCGACCGCGAGCCTCCACATCGCCATCAGACCCCTGAGCGAATCCTCCAGCAGCTGCCGGCTCTCCGCGTCGCGGGCCACGCCGGCGGCGGTCAGCTCCAGGGCGTCGCCGCGCGCGTTGGCCTGTACCGCGACGAGCGACACGGACTTCATCGCGCCCATCATCGCCCTCGCCGGCTCGTCTCCCGCCTCCCCTTCTCGCTCCATCCGCGCGCGGTTCCTGGCGGCCGACGGAAACCGGTTGACGTCCACGAGCGCCCAGAAGGACGCCGTGCGGTCCACGCGCTTCAACTCCCGGCCCAGCCCCGCGCCCGACGCGAACGCGGTGCCTCCCGACTGGCGGTCCGCCAGCGCCTGGACGACCGCCGACTCGTTGCCGGCGATGACCAGGCTCGAGCTGACGAACGCCACGGCGCCGGCGCGGTCCGCGTCGCCCGCGTTCTTCTGCGGGAGCAGGTAGTAGTCGCCGGCGGAAGACGTCTTGCGGAAGGCGCCGCGGGAAACGGCCGCGGCCGCCAGGCGGTCCGTGTCGAACCGGCCCTGGAAAAGGACCAGTGCCGGGGAATTCGTCCGCCCGGCCGACGGCGAAGCCGCCACGACGACCACGTCCACGTCCTTCTTCGGGTTCAGCTGCGCTTCCTCGAGGAACCGCGCCGCGTCCCCGTCCGTGGCCATCCGGTCGGCGTTGGCGAAGAGCTTCGCCGCGAGCGGGCTCTCCCGCAGGTCGTTCAAGCGGACGACGGCCACCGTCGCGGCGTCCGAGGGGACGAGCGACAGGAGGTCCGGCGCCGAGCGGGAGGCCGCGTACGACGGGGCCGCCGCGCTCAGGGCGACGCAGAACGCGAAGCCGGCCACCGCGAGATTGACGAGCGCATTCACTTTCTTCATGTCAGAAGTCCTTTCTCGAAAACAACCAGCAGGCCAGCGCCAGGGCCGCGAGGCCGAAGAGCGCCGTCGAGCCGTAGACCGCGAACAGATTCGCCGGAGCCGCTCCGCGAAGCACCTGGCTGCCCCCGACCGACGCCACGGTCGCTCGGCCGAGCTCGGCCGTCTTCGGGAAGACCCAGTACAGGCCCTCGACGAGCTTCGCCGACCACTCCGAGGACATCGCCGCGGCGATCTTCTTGTGGGCGGCGAGGATCGCCGCGAGGAAGAAGACCGCGTACGTGGACATCAGCGACACGCCGGTCGAGGAGGTCGCGACGCCGACGAGGAAGGCGAAGGCGAGCAGGACGGCGATCGTGAAGAGGATCGTCACTCCGCCCAGGAGGAAGCTCGCGTGGACGACGCGGGTCTTCCACACGATGATGATCCAGATCGCGCCGATCAGGTAGAGCAGGTTCGCCGCCGCCAGGAGCATCCCTCCCGAGTAGCGCGAGAGCAGAAGCGGGATGCGGCCGACCGGGCGGGAAAGGTAGAGGTCGATCGTCCCCTTCTCCTGGAGGCGCGGCACCAGGTGCGCGGTCGCGAAGAGGGCGAGGAACGTTCCGACCAGATAGAGGAATCCCGAAAAGCCCGACTCGAACCCGAGGACCATGCGGTCGATGTCGATCGTCCGGTCGGGCAGATGGACGGACTGGCCGAAGAGCTTGGCGCCCGCGAGCGCGCCGTTGACGACGTCGAGGTTCACCGCCATCGCGAAGATCAGGATGAAGAGCGAGGACAGCGCGAAGTAGGCGACCAGCGTCCAGCGGGCCGCCGCCTCGCGAAACACCTCCTCGACGCTCGCCGCCCAGGCCTTCATGAGACCGGCTCCTCGGGCTTGGTCGTGACCAGGCCCACGAACACGTCTTCGAGCGAGGAACGGACCGGGGACAGCTCCTCGAGCTGCGCGCCCCGGGCGCGGAGGCGGTCCACGAGGGCGTTCAGGTGCGCCACGTCCCGCGCGGTCAGGTCGAAGTGGCCGTTGACCCGGTCGATCGAGGCGCCGGTTCCGCGCAGGTCGGCGAGGAGGGCGTCGTCTACGCCGCTCGCGACGAGTTTGTAGCGCGAGGTCGCCGCCGTCAGGTCCTCGATCCTCCCCTGCGCCGCGACCGAGCCCTGCCGGAGAACGGCGACGCGGCCGCACATGCGTTCGACCTCGGAGAGCAGGTGCGAGTTGACGAGGATCGCGCGTCCCTTCCCCGCTTCCTCGTTGAGGAGGTCGCGGATCTCCCGGCGGCCGACCGGGTCCACGCCGTCGGTCGGCTCGTCGAGCAGCAGGACGTCCGGCTCGTGGACGAGGGCCGCGGCGAGGCCAAGCCGCTGGGTCATCCCCTTGGAGAACTTCTTGACGCGGACGTTCGCCCATTCCGAGAGCCGCACCCGTTCGAGCAGCTCCGGGATGCGCCGGCGGACGGCGGACGAGTCGATACCCGACATCCGCCCGAAGATCGCCAGGGTCTCCCGCGCGGTCAGGTAACCCGGGAAGCGGTGGCCCTCCGGCAGATAGCCGACGCGCCGGCGGCTCTTCGGATCGCCGACCGGGACCCCGAAGATCGACGCGTCGCCGGCGGTGGCGTGGGTCAGGCCGAGGAGGATCTTGACGGTCGTCGTCTTGCCGGCGCCGTTGGGGCCCAGCAGGCCGAACACCTCGCCCGGCTCGACGTGTAAGTCGATGCCGTTCAAGGCGATCACCCCGCGCCCCTTCAGGCCGGAGCGATACACCTTTCTCAGTCCGCGGGCCTGGATCGCCGCTGTCATCGCTAATAGAAACGCAAAAGAGGCACTGAAAGTTCAGGGCCCCGTGCCCTCTAGGACTTCTTTGCGGGCGCCTCCCCCGCCTCGGACCACGGCGGGGTCACGCCGTTGGACCGCGCGTAGGCGATCGACTGCCCCAGGTGCTCGTGCATGTGGTTGAGGATCCGGATCATCAACTGCCGCTCGGTCATCTCGCGGCCGCCGAACGCCTTGACCTTCTTGTCCAGGTCCGCGTCGTTCATCCCGGCCGCCATCGTCTTGACGTTCTCGATGCTCTTCTTCAGCAGGTCCACGACCTTGCTCTTCTCGGTGATCGTTTTCTCCATGTCCCGGCTGATCCCCTCGGGCAGCTTGACGCCCATCCAGGACGGAAGCGTGAAGTTGCCTCCGGAAAGGTGGACGTAAACCTCGCCGACCGAGCGCACGCCGGGCGACGGGCGCCATCCGTACTTGTCCGCCGGCATCGCGTTGGCGAGGTCGAGGAGCTTCTGGCCGACCGCGTCCACCTCCGCGATGTATTCGCCCCGGAAGCCGGTCGCCGGGTCCGCAGCGCGAGCAGGCCCGGCCGCGATCGCGGCCAGAATCCCGATTCCCGCCGGCAGAAAGAGTCGCCGTCTCATGAATCCCTCCTATTCCATGAAGTAGGCATTATCCCCTGCGCCCTAGAAGCAACGCCGGAAGCCAGTCAGCTCCGCTGGGCCTCCACCACCACCGCCGTCCCGTAGGCCAGGACCTCGGCGACTCCCTGCGCGATCTCGGTCGTGTCGTAGCGCATCGCGACGACGGCGTTGCCGCCGGCGTCCTGCGCGTGCTGCGCCATGAGCTGGAAGGCCTCCGCCCTCGCGTGCTCGCACAGCTCCGTCCAGAGCGTGATGTTTCCTCCCAGCAGGCTCTGCAGTCCCGCACCGATGGTCCCGACGATCGATCGGGACCGCACCGTGATCCCGCGAACGATCCCGACGTTTCTCACGATCCGGTACCCGGGCAGTTCGTTCGCCGAGGTGATGAAGTTGTTCGGAATCAAAGAATCCTCCTTCTCTCGCTTTCCGCCTGCCGCCTATCTCCTTCCGGCCCTCACGCTCCCAGGAGCTTCCTGGACTTCAGCTCGGACAGCAGCCGGTCCACTTCCTTCTCCTTCTCCATGGCCGCGAAGCGGTCGTCCACGTCGTCGGAGGTCATCTCCGCCCACGCCTGGCTGACCGCCTCGGCGCGGGAGACGCGCTCCTTCATCCGGTCGAAGGTATTCGAGGCGGCTCCGGCGGTCACCGCGAGCTTCGCCTCGCTGGCCTTCTTCGAGACCCGGGCCCGCCGCTGCCGCGCGATCAGCAGGTCGCTTCTCGACTGCGCCTCGGCGAGCTTGCCTTCGAGCTTCTGCAGGGCCGTCTTCAGGTTCTCGACCTCGGTCTTCTGGTCGGCGACCTGCTGGTGGAAGTTCCCGGCCAGGTCCTTGTAGCCCATCGCGCGCGCCAGCGCGGCGCGCGCCAGCGCGTCGTCCTTCTTTTCCACGGCCAGCTCCGCTTTGGCCATCCACTCCTTTTCCTTCTCCTCGTTCTCGGCGGCCTTCTTCGCCAGCAGGTGCTGGTCCGCGATCGCGATCGCGACCTGGGTCTTGACCTGCAGGAGCTGGTTCTGCATGTCGAGGATCACCTGCTTGATCATCTTCTCCGGCTCCTCGGCCTTGTCGATCAGGTCGTTCAAGTTCGCCCGAACCAGCGTCGCGACTCTTTCCAACAGCGCCATGACGTCCTCCTTTGAGGGTCCAAGGTCTAATGTCTAAGGTCTAAGGTCTAAGGTCTAAGGTCTAAGGTCCTCACTTCGCTTCGGACGTTTTCTGCTGCTCCCCGATCTCCCGGACCTTGGAGAAGAGGTCGGAGATCCGCATCCCGGAGAGCGCCTCGAAGAGCGCGGGCACCTGCGCGGCCATCTTGGCCATGTCGCCGGTGATCTTGTTGGCGCCGGCGGAGTCGCCGTTGCCCGTCGAGACGATCGTGATCTTGTCCACCTTGGACAGCGGCTCGGCCATCGCTCGGACGACCTCGGGCAGCCCGCCGATCAGCCGGTCCACGACCGCCGCCTGGTTCCACTCCTGGTACGCCTCGGCCTTGACGTTCATCGCCTTGGCCTCGGCCTCCCCCTTCTTGTAGATGATCTCGGCCGCCGCCTCGCCTTCCGCGCGGACGGCGGCGCCGCGCCCCTCGGCCTCGAGCGTCAGGCGCTGCCGCTCGGCGCCGGCGAGCGTCTCGATGCGCTGCTTCTCGATCTCGGCCTGCTTCAGGACCGTCGCGATCAGCTCCTTCTCGCGGCGCTGGATCTCGGCCTCCTGGACCTTGATCTGCTCCTGTTTCTCGACCTGCTGAACGCGCACGGCCTCGGCGATGACCTGCTGCTGCATGACATTGGTCTGGATCTCGTATGCCTTGTCCGCCTGGGCCTGCTGTTTCTTGATCGCCTCGTTGTAGGCGGCCTTCTTGACCTCCATGTCGCGCTGCGCCTCGGCCTGCTTGGCCATGGACAGCGTCTCCGCCAGCACCCGCTCCTGGTCCGCCTGGGCCTTCGCGATCGCGGCTTCCCGCTGGGCGAGCGCGCGCTTGATCGCGGTGTCCCGCTCGGCCTCGGCCGCGGCGACGTCGGCGTCCCTCTTGATGCGGGCGACGTCGGGGCGTCCCATGTTGGTGATGTACTCGTTCTTGTCGCGGACTTCCTTGATCGTGAAGGAGACGACCTCGAGCCCCATCTTGGTCATGTCGTCGGCGCAGGTCGACCGCATCCGGTCGGCCACCATCTCCGGCTGCTTGACGATCTCCTCGACGGTCAATTGCCCGATGATGCCGCGCAGGTGCCCTTCCATGACGAGGCGGATCAGGCCTTCTCTCTGCGGCGGCGTCTTGGTCAGGAACTGCTCGGCGGCCGTCTCGATGGATTCACGGTCGGACTTGACCTTGATCTGCGCGACCGCCTCGACCGTCACCGCGACGCCCTGCTTGGTGTAGAGGTCCTGCTGCGGGGCGACGTCGAAGGACATCAGCTCGAGCGAGAGCTCGCGGCAGCTCTCGACCATCGGAAAGATGATCGTGCCGTGGCCTTTGACGACGCGCGTCCCGCGGAACCCGTACACGACGAGCGCCTCGTTGGGGCCCGCCTTCCGGAACATCTTGGCCAGCATGACCAGGATGAACAGGAGGGCGAGGAACATCAAACCGAGAATGACCCAGGTCCCGATCGCGATTCCGAACATAAGGAAGCCTCCTTTGAGCCGTACCGCGGCCGCAGCCGCGGTCATTTCGTTGAGTACCCCGCCACTCTCCAGACCCCGTCCTTCTCCTTGACCGGCACCACCGTTTCCCCCGCCTCCTTCCGGTTCTCGAAAGAGCTGTCGAAGACGAGGACCAGGTATTCGGCGTCCGGAGCTCCGGGCATCCCCTGGCCGTACTGCTCGATCTTCAACTCGCGGGAGAGGACCTTGCCGAGGCTCTCGCGGGCGGATTTCGCGGACTTCTCCCACTCCTCCTTCGTGATCTGTCTCCGAAATTGCTGCGCCGCTTCCTTCCAGCTCCGCGCGTACTGGCCCGAATCCATCAACGCGAGCCACGACTTCGCCGCGGACTCCGCGGCCTTCATCGCCGCTTCGTCCGCGCGCTTGCCGGCCGGCTGGTCGCCGAAGATCACGGCCGCCGCGAGCAGGCAGGTCCCCGCCGCCGCGAGGGCCCACAGGATCGTCTTCATCGTGTCCTCCTTCACCGGAGGTCCGCCGTCTTCGGCGCGCCGCCGCCCGGCGCCTCCCCCGCGAGCTCTTCCCAGGGTCGGACGAAGGCGATCCCCTTCTCGTATTTCGTGACGACCACCTCGCTGCCCCGCGCGATCGAGGCGCCGCTCTCGCTGCGGGCGCCGGAGCTCCGGCGAGTGCCGGCCTGCGAGTACACGATCTCGCCGGTCCCGCCTTCGCGGATCCCGACGGTCACCCTTCCGAGGACGCCGGTCATCTCGAAATCCGCAGACTCCAGGAACTTCTCGTGCTTCAAGAGGACTCTTGTGAGGAAAACGAAAACGACGGCGGACCCCGCGACTCCCGCGACGAGCGCCAGTCCCAGAACGGCGAGCTCGCCCAGGTGGCCGCGGCCCGACAGGAGATAGCCCATCCCGCCGAACCAGGCGAGGAACGCCATCAGCGTCGCGAAGTTGAAGGGCGAGATCCCGTTGCCGTGGCCGGGCGCGTGGGCGCCGTGGCCGACGGCGCCGCCGTGCGAGCCGAAGTGCCAGCCATTCGCGTCGTGCCCGATCGGCAGATGAAGCGTCCCGCCGAGAAGCGCGAGAACGCTCAGGATGAACCCGGCGACGAAGCAGACGAGGTAGAAGCTTTCCCAGCTCACGAGACCCTCCTTTGCCGGCGGCGGCGCGACGGCATGGCGAGCGATTCGGGCCGCAGCACCTGGAGGAGCCGCTCGGCGAGGTTGGGCGTCTCCAGGATCTCCCGCATCAGCGCGAGGCAGCGGCGGGAGTTCGGATGCTTCGCCAGGGCGAGGAGCGCCTGGCTGACGTCCTTGTCGCGGCGGAACCGCTCGGCCCCGGAAATGAGCCAGAGGTCGAGCTTGTCTTCGAGCCCGGCGAGCTCCGAGGAGAGCTCCGTCTGGAACCCCTCCGGATCGTCCACGAGAAAGCCCGGGTGGACCTTGAAGAAGCGCGCGAGAAGCGACCGCGTCTTGTTCGTCATGTGCGGCCGCGCGCCGCTCTCGATCTGCGAGAGGTAGGCCTGGCTGATGGATTCGCCGAGGTCCTTTCGGACCGAGCGGGCGACCTCCGCCTGACTCATCTCCCGGTCGAGCCCGCGAAGCGTCCCCTCCATCAATCGGAGGTAGCGGATCTTCTCGCCCAGCTTCATAACAAATCGCAATATTTCTATTGCAATTTGCTAAGACATGTCAAGCCCTCGCAAGCCCAACAAGGCCAGGGCTTTGGCGCCGATCGCTAGCGCGGAGGGAGGTGCTCGGCTTTCCAGCGCATCGCCATGAGGATTCGCGTGCGGCCGCTCGGATGATCGTAAAAGAGGACCTCTTCGAGCGGCCCCGGCTCGAGCTTCCGATACTCCCCGAGCTTCAGCGTCACCTCGGCGAACCCGTCGGGCTGCCCGCTCGCGTTCAACCCGAAGAGGTCCGCCTCCGCCTCTTGGACCCGCGTGATCGAGTTGATCACCGGAGTCATCATGAAGAGATAGGTCGCGGCGAGGATCGCGAAGAGCGGCATCCCGGCGGCGTCGGCCGGCCCGCGAATCCCCCAGCGAGCCCCGTATCGCCTGGCGATCGCGTCGAACGACGCGCGGAGAAACAGGAACCCCGCGACGATCAGGATCCCCGTAAAGACGATCCCTTTCTCCAGGTGGTGGAGAACGTAATGTCCCATCTCGTGCCCCATCACCGACTCGATCTCGGCAAGCGAGCAGCGCTTCAGGAGATTGTCGTTCAGGGTGATCCGGAGCGTCCTGAAGAGGCCGCTGACGTTCGCCGAGACGCGCGTCGTCTGCCGCGAGGCGTCCGACACGTAGACGTCGCTCGCCGGGATGTCGTTGGCGCGGGCGAGCGAGAGGATCGGCCCCCGAACCGCATCGTCGGAAAGCGGCGTGAAGCGGTTGAAGAGCGGGAAGACGAAGACGGGCGCGATCAGAACGGTGAACGCCCAGAGCGCCGTGGCGGTGAGCGCTCCCCAGATCCACCAGGTGCGCGGGGCGCGCCGCACGACCGCGTAGAGCGCGACGACGGTCAAGCCGCCCATCACCAGCGAAAGGCCCAGCTCCTTCAACCGGTCCCCCATCCACGGCCAGAAGGTCTGCGTCGCCAGCCCGTACCGGCGCTCGCGGAGGAACCCCTCGTAGACGGTCAGTGGAAAGAGCAGGACGACGGTCGCCAGGAGGAACTGGACCCAGTAAAGGTAGGTCTGCACCGCCGGCCGGCGCGACATCCTCTCCGCCAGGTCGCGCATCCGGGCGGACCATCCACCCGCGAGCAGCAGTCCCATCGTCGCGATTCCATAGAGGAAGCCCCACAGGTGAAGCCAGTAGCCGCCCTCGAAGTAGGCGTCTGACCGCGCCTTCTTCGCGGGGGAAATCCTCGCGAGCCAGTCCCGCGTTGCTGCCTCCGGGTCGAAGCGTCCCGCGGCGGCCGAGGCCGTCGCCGGCGGCGGCGTCGGGGAAACGCTCGGTCGAGCCGGAGACGCGCCGGAAAGGCACAGCCCGAGGAGCGCGAAGAGCAGGATCCGGCTCCCCCGGCGAGACGCGGCCATCTCGGCTAACCTTATCGCGCCGGGCACGTAAGGCTCTTGGCCGGACTTGGAAGGGAGAACCATGCGCATCGGCAGGACGCTGACAGCTCTCGCGGCCCTCGTCTCGCTTGCCCTGACGCCGGGCACCGCGGGCAAGGGAATCGAGACCGCGGACATCGACCGATCCGCGGACCCGTGCACCGACTTTTTCCAGTTCGCCAACGGCGCCTGGCGCGCCGCCAACCCGATCCCGCCCTCGATGGGACGCTGGAGCCGCCGGTGGCAGGCGGGCGAGGCGAACAAGGACCGCCTGAAGGGAATCCTCGAGGAGGCCGCCGCCGTCAAGGACGCGCCCAAGGGGAGCGTCGATCAGCTCGTCGGCGACTTCTACGCTGCCTGCATGGACGAGGCCCGGATCAACAGCCTCGGGGCCGGGCCGATCGAGCCGCTCTTCGCCGCGATCGACGCGATGAAGAACCCGGCGGACATCCGCCTGGTCATCACGAACCTCCATTCGATCGCCATCCGCGTTCCCTTCGCGGTCTTCGGCAACTCGGACAACCACAATCCCAACGACGTCATCGCCCAGATCTTTGCGAGCGGCCTGGCGATGCCCGACCGCGACTACTACCTGAAGAAGGAGCCGCGCTTCGTCGAGGCGCGCGAGAAGTATCTGGCCCACGTCGCCGCGATGTTCAAGCTCGCCGGATACGACGAGGCCAGGGCGAAGGCCGCGGCGGCCACCGTGATGCGAATGGAGACGCAGCTCGCCGAGAACTCGCTGGACAACGTCGCGCTCCGAAATCCCCGCGAGACCGACCACAAGACGAGCTTTGCCGATCTCCAGAGGATGACCCCGGACTTCAACTGGACCGCCTACTACCACCGCATGCGCCTGGCCCGGGACGCGCGCGGGGCGGAGCCCGAGGCCAGGCCGGCCGACGTCAACGTGGCCGAGCCGAAGTTCCTCGCCGAGTTCAACCGGCAGTTGACGGCGACTCCGATCGACGACTGGAAGACGTACCTGCGGTGGCACGTCGTCGACTCCGCCGCGCCGTCCTTGTCGGAGGACTTCGTCCGGGAGGACTTCGCGTTCAACGGGGCGTTTCTCCAGGGCGCGAAGGAAATGAAGCCCCGGTGGAAGCGCTGCTCGGAGTCCGCGGACCGCCTCCTGGGCGAGGCGCTCGGGCGCAAGTACGTCGAGAAGTACTTCCCGCCCGAGGCGAAGGCCCGGATGGTCGAGCTCGTCGCGAACCTGCGCCTCGCGATGAAGGAGACGATCGACGGGCTCGACTGGATGAGCCCGGAGACGAAGAAACGCGCCCTGGAGAAGCTCTCGACCTTCAACCCGAAGATCGGCTATCCCGACAGGTGGAAGGACTACAGCAAGGTCGAGATCACGCGTTCGTCGTACTGGGACGACGTCCTCGCGGGGCGCAAGTTCAACGTCGCCGACAACCTCTCGACGATCGGCAAGCCGGTGGACCGCGGGCGCTGGGGCATGACGCCGCCGACCTCCGACGCGTACTACAACCCCCTCTTGAACGAGATCGTGTTTCCGGCCGGGATCCTCCAGCCGCCCGCCTTCAGCCTCGACTCGACCGACGCGGTCAACTACGGGGCGATCGGCGTCGTCATCGGGCACGAGATCAGTCACGGGTTCGACGACCAGGGCGCGCAGTACGACGCGGAGGGGCGGTTGAACAACTGGTGGACCGCCGAGGACCTGAAGAAGTTCCAGGAGAAGGGCGCGTGCGTCGTCAACCAGTTCGAAAACTACTTCGTCGAGCCGGGGCTGCACCACAACGGGAAGCTCGTCCTGGGAGAGGCGATCGGCGACCTCGCTGGAGCCAAGATCGCGTACCGCGCCTTTCAGATCTCCCGCCGGGGCAAGGCGGCGCTGCCGGACCAGGACGGCTTCACGCCGGACCAGCAGTTCTTCATCGCGTGGGGTCAGTTCCGCGGCGACGCCATCCGGCCGGAGACTATGCGCACGATGGTCCAGGGCGACCCGCACCCGATCGCCAGGTACCGGGTCATCGGCCCGGTGTCGAACCTGCCCGAGTTCCAGAAGGCGTTCTCCTGCAAAGCCGGCTCGGCCATGGTCCGACCGGGGGAGTCCCGCTGCGAGGTCTGGTAGCAACGAGGAGTCGACAGTCCACCGTCGACAGTCGACAGGGAGGCCGGCGGCGGTAGACTGGCCGCACTTGGCCAGTCGCGTTGCTGTCCTGATCGGCGCCGGGGCCCTGAGCCTTTCGGCGGCGTGCGCCTCGACGATCCCGCACGCGAAGAAGCTCGCCAGCGCGGGCGCCGCCTACGGCAGGGCAACCGACAAGCTCATCGGCGTCGCCGAGGAAACCTCTCTGGACGCGGACTCGGCGCGCCTCCTCTCCGAAGCGCAGGGCCTCTCGCGCGAGGATCGCCGTGCTCTCCTGGAGAAGCACGCCGCCGCCGCAGATTTGGTCGGGGAGCTGGAGAAGCTCCGCAAGCACTCGCGCCTGCTGACCCGCTACTTCGAAGCGCTCGGCGCGCTCGCCGACGACACCGTGGACACGGAGGCGGCCAACCAGATCAACGGGATCGCCGGCTCGTTGAACAGCGCCGGCCAGGCCCTGTCCGGATCGAAGCTCCTCTCCCCGGCCGAGACCGACCTGATCTCGAAGGCCGGGCGCCTGACGGTCCGAGCGGTCCGAAGCGCGGCGCTCTCGCGGGAGCTGGCCGCCCGCGCCGACACGATCGACCGGGAGCTGCGCATTCAGCAGGCGTTCCTGGCAGCGCTGCGCCGCAAGGTCCAGGCGGACCTCGCCTCGATCGCCTCGCTCGGCCGCGAGCGGGACATCACGCGCCCCTTCCTCGAAGGGTCGATCGCCGACCAGCGGGCCTGGATCGAGCTGCGCCGCTCCTACGTCCTCGCCCCGCGAAGCGTCGAGGCCCTCTCCGACGCCTCGGAGGCCGCTTCGAAACTGCGCTCGGCCTGGGCGGCGTTCGTCGAAGGCCGCGTGGACGAATCGGCGCTCCTCTCCGACCTCGAGGCGGTCATCTCGTTCGCCGAATCGGCGAAGGCGGTCCTGCCGTGAGCGCCCGCACCGAGCTCCTCGACACGCTGCGGGACAAAGTCCGGGCTCCGGTCGAGGAACACGCCGGAGAGATCCTCGACGCCCTCGCCGGCGACAAGGAGAAGATCCGCGGCTTCCAGAAGGCCCGAGCCGACCTCGACGCGCTGATCGAGAAGCTCGAGGAGGAGGAGTTCCGCACGCTGCGCAAGGAGCTCGACGCCCACGGCGCGGAGCTGAACGCCGGCATCAAGAGCCTCGAGTCGTCGCTCGAGGGGATCAAGGACGTGGAGACGACCGCCCGGGTTTTCTGGCGGGTCGTCGGCCTGGCCGCCCGGATCATCGCCCTCGCCTGACGTGGCGTCCCGAAAGTCCTGCGCCTGGCTCGTGACCGGCGCCAACCGTGGAATCGGCCTCGCCTTCGCGCAGGCGCTCTCCCGCCGCGGAGACGAAGTCATCGCGACGGCCCGGCGGCCCGAGAAGGCGGCGGATCTCCGGAGGCTGCCCGTGCGCGTCGAGCCGCTCGACGTCGCCGACGCGGAGAGCGTCGCGAATCTCACGAAGAGGCTCCAGGGCGTGCCGCTCGACGTGCTGATCAACAACGCGGCGATCGGCGAGGACGGCCCGGCTTTCCCGCGGCTGAAGATGGAGGACCTGGAGGAAGCGCTCCGCGTCAACACGATCGGGCCGGCCGCGGTCACTCAGGCCTTGCTGCCGAGCCTGCGCGCCGGCGGCCGGCGGACCATCGTCAACCTGTCCAGCGGCCTCGGCTCCGTCTCCGAAAACGACGGCGGAGGCTGGATCGCCTACCGCGCGTCCAAGGCCGCTCTGAATCAGCTCACGCGCTCGATCGCCGCCGACCTGAAGACCGAGCGGTTCGTCTGCGTGTCGCTCTGCCCCGGTTGGGTCCGAACCGACATGGGCGGCCCCGGCGCCCCCCTCTCCCCTTCCTCAAGCGTCGCCGCGATGCTCCAGGTCATCGACCGCCTGACTCCCGCCGATACCTCCCGCTTCCTGGACCGCCTCGGTCACGACATCGCCTGGTAGCGCCTCGCCTCGACGTTCCCCCAGAGGGGCACCGTTCCGGATCCGCGAGGTCCCGAGACCTCTGCCGGTTGCTCAAGAGGTCGGCGGGGCCGCCGGAAGCTCCGCGAGGCGCTGGTCGAGGATCGCGCAGACATCGCGCAGGTTGGCTTCGCCGGAGAGGTCCAGGAAGAGGAAGCCGAGCGCCATGATTTTCAGAGCCTCGGAGAGGGGGAGCTGCGCGAGTCTCTCGGCTTTCTCCTTGTACTCGACCTTCTCCTCGTCGGAGAGGTTCTGGAAGCTGCCGAGAGAGATCTGGAAGAACTCCGAGGTGACGCCGAACCTCGTGTACTTGCGCATCAGGTCGAAGACGAGCTGCTCGCGGGCGGCGGCGCGCTGGCGGTCGATCTTGCGGTCGATGACCTTGAGCAGCCGGTCCGCGACGAGGTCCGGCCCGATCGGGATCTCCTTGCCGTCCAGGCTGTGGTACACGAAGAGCTTCGAGCGGAGGATGACCATCGCGCCGAAGCCCGCGAAGAGGGACATAAGGATCCCGTCCTCGTGGCGGATCGCCGCCGGAAGGAGCTTGTCGTGGTACCGCGCGAGAAGCATGAACGCGGCGAGCGAGACCGACGCGTTGGTCACGAGATAGGTCGCGCCGTACACGTTGAAGACCGCCTTGAGCGGCTCGTCGCGGTAGCGGGAGATGATCTCGCTCGCTCCGAGAAGGCACCCGAAGAACGCGGTCAGCAGAGCGGGCAGGAGCGCCTGCAGCCAGAAGGGCTCGCGGGAGCCTTCCGGGAGGTACGCCTCGTGGACCAGGGCGGCGACGGACGCCAGGCCGGCGAGCAGCAGGAGCTCCAGGAGGGCCAGGGCTCGCCGGGGTCTCGCCGCCGCTGATACCGGAATGGCTCTACCTGCTCAGGCTCGCCTTCAGTTCCTCGAGATACTTCTTTCCACGGTCGGTGAGACGGACGAGGTAGTTCCCCTTCAAGTCCGCCTTGTCCACGTCCACCCAGCCGTACTGGGGCTGGCGAACGACGTCGAGGACCTGGTGAACCGTCTGAATGTCCATCCCCGTCTTGTCCACCAGGTCGAAAGCGTAGGCCTGGCCCGCCGGCGACTTCGCCAGCTCGGCCAGGATCTGCCCGCCCCACAGGGTCGCCGCCTTGTCCACGAGGGCGTTGACCGACTGCGGAGGCATCGCCGGAGCGTTGGCTTTGTTGGGCGCGTCGGAGCTGTTGAGCAGGTAATCGATCGAGCTGGGCTTCAATTTGGACCCCTCGTCGATTATCCGCCCCGCCCGCGGACACCGTCAACCGTCAGCGGGGGGCGAGCTGGTAGATCCGGACTTCGTCGGCGAACTGGACTCCGATGGAGTGGGACCTCTGGGCGGGCTCTCCGAGGATCGTGGAGTTCTCGATCCAGGCCCCGCAGTCCATCGTCACGAGAGGGCCGCCGGCGGGATGCTCGTCCACGAGGATGCGGGGCCAATGAGTGTGGGAAACGAGGAAGAGGCGGCAGGCGCCTCCGCGCGCCCGCGCCTCGGCGCGGATCGCACCGCCGAAATCCACGATCCCGCTCGTTTTCTGGAAGTCGTCGATACCGCTGAAACGGCCGTCGTCGAATCGGGAGATCGGGACGTGGGCGAAGGAGACCGCGGCGACGTCCGCTTCCGTCGAGATCGGGACGGCGCCGGTGCGCGCCGGCAGGACGATCGGAGTCGTCCTGTCGAGCGTCGCCCGGCGCAGCAGCAGCTGCCGGTCGATCGAAACCTCCGGGTCCCGGGTAAAGGGGCCGACCTGGTACGTTCCGGCGTGGTGGTGCTCGGCCTTGAGCACCGCGCCCCACTGGAGCCGGTCCGGCAGCCTCTCGAGCTGGTCCCAGATGTTCCCGTGCGTGAGGAAGAACCTGCCGCCCGCCCCGACGTACCGGTCCGGCCGCGTGTTGGCGGGGTCGGTCAGATCCTCGAGCGGCGCGTCGTGGTTGCCCCGCACGATCGTCGCGCCCGAGTCGGCGAGCACCATGTTCATCATCGAGACGTCCGGATCGCCGAAGATCTTCTGGTAGATCTCGTCGGGCGACTCGCCGGGATCGCCCATCCTCCAGAAGTCGAGCCGGTCGCCGGTCTGGTAGACCTCGAGGTTCGAGGCGCGCCGCAGGATTTCAAAGAGCGTGAGGAAGAGCGGCGATCCGTCGAAGTGGTAGTCCGGATACCTCGCGGCCCGATCCGCGGAGATCCAGTGCAGGTCCGGGATCACGGCTCGCAGGACCGGGTCGCCGCCGAACCCCAGCCGCGGGTCCGCGAAGCGGTTGACGAGGAAGACCCGGAACTTCTCCTTCAGCTTCTCCAGGAGCGAGCCGTGATCCACTGCGGGCATTCGGCCCTCTCTCGCTTACGGCTTCGGATACATCTGCGCGATGAACTTCTTGTCGCCGGAGGACAGGTCCGTATTCTCGGGCGTCCCCTTTCCGCCCTTGATCAACTCGGGGGGAAACGAATACAGCATGATCGAATCGATATCGAAGTCGGTCGCGTTCAGCTGGTCGAGTGAGTACTTCTGGAGGATGTTGAAGTCGATCTCCTGCTTCGACCAGTTGTTGGGGGGGCCGCTGAAAGTCTTGTAGACCGCCTGGGTGTTCCACTGGATGCCGCCCTTCGGGTTCTGGTGCTCGTGGATCGCCGAGAGGGCGTGGCCGAACTCGTGGACGACGACGCGGCGGTATTCCGTGTCGTCGGTGTCGTCGGCGAGCCAGCCGAAGTTCATCGTGGGCTCCTTGGCCGGGAAGGCGTCCGCAAGGAGGCAGTCCGTGCCGACCGCGGACCAGGACCCCGGGTCCGCCTTGAAGGAGATGCGGATCTCGGCCTTCGGCCCGGCGTTGAACTTGAACTTGACGTTCGCGAAGTCCAGCCACTCCTTCGCGAAGTGCTCGGTCTTGGCGCGCTGGATCTTGCTGCCGTCCAGGAACCGGATCCCGAGAGTGCGGCCGGGTTTCCAGCGCTTTCCGGTGAAGAGCGCCATCTTCAACGGGTGGGCCGAGACCCCGGAGGAGACAGCCGGCGTCATCATCGAGAAGGAGCGCGGCCCGTTGGCGGGATTCTCCCGGACGGCCAGAGCGGCCGCCTTCGCCTTCAAGGAGAGCGGAATGACGCGATCGATGCAGACACGAAGGGCACCTTTCCTCATGGTCCTTCCTCCTATTTCGCAAACCGGACGCCTTCCTTGCGGGACTTCCGGGAATCATCCAGGGCGCTTTCGAGCGATCGCAGCGTCTTCTCCTTCTCCGCGGTCACCGGCACGCCGAGCGCTCGCGAACGCTCGAGCGCCCCGGCCGCCTCCTCGGGCTTGGAGATCTTCAGGAACGCGTACGACGCCTTCACGTACCCGTTCCACGCAGCCTCCCGGTCGCCCAGCCGCTGGTAGCAGTTGCCCAGGCGCAGGTACAGGCCGGGCGAGGGTTGGAAGCCGGGCTTGACCTTGCGCACCTCCGATTCGGCGCGCAGCGCCGCGGTCCACTGGAAGACCGCGCTCCTCGGGTTGCCGGGCGGCCCCCACTTGTCCTGCCTCTCGAAGATGTCGCCGAGCACGGTGTGGAGGCGCAGCACGTTGACCCAGTCGAGCTTCCTGTACGCGGCCATCTTGTCGTCGAAGAGGCCCTCGGTGAGGCGGTCGAGAAGCTTTCCGGAAGGGTCGAGGTCGGTCGAGTGATCGCTCAGGATCACGGCCGCGTAGAGAGCCGCCTCGGTGTTGGCGGAATCGAGCGCCCAGGCCGCCGCGTAGCGAGCCAGCGCCTGGCGCGGCTGATCCGCGCGGTCGTACGAGTCCCCGATCGTCTTTAAGAACCGGGAGAAGGGCTCGGTCTTCCATTGGTCCCAGACCCACGCGGGAAAGAAGCCTCCGGCGGCCCCGCGGTCGAGGAGGATCGGGACCTCGCCCTTGACGGCAGCCGCCATCTGCCGGATCGGCGCGTCGAGGACGGCGCTGCGAGCCGCGAGCCTGGTCAGCGCGCGCCCCTCCTCCGCCTGGAACTCCGCCGGCTCGAAGCGGGCGGCCGCGTAGTACTCGACGAGGATGGCCAGCAGCCTTTGCGCGTCGGGCGCCGACGGCGATGCCTCGAGCGCCCGGCGGACCTCGCGGGCGA
>DATFWF010000127.1:0-11814 GCA_035259605.1 Thermoanaerobaculia bacterium
GTCGGTCCTCCCCGCCGCGACGGCCCGAGGCTCCTCGCCGGAAAAATGCGCGAGCGCTTCCTCGAGGACGCCCTGGACCGTCCGCGGCGCGTTTTGCTGGATCTGCCAGCCGCGGAATCCCGTTCCGATGTAGGAGAGAACGGCGCGATATCGGGTCATCGGGCGGTTTCGGAGCGGCGGACGCCGAGAAGGAGTAAGACGGCGAAGGGTACGTACTCGGCGGCCAAAACGAGGCCCGCCGGGACGCCCGGAAGGGGGAAGGCGAGCGCGTAAGACAAGGGAACGGCGAAGCTCAGGTAGAGGAAGGCCGGGTTCCTCCCCTTCGCCGCAAACGGAAGGATCCAGAGCAGGTACCAGGGATAGAGAGTCGGCGACAACAGAAGCAGCGCGGCGAGGCTCGCGAAAACCGCGGAATCGACGGTCCGGACGCGCCAGCCGATGACGATCAGGGCGGCGGCGAGAAGGCTCGCGAGGAACATCCGCGCGAAGAAGGCGGAATAGAAGAAGGGAAAGACTCGCGATGTCCAGGCCGGATGGTGCAAGCGCTCCTTCAACCCCAGGAAAACCGCCTTCGCGCGCTCCGGGACATGCAGGCCTTCCATCACCCCAACCGCACCGGCGTAGAGGGGGGAATTGAAGCTCCATCGGGTCGCGTACTGCCTCATCCCGCCCAGCGGCGACGGGCCCGCCTCCCCCGCCGCCAGCCAGATCACCGAGCCGGAGAGCGCCGCCGCGGCGAGGAACTTGCCGCGCCCTCTCCGAGCGAGGGGGATCACCGTAGCAAGGCTGACGTACTTGGTCAGGACCGACAGCGCGAAAGACAGACCCGCCACCCCGCGCCGCCGGTGGGACAGATGGGCGAGGCAAGCCAGCAGCAGAACGATCCCGATCGAGTCGAGGTGCCCCTGCCCCGCCGTTTCCGTCACCGCGAGCGGATGGAAGGCATAGAGCGCCGCCGCGAACCCCGCGCCCGGCCCGGGGGCGCCGGCGAGCAGTGCGACGACGCCGACGTCGGCGGCCGCGGCGAACGCCTTCCAGAGGTAGAGGCTTTTCCCGAAGAGGCGGAAGGCGGCCTGCGCGACGGGAGGATAGACGGTGCGCACGTCCCGGTGCCCGAGCAATTCGTTGAAGCCCGGGTCGTAACCCGAGACGGCGGGATCGTCCGGGGCGAACGCGTAGGGAGAGACCCCTTTCGACGCGACGAGGCCGTCCCAGAGGTAACGCCAGACGTCGTCGGAGAGATCCGGCAATCGAAGGAGAAGCGTGGCCCGGAGAAGGGCGGCGGCAAAGACGACGAAGGCAGGCCGGAGAGGCTTCGATGCGGTTAAGATTCGGGCCGCCCACAGGGATATCGCCGCGCCGGCGGCGAAGAGAAGCAGATACGGCGCCAGGCGGGCTCCCGCGTCGGGCGCGAGAAGAAAGCCGACGGCGACGAGCTCTCCCGCGGCGAGAAGGAGCCAGCGGTTAGAAACATGTCGAGTCAGACCGCCCAGATCGCGACGCTGGCCGCCTACTACGTCGTCCTCGCCCTTCTCGCGATGTACGGGACTCACCGCGCGATGATGGTCCGTCTCTACTACCGCCATCGGCGGGACGTTCCCCGCCCGGCGGGCGAGCTCACGAAACTTCCGCGCGTCACCGTGCAGCTTCCGATCTACAACGAAGTCTACGTCGTCGAGCGGCTGATCGCCGCGGTCGCGGCCCTGGACTACCCGCGCGAGCTGCTCGAGATCCAGGTCCTCGACGACTCGACCGACGAGACCCGCGACGTCGCCCGCCGCGCGGTCGAGAGGCACTGCTTGCTGGGCTCCGACATCGTCCACCAGACCCGTTCGGACCGCCGGGGCTTCAAGGCCGGGGCGCTGCAGGCCGGACTGGAAAGGGCGAAGGGCGAGTTCCTGCTCATCTTCGACGCGGATTTCCTTCCGCAGCCGGAGCTGCTCCGGCAGCTGGTGCCATATTTCTCCGATCCGGGCGTGGGGATGGTCCAGGCGCGCTGGGAGCACCTGAACCGCGACTACTCTCTCCTCACTCGGGTCCAGTCCATCTTCCTCGACGGCCACTTCGTCATCGAGCACACCGCGCGGCACCGGTCCGGGCGCTTCTTCAACTTCAACGGCACGGCGGGGATCTGGCGCCGCCGATGCCTCGAGGAGATCGGCGGCTGGCAGTCCGACACCCTCACCGAAGACCTCGACGTCTCCTACCGCGCGCAGCTCGCCGGGTGGAAATTCGTGTACCTGAAGGAGGTCGCCACCCCCGCCGAGCTGCCCGTGGACATGAACGGGTTCAAGTCCCAGCAACACCGCTGGACGAAAGGCTCGATCGAAACCGGACGCAAGCTCCTTCCCGCGGTCTTCCGCAGCGCCTATCCGTGGAAGGTCAAGGCCGAGGCGTTCTTTCACCTGACCAACAACTTCTCGCACCTCCTCGTCGTCCTGCTCGCGCTCCTGATCGTCCCGGCAATCGTCATCCGCGAGCGGATCGGCTGGCAGCGCGTCGCCTTTCTCGACTTTCCCCTCTTCTTCGGCGCGACGTTCTCCTTCATTGCCTTCTACGTCTCCTCGCAGCGGGAGATCGGGCGCGACTGGAAGAGGGAGATCAAGTGGATGCCCCTGCTGCTGTCGCTCGGGATCGGGATGTCGCTGAACAACATGCACGCGGTCCTCGAAGCGATCCTCAACCGCAAGACCGGCTTCACGCGCACGCCGAAGTTCGGGATCGAAACGGACGCAGGAGACTGGAAGGCGAAGAAGTACCGGTCGCCGGGGAACTCCTCCCTTCTCGCCGAGATCCTTCTGGCCGCGTACTTCCTCGCCGCGATCGTCTTCGCAGTGAAGTACCGGTACTGGGTCGGAGTGCCGTTCCTGCTGGTTTTTTTCAACGGCTTCGGGTACACGGCGCTCTTCTCGCTCGCCTCCCGCTGGCGGCGCTCGCCTGCGCGGGCCGGCTTTACACCGAGGGTAGAGTTAGAGGGAATTGGCGAGTGACCCGGTAACGAAGGACCCGGTTTGCGGCATGACCGTGGACCCGAAGTCCGCCGCGGCGAAGAGGGTCCACGGCGGGCGGACGTTCTATTTCTGCGCGAAGGGGTGCGCGGAAGCCTTCGACGGGGATCCGAAGAAGTACCTCGAGGGGGGGCCGCGGGGGATGCCGGCGGCGCAGCCGAAAGGCAAGGCGGCGCCGGCGCCGTTGATGGCGCCGGGCGCAAAAGGGGCGCCCTCACCCCTGGCCTCTCCCGCCGGGAGAGGGAGCAGGAGGCAGCCGCCGCTCTTCGAGATCAAGGGGCCGCCCAAGTCGGCGTTCCTGAGGAAACCGCCGGTCAAGGCGGGCGTGGCGGCCGACGGAGTGCCGGCGGCGATTCCTCCGTCCATCTCTCGCGTGACCCTGGCGATCGAAGGGATGCACTGCGCCTCCTGCGTCTCGACCATCGAGCAAACGCTCGAAGGCGTGACCGGCGTCGCCGACGCTTCCGTCAACCTGGCGACCGGGCAGGCGCAGATCACCGGGCGCGGCTTGAACCCGCGCCGCCTGATCGAAGCGGTCCGCACCGCCGGCTACCAGGCCCGTCCGGCGGGGGAGGAAGAGCCCGGCCGCGCGGAGGATCGAGCCGCCGAGGAACTCCGCTCGCTTATCCGGAGGACGGCTCTCTCAGCCGCCCTGACGCTCCCGGTCCTGGTGATCTCCATGGCCGACATCCGTTTCCCCGGCCGCGACGCGGTCCTTCTGCTCCTGACGCTGCCCGTGTACGTCTACTGCGGCTGGCCCTTTCTCTCGGGGATGGTTCGGACTCTCCAGCACCGGACCGCCAACATGGACACGCTCGTGGGCCTCGGGACGACGGCCGCGTTTCTCCTCTCCGCCGCCTCCACGCTCTTCCCGAAGGCCTTCACCGCCGCCCGCGCGGGGCATGTCTACTTCGAGGCGGTCGGCGTCATCGTCACGCTCGTCCTGCTCGGCCGGTACCTCGAGACGCGGGCCCGGGGCCGGACATCCGCGGCGATCCGCAAGCTCCTCGACCTCGCGCCGAAGAAGGCGCGGCTCCTGCGGGACGGCGTCGAGAGAGAGGTGGATCTCGCCGATGTCGAGGTCGGCGACCTGCTGCGGGTCAAGCCGGGCGACTCGGTGCCGGTGGACGGCCGGGTGCGCGCGGGCGCGTCGTCCGTGGACGAATCGCTCGTGACCGGCGAGTCGGTGCCGGTCGAGAAGAAGGCCGGGGACCGGGTCATCGGGGGAACGATCAACCAGCAGGGAGTTCTCGAGATCGAGGCGACCGCGGTCGGCAGCGACACGGCCCTGGCCCAGATCGCGCGGCTCGTCGAGCAGGCGCAGGCCTCGAAGCCTCCGATCCAGAAGCTGGCGGACCGCGTCGCCGGGGTCTTCGTTCCGATCGTCCTCGCGATCGGGATCGTCTCGTGGGTCGTCTGGTACGTCGCGGGGCCGGAGCCTCGCGCCTTCTTCGCGACGATCGTGCTCGCCTCCGTGCTCCTGATCGCCTGCCCCTGCGCGCTCGGGCTCGCCACGCCCACGGCGATCCTCGTCGGAACCGGGCGCGGGGCCGGCTCGGGCATCCTGTTCCGAAACGCCGACGCGCTCGAGCGGGTGCGGTCGCTCACGATCGTCCTGCTGGACAAGACCGGCACCGTGACCGAAGGGAAACCCCGGCTGACAGACCGGGTCGTCGTCTCCGGCACGGACGCGGAAGTGCTGGCCATCGCCGCGGCGATCGAGAAGAGCTCCGCGCATCCGCTGGCCGAGGCGCTCGTGAACGCGGCCGCCGAGCGCGGCATCGAGCTCCCCGAGGTCCAGGACTTCGAATCGAAGACGGGCCGTGGAGTCGTCGGGACCGTTTCGGGCCGGCGAGTCGCCGTCGGCGGGCCCAGGCTCTTCGGCGAGGAGGGCCTCGACTTCTCCACCGTGGCCGAGGAAATGGAACGGTTCGCCGCCGAAGGAAAGACTCCCCTGCTCGTCGCGGCCGGCGGCAGGACGATCGGCCTTCTGGCGGTGGCGGACCGGGAGAAGCCTTCCTCGAGCGAGGCGGTGCGGCGGCTGCGCAATATCGGACTGAAGATCGCGATGGTCACGGGCGACCGGGAGAAAACGGCGCGGGCGATCGCGAATCGGATCGGGATCGAAGAGGTCTTCGCCGACGTCCTGCCGGCGGACAAGGCGCTCAAGGTCAAGGAGCTCCAGAGCCGCGGGGAAACGGTCGCGATGGCCGGCGACGGCGTCAACGACGCGCCCGCGCTGGCGCAGGCGGACGTCGGGATCGCGATCGGCGCCGGCGCGGACGTGGCGATCGAGGCCGCGGACATCACCCTGGTCGGCGGAAACCTCGACTCGATTCCCCAGGCGATCGCGCTCTCGCGGGAGACGCTCGCGACGATCAAGCAGAACCTCTTCTTCGCGTTCCTCTACAACGTGATCGGCATCCCCGTCGCGGCGGGCGCCCTGTACCCGCTGACGGGATGGCTTCTCTCGCCGATGATCGCGTCCGCCGCGATGGCGGCGTCCTCGGTCTCGGTCGTCGGGAACAGCCTCCGCCTGGCGCGCAAGAAGCTGGCGTGACAGCGGCGTTCCTCGCGTTCTCCTGGACCTCCGACCGGATCGCCGCGGCGGCGGCGGGGCTCGCGCTGCTCGTCTTCCTCTACATCTTCTTCTTCGGCAAGAAACGCCTGCCGGCGCAGCCTCCGCCGATGGGGCCGCAGGAGATCACCATCGTGGTCGCCGGCGGCTACAAGCCCGACACGATCGTGGCCAAGAAGGGAATGCCGCTCAAGCTGGTCTTCGACCGCCGCGAGACCAACCCCTGCTCCGACGAGGTGGTCCTGCCGGAATTCGGGATCCGCCAGGCCCTCCCCCCGCACTCCAAGACGGCCATCGAGGTCATCCCGCAGCGCGAGGGGGAGTTCCCATTCTCGTGTGGCATGAACATGCTCCACGGCAAGATCAAGGTCGTGCCGTAGAAGAATCGAGTCGACAGTCGACAGTCAACAGTCGACAGTGGAACCGAAGGTCTGTGGGCCGAGCGGTGCTCCTCCTGTCGACTGTCGACTGTGGACTGTAGACTTTCTCCGTGGAAGAGACGCTGCGCGTCACGGAGATCTTCCGGTCGATCCAGGGCGAGGGGATGCGCGCCGGATTTCCGTGCGCGTTCATCCGGCTGACGGGGTGCTCGCTCCGATGCGTGTGGTGCGACTCGGCGTATGCGTTCTACGGCGGGCAGGAAATGAGCGTCGAGGAGGCGGCCGAGAAGATCCTCGCGATGGGTACGGATCTCGTCGAGGTCACCGGCGGCGAGCCGCTGGAGCAGGAGGGCGTCTATCCGCTGATGGCAAGGTTCCTCGACGCGGGAAAGACGGTTCTCCTGGAAACCGGCGGGCACGTCCCGCTCGACCGCGTGGATCCCCGCGTCGTGAAGATCGTGGACGTCAAGGCGCCGGGAAGCGGCATGCAGGCGGCCAACCTGCCGGAGAACGTCGAGAACCTCGGCGCGCAGGACGAGCTCAAGTTCGTCCTCGCCGACCGGAGGGACTTCGAGTGGGCCCTGGACTTCGTCCGGGAAAAAGATCTCGACTCGAAGAACGTCGTGACGTTCTCGCCGGTCTGGGAATCGCTCTCCTCGTCCGACCTCGCCGACTGGATTCGCGACAGCGGGAGAAAGATCCGTCTCGGGCTCCAGCTGCACAAGATCCTCTGGGGCGATATCCCGGGACGATGAAGAAGGCGATCGTCCTCCTGTCGGGCGGTCTCGATTCCGCCACGACGATGCTCATCGCCCGGGAGCAGGGATTCGAGATCTTTGCCCTGTCGTTCGATTACGGCCAGCGCCATCGCATCGAGCTCGACCGGGCGAAGGAGCTCGCGACCCGCTACGGCGCGCGGGCGCACCGGGTCGCGCGGCTGGATTTCGCGGCGACCGGCGCATCCGCGTTGACCGATCCGGGAAAGCTCGTCCCCAAGGACAGCCTCGGCTCGGAGGCGATTCCGATCACCTACGTTCCCGCGCGCAACACGCTCTTTCTGGCGCACGCGGTGGCCTGGGGCGAAGCGATCGGCGCCGGCGACATCTTCATCGGCGCCAACGCGCTCGACTACTCGGGTTACCCCGATTGCCGCCCGGAGTTCCTCGAGGCGTTCGAAAAGGCAGCCAACCTCGGTACGAAGGCCGGCGTCGAGGGCCGGCTGTCGTTTCGAATCCACGCTCCGTTGATCGCGATGACGAAGGCGCAGATCGTTGTTCGCGGAAAAGAACTCGGCCTGGAGTTTGCGTCGACGACCTCGTGCTATGACCCCTCCCCGGCCGGCGTCCCGTGCGGGCACTGCGACTCCTGCCTCCTTCGAGAGCGAGGATTTCGGGAAGCCGGGCTCTCCGATCCGCTCCGGTAGCCAGGCCGCTTCCCCGGGATCCCTTCCCAACCGATTCTATCTCTTGGGCTTATTAGTTGAGCGTTTATTACTCATATCTTGCGATCGGAATACTTGACTTTGGTTCACTCAATTCTATAGACTCCGCCCTGTTCTGGCTCCGTCGAAGCCTGTCTGCGCCAGTCGGAAGAGGAAATGAGATTCGATCAACTGACAATCAAATCCCAGGAAGCGATCCAGGAAGCTCAGCGTGACGCCCGCGCCCGCGGCAACGCGGAGCTGACTCCCGACCACGTCCTCCTCGCGCTGCTCCGGCAGACCGAGGGCGTCGTCGTTCCGATCCTCCAGAAGCTCGGCGTCGATCCCGACGCCCTGGCGAAGGAAGTCGAATCGGAGCTCGACCGCCGCCCCAAAGTCTCGGGAGCCTCCGCGGACGCGGCGCTTTCGCGCGAGCTGAACCGCGTCTTCGACCGCGCCTTCGAGGTGGCCAGGGAGTTCGGCGACGAGTACGTCTCGACCGAGCACCTGCTCCTCGCGCTCTCGGAATCCGACGCGGGCGACGCCTCGCGGCGGCTCTCGAAGGCCGGCGCGAAGAAGGACGCGTTGCTCAAGGCGTTGAAGGAAGTCCGCGGCTCCTCGCGAATCACCGACCCCAACCCGGAGGACAAGTACCAGGCGTTGAAGCGCTACACGCGCGACTTAACCGACCTCGCCCGCCGCGGCAAGATCGACCCGGTCATCGGCCGCGACGAGGAGATCCGCCGGGTCATCCAGGTGCTCTCCCGCCGCACGAAGAACAACCCGGTCCTGATCGGCGAGCCGGGCGTCGGCAAGACCGCGATCGTCGAGGGGCTCGCCCGCCGCATTCACATGGGGGACGTGCCCGAGGGGTTGAAGAACAAGCGGGTCGTGGCGCTGGATCTCGGCGCGATGATCGCCGGCGCGAAGTATCGCGGGGAGTTCGAGGACCGGTTGAAGGCGGTCCTGAAGGAGATCGAAGAGGCGGAAGGCACGATCGTCCTCTTCATCGACGAGCTCCACACCTTGGTCGGCGCGGGCGCCGCCGAGGGCGCGATGGACGCCTCGAACATGCTGAAGCCGGCGCTCGCCCGCGGGGAGCTGCGCGCGATCGGCGCCACGACGCTGAACGAATACCAGAAGTACATCGAGAAGGACGCGGCGCTGGAGCGCCGGTTCCAGCCCGTGTACGTCGAGGAGCCGAGCGTCGAGGACACCATCGCGATCCTCCGCGGCCTCCAGGAGCGTTACGAAGTACACCACGGCGTGCGCATCACCGACGGAGCGCTCGTCGCCGCGGCGAAGCTCTCGCATCGTTACATCACGGACCGGTTCCTGCCGGACAAGGCTATTGACCTCGTGGACGAGGCGGCCGCGCGGCTGCGGACCGAGATCGATTCGCTCCCCCAGGCGATCGACGAGATCGAGCGGAGGATCGTCTCGCTCGAGATCGAGAAGCGGGCCCTCTCCAAGGAGAAGACGAAAGAGGCGAAGGCGAGGCTCGACGACATCGAGAAGCTGCTCTCCGAGGAGCGCGAGGCTTCCAGCCGCCTGCGCGCGAAGTGGTCCGCCGAGAAGGAGGCGATCCAGAAGATCCGCCAGACCAAGGAGGCGATCGAGGAAGCGCGGAACATGGCGGTCGAGGCGGAGCGCTCGAGCGACCTCCAGAAGGCCGCGGAGCTTCGCTACGGGCGGCTGCCGCAGCTCGAGAAGGAGCTGGCGGCTCAGAACGCCCGCCTGGCGGACCTCCAGAAGGGGCAGCCGATGCTCCAGGAGGAGGTCACCGAGGAGGACATCGCCCGGGTCGTCTCCCGGTGGACCGGCGTCCCGGTTTCCAAGATGCTCGAGACCGAAACCCAGAAGCTCCTCCGGATGGAAGACGACCTCCGGCTGCGGGTCATCGGGCAGGACGAGGCGGTCAAGGCCGTCTCCGACGCGGTGCGCCGGTCGCGGGCGGGCCTTTCCGATCCGCGCCGGCCGATCGGCTCGTTCCTCTTCGTCGGCCCGACGGGAGTCGGCAAGACCGAGCTCGCCCGGGCTCTCGCGGAGTTTCTCTTCGACGACGAGCAGGCGATGATCCGGCTCGACATGTCCGAGTATATGGAGAAGCACTCCGTGGCCCGGATGATCGGCGCCCCGCCGGGCTACGTCGGCTACGAGGAGGGAGGAAGGCTGACCGAGGCGGTCCGCCGGCGCCCCTACTCCGTCGTCCTCTTCGACGAGATCGAGAAGGCTCACCCGGACGTCTTCAACGTCCTGCTCCAGGTGCTCGACGACGGGCGCCTGACGGACGGCAAGGGCCGCGTCGTGTCGTTCAAGAACACCGTGATCATCATGACGTCCAACCTCGGCTCCGAGTGGATCGCCGAGGCGAGCGCCATGGACGAGGCCGAGGTCAAGGCGAAGATCGAGGAGTCGCTCCGCCGCCACTTCCGGCCGGAGTTCTTCAACCGCATCGACGACGTCATCGTCTTCCACCGGCTGGCGCGCGAGGAGATCGCGCAGATCGTCGAGATCCAGCTCAAGGGGCTCGCTCGCACGGTGGCGGACCGCGGGATCGCGCTGACGTGGACAGAGAAGGCGAAGCAGGCGCTGGCGGCGCGCGGGTACGACCCGACCTTCGGCGCCAGGCCGTTGAAGCGGCTCATCCAGAAGGAAGTGATGGATGCGCTGGCGGAGCGGATCCTGAAGAACGAGATCGAGGCGGGAGACACCGCCGCCATCACGGCGTCGGGCGAAGGCAAGATCGAGGTCCGGCGCAAGCCGGTCTCGGAGAAGACAGAGAAGGCAGTCGTTTGAAGAAGGGGTTTTCCAATCCAATCAAGGAGGATGGATCCATGAATCTCGTGACGTGGGACCCGTATCGTGAGTTGAGCTCCCTCCAGGACCGTGTCAACCGCATCTTCGGCGGCGGGCTGGCCCGGCGCGAGAGGGACGAGGAGATGAGCCTGGGGGCGTGGATTCCGCCCGTGGACATTGTCGAAGAGAAGGAGCGCATCCTTCTGACCGCCGAGCTGCCCGGCTTCCAGGAGAAGGACATCCAGATCCAGATGGAGGGCGGCGTGCTGACGATCCGCGGCGAGCGCCGAAGCGAGGAGGAGAAGGAGGGGCGCACGTTCCACCGGATGGAGCGCTCCTACGGGCAGTTCGTCCGCTCCTTCACGCTTCCCAACAACGTGGACCGCGAGAGCATCAAGGCGAGCTTCCACAACGGCCTGCTCGAGGTCGAGCTGCCCAAGCGCGAAGAGGCCAAGCCGCGGCAGATCAAGATCTCCGCGGGCGAGGGCAACGGCGGCAAGAAGGACGCCATCGACGTGACGGCCCGAGGTTCGCGCAGCTAACCCGCCGGCCGTCATCCTGGGGGCCGGAGGCCCGAAGGATCTCTGCAGTCCGGATGATCGGAATTCGAGCCCCGCTTCGGCGGGGCTTTTCTTAGGGGAAGGACGCCGATGAGAGACGGGCGGGCGCAAGGCCGGCCCCTACGATACGCGGGGGGAATGGCGTCTCCGGCGGTCCGGTTTTCCTGCCCGTGAGAAAACGCCTGAGCATCCCTGCGGTTGCCCTGTTCGTCGCGGCCTCGGCCGCTCCCCTGCTCGCGGCCCCTCTCCCGAGCCGCCGCAACGAGATCGTCGAGGTCGTCGAGAAGGTCGCTCCCGCCGTGGTCAACATCGCCGCGGAGCAGAACGTCCGCCGCCAGCGCTCGATGTTCGACACGTTCTTCTTCGGGATGGATCCCCGGCCGGCCAAGTCGCTCGGGTCGGGAGTCATCATCGATTCCAAGGGCATCATCCTGACCAACGACCACGTCATCTCCGGCGCGTCGAAGATCATCGCGACCACCAAGAGCGGGCAGGAGCTCGCGTGCGAGGTCATCGGCTCCGACGCCGACAACGACCTCGCGGTCCTTCGGGTGAAGAAACCCGCGGCTGCGCTGCCGACGATCAAGATGGGAACCTCCGCCGACCTGCTGATCGGCGAGACCGTCGTCGCGATCGGGAATCCCTTCGGACTCTCCAACACGGTGACCGCGGGAGTCCTCTCGGCGCTCGGGCGCAGCGTCCCGGGCGAGAACCAGCGCGTGTACAACGACTTCATCCAGATCGATGCGCCGATCAACCCCGGCAACTCCGGGGGGCCGGTCGTCAACATCCAGGGAGACATGATCGGGGTGGCGACCGCGATCATCGGAGGCGCGCAAGGGATCGGCTTCGCGATCCCGGTGGACCGCGCCCACCGGATCGTCAACGATCTCGTGAAGTTCGGCCACGTCAAGCCGGTCTGGGTGGGACTCCACGGCTACAGCTCGAACGCGCGCGAGGGCGATCCGCGGCCGAAGGGCTTCCGCATCCGAAGCGTGGACCCCGGCTCCCCCGCGGAAAAGGCGGGGATCCGCCCCGGCGACCAGATCGTCTCGCTCGACGCGACGCC
>DATFWF010000128.1:0-3718 GCA_035259605.1 Thermoanaerobaculia bacterium
ACCGAGCTTGTCCACCTCGTCCAGGAGGAAGACCGGGTTCTTCGTCCCGGCCTGCTTCATCCCCTGGATGATCCGCCCGGGCATCGCTCCGATGTAGGTCCGCCGGTGGCCGCGGATGTCGGCCTCGTCGCGCGCGCCGCCGAGCGAGATGCGGACGTATTTGCGTCCCATCGCCCTCGCGATCGATCGGGCGATCGAGGTCTTGCCGACTCCCGGAGGGCCGGAGAAGAGGAGGATCTTTCCCTTGGCGTGCGCCTCCTCGCGCGACTCCTTGACCTCGTCGGGCGTCGGGGGTGCCGGGGGCTTCGCCTCCTTCTCGGCCTTGCCGCGCGCCTGCCAGAGCTGGCGGACGGCCAGGAACTCCAGGATCCGGTCCTTGACGTCGCCCAGGGCGTAGTGGTCCTCGTCGAGGATCCGCGCCGCTTCCTTGACGTCGAGGTGGTCTTCGCTCCTCGTGTTCCACGGCAGCTCCGCGATCGTCTCAAGATAGGTCCGGATGACCTGCGACTCCATGGACTCGCGGCCGATTCTCGTCAGGCGGCTCCACTCGCGGTCCACTTCCTTGCGGACTTCCTCGGGGAGGTTCAGCGCGTCGAGCTTGGTGCGCAGCTCCTTCAACCCCTCGTCGTCGGAGCCCTCGCCTTCGCCGAGCTCCTTCTGGATCGCCTTCATCTGCTCGCGCAGGTACATCTCGCGCTGGCGCCCCCCGAGCTCTTCCTTGACCTTGGACTGGATGTCCTCCTGCGCGGAGAGGACCTCGATCTGCCGCTGGACGTGCAGCAGCACGCGGCGGAGCCGGTCCTCGACCGACAGGGTCTCCAGGATCGCCTGCTTCTCTCCGACGGGGAGGTCGAGGTATCCCGCGACGAGGTCCGCCAGCTTGCCGGGCTCCTGGACTCCTTCGAGGAACTGGTTGATCGCCTCGTCGGGCAGGCCCATCTTCCGGCCGAGCTCCGCGGCCCGCTCCCGCACCTCGTGGTGAAGCGCGATGAACGCGGGGTCGCGGGCGTCGAGCGCCAGCATTTCCTGGGCCACCTGGACGGTCGCCTCGAGCCGGCCCTCCCTGGAGGCGTACCGCGTGGCGATGCCGCGCGACTTGCCTTCGAGAAGGAGCAGCACGCTCCCGAGGCTCCGCTGGATCGAGCCGACGGTCGCGATGGTTCCGATCGTGAACAGGGAATCCGCGGTGACGGCTTCCCCGTCGTGGATCTGGCGCTGCGCCACGGCGAAGACGCGCCTCTCTTTGTCGTTCAACGCAACTTCGATCGCCCGCAGCGTGCCGGGCCGGCCGGCGGTAATCGGGAAGCTCACGCCCGGGAGCAGAACGGCGTTCCTCATCGGAACGACCGGAAGAGTCAGTGTTTCGCTCATTCTTTTCCTCTCGTCCGGTTCGGCGCTTTCCTGCGCTTCCCCGCGACAGACATGCCCAACGCAAAATACGGGCCTTTACCCCGTCCGGGTTCACGGGCGCCCCGCGGCCGGCGGCCGCGAGGCCGGGATCACCCTTGCTGTAGAACGTGTTTCCTGAAGGGAAACAAATTCCTATTCCCGGCGGATTCCGCCGCGGGCGCCCCTCCCGGCCTGATGCGAACGGATCAGGCGGACCGGCACGGGCGGGGCGATCCTTGCGCGATGGAGATCCGATTTCCCGGCGGCCTCGAGGTCGAAGCGGTCCACGGCGGGTTCAAGATCGTCACCGATCAGCCCACGCTCCAGGGCGGGGGCGGCTCCGCGCCGACGCCCTTCGATCTCTTCCTGGCCTCGATCGGGACCTGCGCCGGCCTCTACGCCCTGAGATTCTGCGAGCAGCGAAACCTGGACTCCGAGGGGCTGGGGCTGGAGCTGACGGCGGTCAAGGACACGGACGGCAAGCGCGTCGCCGAGATCCGCATCGAGATCACGCTGCCGCCGTCCTTCCCGGAGAAATACCGCGAGGCGATCCTGCGCGCCGTGAACCAGTGCAAGGTCAAGCGCCACATCCTCGAGCCCCCGAGGTTCGAGGTCGCCACGGTCCGCCCCCGGGTCCTTCCGCCTTCGCCGTCCGGGGAGATTCCCGCCCCGTCCCTCACCTGACTCCTCAACCGTCCGTGTCGTAGGGGGGGTACGCCCCTCCCGCCCGGCCGTGCCTCTCCGATCAAGCCGAATGGACCCTCTTGATTGCCGCGAGGGACATGTCGTCCTCGGGAACCTCCCGGCCGCAGAACGCCAGGGCGTCGGCCACGAGGGAGTTGATCAACTCGGGAGCCGCGAAGGAGGCGGCCCGCTGGATCGAGAAGTCCAGCCGCGCGGCCCCGAACTCGGCGCCCGAGGAATCGCGCGCCTCCGAGAGACCGTCGGAATAGATGAGCAGCGTGTCTCCCGGCTCGATGCGGCCCGAGACCGTCTCCCATTCCAGCGGAGTCTTGATCCCGAGCGGGTAGGCGCCTTTTCCGATCCGGTCGCGGATCTGCCCGGCGGCGTCGATCCTCAGCACGGGAGGGTGCCCGGCGACCGAGCCGGTGAAGGAGCCGTCTGGCGAGATCAACAGATACACGCAGCCGAAGAAGGCCCGCGGCCCTCCGGTGCGGCACAGGATTCGGTTGAGCGTCGCGAACATCGCCGGGGGCGCGGGATCCGTCTCGAGCTGCGTGCGGAAGGCCGCGTGCGCGACCGCCATGACCAGCCCGGCGGCCATCCCGTGGCCGGACGCGTCGCCGAAGAGAACGGCGAGCCGCCCGTCGGGAAGCACGACGAAGTCGTAGATGTCGCCGCCGACCATGTTGGCGATCCGCGTGTACGCGCCCAGCTCCAGTCCCGGCGGCTGCGGGAGCGTCTTCGGGATCAGGCTCGACTGGAGATCGCGCGCCAGCTCCAGCTCGTCGCGGTAGTTGATCTTGTCCACGAGCTCCATCGCGAGCAGAAGAGTCAGCAGCGTGATCGAGCCCAGCAGGAGTCCGCTGTCGAGATTCACCTTGTATTCCTTGACGGTGCGCTTCCCGCCGTGATCCGAGTGCGTGGACCAGGTCCAGTTGAAGGAGAGGAAGATGAAGAGGAGCGCCGCGCCGAACAGGACCCGCCTCGCCGGCGCGAGCCGGTTGGAGAGGCCGAAGAGCACGGCGTTGGCGGACTTGAAAAAACGCTTCCAGCGCTTGGGCTCGCGGTCGATGTTGCGCTGTTCCTCGGCGGTCAGCTTCTCCCGGGCGAGCCGCCACTCCCGGGCGTAGAGCCCGGACATCTCCTCCCGCCCGACCGAGCGAATGGTCGAGCGGACGAGGGCGATCCAGTCTTTCCCGCGCGGCATTTCTTCGGAAAGATACGATTTTCAGGGAGTCCGGTTGCGGGCGGCCGGGGCGGGGGACTCGACGAAGCGGGAGATCCGCCGCCGGAATTCCTCGGGCACCGGGACGGGGCGGAAGTCCTTCTGCTTCACGCACACGAGAACGTAGCGGCCGCTCGCCACGATCTCGCCGGGATCGCTCTTGCGCCGCACCTCGAAGTCCAGGTGCACGGAGGTCTCGCCGACACGGCTGAAGAACGCTTGGACCGCCAGGAGCTCATCGAGCTTGACCGGCGCGCGGAAGTCGCACTCGACGCGGACGCGGGGAAGCCAGATCCCGAGCGACTCGAAGAGGAACGTGTACGTCAGGCCGGCCGAACGCAGAAGCTCCGCCTCCGCGAGGCCGAAGAACCGGAGGTACGCCTGGTAGTTGATGATCCCGGCGGCGTCGATGTCCTCCCA
>DATFWF010000129.1:0-8117 GCA_035259605.1 Thermoanaerobaculia bacterium
GTCCTCCCATCGGACGTATTCCTCGACCGTGTACCGCGTCATAGCCCTCCTGAACGAGGAGTTTACGCGTCCCCGGAAGGGTTGGACGATCGGGCAATTGACGTTCTCACTGCGTGAGTGATCGAATTCCGCGACAGGAACCCCGGCTCCGGTCAACAAGAGAAGGAGGGCGTTACATGAAACACACCCGGATCGGTGTCCTCGCGTTTGGTGTCTCTGTCCTGCTCGCCGTCCCTGCCGTATCGGCGCCTGTTACCTGTACTCCCCATACCGACACTTTCTACCTGACGGGCGTCCAGCCGGATCTTGATCTCGTGACCACCGCTCCTACGTCCTCGACGCCGACCTCGATCGATTCCCCGTCGTTGTCGAAAACCGGCGGGAATCCCTACAAGGAAATCGGCACCTGGTACTACTCGAGCGGCGCCTCCGTCAGCGGGTGCGTCATCTCCAGCTTGAGCCCTCTGAATGTCTGGCTCGGCTTGAGGAACAGCGACGACCAGGGCACGAAATTCGACTTGAAGGCGGAGGTCTTTCTGGGGGCTGCGGCCACGCCCTTCTCGATCGGACAGACATTCTGCGTCACGGGTCTCACGAGGAATCCGGACAATGCCGTCAAGGCGACGGTCAATTTCACTCCGTTTCCTCCGCTTCCCGTCACCGGGATCCCGGAAGTGTCCGTGAAGATCTCGGCCCGGATCGGAGCGGGCGCGACGTGCACCGGCCACGCGAGCGCGACCGGCGTGCGCCTGTACTACGACGCGGTCAGCCGGCCGTCGGAGTTCGATGCGAACCTCGTTCCCTGCAACGTCAACATCCCCACGCCCGACGGCCCGACGGCCGAGGTCTTCATCCCCTGTGGCTGCGTCGGCCCTTCGACGACGGCGACCGCAACGTCGTGCGGTCTCACCGGCGAGGACAGGTAATCCCGCCGAGGAACCCGCTCGAACGATCGGGCGGGTTCCTCTTCTTTTCGAGGAGTCAGAACCCCCAGAGGGCGAGCTCGTTTAAGAGGTTGGCGACCGCCGGGTGCTCCGCGAGCTCGCGGTAGAGCCAGCCGTGCTCCTCCTGGATCTGGGTCATGTGCTCGCGAAGCTTCTCGGCGTCGTTCTCGGCGGCCGCCGCGCGGATCTTCTCGACGGACTCACGCGCGTCGCCCTCGAGCCGCGTTCCCAGCTTCTCGTGAAACGCGTCGAAGGCCTCTTGGACCCGAGCCTCGTGCTCGCCGGGAGAAGGGGAATCGTTTTCCGCCATTGAAACCCGGAGGATATCAACGTCCTCCGGATGCGCCCTCACGTTTTACGCCGCCGGGCGGCACGCCTTGCACGGCCGGTACCCGGCCGCGAGCGCTTCCTTTTCGTTGTGGAACGGGATCTTGTTGGAGAGAACGAGCGAGCGCGTTCCACCACAGGTCGGATAACAGTAGTAGCGCCTCTCCTCGTTTCCGAGATAACGGATGCCGCGCGAGGCGAGCTTCTCGATCGTCGCGGGATCGACTTCCTCCACTTCGAGCAGCGCGCGCTTGATCCGGCTCCCTCCCATCGAATACTTCCCGAGCGTTCCATCGGCGCGCACGACACGGTGGCAGGGGATCAGCAACGGAACCGGGTTCTTGCCGAGCGCCGTGCCGACCGCGCGGACCGCCTCGGGGTGCCCGATCTCGCGCGCGATCCAGCTGTACGGGCGGATTTCTCCGCCGGGGATCTCCAGCGCCTTCATCAGGACAGCGCGCTCGAACTCCGAAAGACCCCGCAGGTCGAACTGGAGCTTCTCGCGGTCGCGGCACTTCAGGTTCTTCATCAGCGCGCGCACGGCGGCCGGGGGCCGGGACGTGGCGGGGGAGATGGGGCGGCCGCGCTGGCTCTCGAACCTCCGCTCGAACTCCTCCGCCGACCTCGCGCGCGAGACCATCGAGATCCCCGCGCGGCTGGCGGCGACGTAGACCGGGCCCACCGGCGACTCGAGCTTCCAGTACAGGTCGGCCAGGCCGACGCGCCGCAGGACCTCCGGCAGCAGCGAGGCCGGCGCGCGGAACGAGGAGGCGGCGCGAAGCTCCCTCACGATATCGATCGCGTTGGCGGGAGCTCTCCGGCTCGAGGTCTTCATCAGATCACCTCCGGGCGCGCGGCGGCGCGGCGGGACGCGGACAGAGCTTCGCGCAGAGCGTTGACGGCGCGATGGACGTTGGACTTGACGGTTCCGAGAGGCTGGCCGAGGACGCGCGCGACCTCTTCCAGGCGCAGCCCCTCCATGTAGCGCAGGATCAGGGCCGAGCGGTATCGCGAGGGAAGGCCCTCGACGAGAGTCGCGATGTCGGCGCGGCGGCGGCCCTCCTCGAGGACCGCGTCGGGGCGCGAGCGGGGATCGTCTTCCGGATCGAACCGCGCGCGTCCCTCGCCGTCCCTCTCGTCGAGCGAAGCGTGCGCGTGCCGTTTGCCGCGCATCCGGTTGCGGGCGACGTTCAGCGTGATGCGATAGAGCCAGGCCTTGAGGGACAGGGCGCGGATGCGCTCCTTCGGGTAGGTCTTCATCGCTCGGTAGGCGCGGACGAAGGCGTCCTGGGCGATCTCCTCGGCGTCGGCGGGATTGCCCGAAAGGCGAAGCGCGAAGGAGTACAACCGGTCCTGGTACTCGAGGACCAGCCGCTCGAAGGAACCGTCGAGGTCCCTGGCGAGGGCGCCTTCGAGGGCGTCGGGATGCACCATTGCACTCTCCTGAGAATCGCCGACCAGTCGAAAACCCGCACGGAGGTCCCGGCCGCTCCCGGCCGGCGGAGAAGGCCCGTGCGGCCTCGCGGGGAGATTAACCGGGAACGCTGCGTTGGCGCGCGCTCCCGCCTTTCGGGGCGGTTTCGCGGCGGTTCTCGTGGACATGGAGACCTCGCGCATGGTTCTCTGAACACCTCCCCGGGCCGAAAGGTTGCAGGCCGTCGGGAACGGAAATTGCGGAGTTTGCGTCCGTGAGACAGCGAAAATCCGATGTGATCGTGATCGGCGCGGGCGCCGCTGGCCTGGCCGCCGCGCGGGTCCTCGGCGAGAGCGGAGCGCGGGTGGAGTTGCTCGAGGCGCGCAACCGGATCGGCGGCCGGATCCTGACGAGGCGGCGGAGAGGATGGCCTGTCCCGATCGAACTGGGAGCGGAGTTCGTGCACGGCCGGCCGCCCGAGACGTTCCGGATCGCGGAGGAAGCGGGACTTCTCCTGGATCGCCTGCCCGACGAGCACGCGATGGTGGCCCGCGGCCGGATTCGGGAGAGCAGCGACTTCTTCGACCGCATGTCGCGGATCACGTCGCGCATGAAGGCGAGCGGACCGGACCGGTCGGTAGCCGAGTTCCTGGCGGGCCGGAGAAAACTGGATTCGGAATCGCGCCGCGACTTCCGATCCTACGTCGAGGGGTACCACGCCGCCGCGCTGGAGAAGGCGAGCGAGCACGCTCTTTCGACCGCGGGGGAGGGTCCTCCCGAGCCGGGGGAGAACGACCAGTTCCGCATCGTTACCGGCTACGACCGGCTGACGGACTGGCTGCTCGCGAAGGCCGGCAAGAGCGTGACCCTGCGGCCGGGCCGGGCAGTCGAGACCATCGAATGGAAGCGCGGCCGTGTCTCGGTGACGGCGCGGGCGCGGACGGGCGGCGGACCGGCGCGCTTCGTGGCGGACACGGCGATCGTGGCGGTTCCCGTTTCCGCGTTGAAGGCTCCCCGCGGCGCGCCCGGCGCCGTTTGCTTCGATCCGGAGATCCCCGAGAAGAGGCTCGCCCTCGCGAAGCTCGAGACCGGCGACGCGGCGAAGGTCATCTTCCTCTTTCGCGAGCGCTTCTGGGAAGACGAGGGCCTGCTGGCCGAAAGGGAGGACCGTTTCGACATCAACTTTCTCCACTCCAGGCGGCCCCCCTTCCCGACCTGGTGGACCGCCGCTCCCTCGGTCGTTCCGATGCTCACGGGCTGGACGGGCGGCCCTCCCGCGGAAAAAATCCTCGCCGAGAGCGACGAGACGATCGGACGAGTGGCCCTCGAGTCGCTGGCCCGCCTCCTGCGGATCTCCTCCGCCCGCCTGCGCCGGCTCGTGGAGGCCTGGTCCATGCACAACTGGAAGCGCGACCCCTTCTCCCGGGGCGCCTACAGCTTCACCGGCATCGGCGGCTCCAGCTCCCGCCGCGACCTCGCCCACCCGGTAGCTGGCACCCTCTACTTCGCCGGCGAGGCCACCTCCTCGGACCAGAACGGCACCGTCGCCGGCGCCCTCGCCACCGGCGAAAGGGCCGCCCGCCGGATCCTCCGCCAGGGCTAGCGACGTCTTGGGGTCAGGTCTACATCATACACTATACGATTTTCCGCAAGCCGGCCAGCAAGAGCCTCTTGCGGGCTTAGTGTATAACATAGACCTGACCCCAAGCCGCGGCCCTGCCCGGGTCAGGGCGGGAGGGTGGCGGGGTGGGCGGCCTTCAGGAGGATCAGGGCTTCGAAGCCGAAGAGGAGACGCCAGAGCTCCGGGGGGATCGTTCCGAGGCGGCGGGCATGGGCGAGGGAGCGAAGGGGGCGCAGGTCGAGGACCGTCCAGCCCTCCGGGAATTCCGCTTCGATGAAGGGCCTGGCCCAGGGGGCCCAGGAGCTCCAGTCTTTCTTCGAGCCGGGGCCGTCGTCCTGGTAAATGGCGGCGGCGAAGGAGGACGAGGCGTTGGACTTCGCGAACTCCGAGGCGAAGTTGCCGAGGGTGAAGACGCTGCCGGGACTCTGGCCCCGGTAAAGGTGCCAGTGGCCGAACTTGAAGAGGACCTTCGGTAACCGGCCGTCGCGGCGCTCGGCGTCCCGGTAGTACCGCAGGAAGAGGTCCTTCATGTTCTCCTCCCGCTCCCGGTTGCTCTCGTAGCCGGTCGGTTGTTTTTCGATGGCGGCGTGCCGCCAGTTCGCGTAGATCCGGACCGACTTGCCGAGCTGATCCGCGAGGAAGGCGCCTTCGGCCGAGTCCTTCGCGCGCGCCCGGTACCACGTCGGAATCGTGACGAGGTCCTCCGGAAGCTCGACCTCGCTCATCAGCCGCTTTCCGGGGACGTAGCGGCCGGACTCGTAGGGACGCGCGAAGTCCACGAGCGCGCGAACTCTTCCGCGCACGGAGTCATCGGCGGCGATCGCTTCCAGCCTCTCGAGAACGTGGAGGGCTCCGAAGATCTGGTCCAGGCCCCAGATTCTTGCGACCTTCGCGGTCGAAATCCGCCCGATGTCCGCCAGCATCGCGACCTCTTCGTCACCCTCGAAGGTGAACGCGTTTCGATACTTCGCGCGAAGGGCGCGAATCTGCTCCTCGCGCCCGAGATACGGCGGCTTTGAGATCTCGGAGCACATCCAGAGGTCCTGCTCGTCCGCAAGGTAGTCGTAGCCATGCTGCGCGTGGAGCTCCGCAAAGAGCGCTGCCGTCAGCCTCGGGATTTCGGCGACGTTGTGGTCCTCGCCAAGCAGAAGAAACTGTCCCTTCCCGCCCTCCCTGACGAGGAACGCCGCGCCGGGTCCAGTGAGCCGGCCACCCTCGAGGACCAACGCGTACCGGTTGGCGTGAAGCACATCGGCGAACAGCCGCTCGACCGTGGCCTCCTGCGCGCCGGCCGCGCCCGGAGCCGCCACCAGGCCTCCCAGGGTGAGAATCCATCCGAGCCAACCCTTGCGCATGCTCCTGCCTCCAGGCTTTCAGACGTGGCGCGCCGCAAGACCGTTGGAAAGGGGATGGGTGAGAGCGGACCCGACGCGCGGCCCGTGATCGCCGGTTAGACTGCGTGCCATGAGTTTTCGGAGGGCTGGCCGGCTGGGCCTGGCGCTGATGTTGGCGGCGGGGGGCGGTGAGGCGAGGGCGGCCGAGGGAGAGTTTCTGTACCGCGCGAGTCTGGTTCAGGCCGCGCCGGGGAAGTTGCTGGAGCTGATCGAGCTTTACAAGGCGAGCTGGGCGGAAGGCCCGGCGGCCGGCGACGAGGCGCCTCTCTGGATGCGGCACAGCCAGGGGGACCGCTGGGATCTGCTGCTGCTCTTTCCGATGGGGAGCTTCTCGGGCTATTACGCGCCCGAGCGCGTGGCCCGGCGCAAGGCAAGAACATCGGCTGCCCTCGCCGCGAAGATCCGCGACGCCGTTGCCCGCGAAGAGGACGTCTTCGTCTACGGACCATCCCTCGAAGAAGTTCGCGCCAGGTCCGCAAAGGCGGCTTTTTTCCACGTCGAGATGTTCCAGGCCCTCGCTGGTCGGCAGGGCGATCTCCGCCGGGAGCGGGAAATGGAGAACGCGTATCTGAAGGCCCTGGGGCGGCCGGCGAACCTCGTTTTCGTGCGCGACTCCGGTGCGGGCTGGGATCTCTTTACGATCGGCTTCTACCGGGACGTCAAGCACTACGCGGAGAGCGCCGACATCCCCGAGACCGCGCAGGAGGCCGCCGCGAAGGCGGCCGGTTTCGAAGACGCCAGGCACATCGGCCCCTACCTCAGGACCCTGATCTCCTCCCACCACGACACCCTGGCCGTCGCGATCAAGTAAGCCGTCCCTGGAGCGGCCAGGCGTCAGGCCGCGGGCCCGAGCCGGAGCATCACCACGTAGAGGTGGTGCGCCTCGTGGAGGAGAAAGAACTCGAACCAGCGGGAGAGCGGCATGGCCCCCAGGACGGGATGGCGGCCCCGGCGCGCGGCTTTCTCCTCGTTCAACTCGAGGGCCACGGCCAGGATCTTCCGGCGCGACTCGTCCAGCCGAGCGAGGATCTCTTCGAGCGGGAGCGCCTTCCATTCCGGCCACTCCGGATCGTCCTCGGCGCGATAACGCCCCAGGTCCGGGGTCTCCTCCGCGAGGATCCGGCCGATTCGCTCGAGGAAGACGCGGTGGTGACGCGCCAGGTGCGCCAGGTTCTCTCTGGCGGACCACGTTTCCGGAGCGGGCCTGGCCTCGATCTGTTCGGGACGGGCGCCGGCGAGCAGGATAGAGACGACGTCGAGCTGAGTCTCGAGGCGCCGCAGCGTGATCTCCGGCAGCGTCACGGGATCACGCGGGAACGGGGCGCCGGCGGGCGATCGCGTCGGCGATCGCCGTGGCGTGGTGGCGGCTGTTCTCGATGAAGATCCGGCCGATCTCCGTCCCCCCGAGGATCGCGCCGGCGAGGTAAAGGTTGGGCACGTTGGACTCCAGCGTCTCGATGTCGTGCGACGGGATCCGGTTGGGCCCTTCGAGCCGGATGCCGCACCGCTCGAAGAGCGCGAAGTCCGGCTCGTAGCCGATCAGCGGGAAGACCGCGTCGGCGCGCAGCGTCTGGGTCCCCGCGGGACCCTCGACGAGGACCGCGTCGGGCTGGATCTCCAGGATCCGCGTCCGGAAGAGCGCCCGGATCTTTCCCGCCTTGATCCGGTTCTCGAGGTCCGGCTTGATCCAGTACTTCACGCGCTCGGAGATCGCCGGTCCGCGGGCGACCAGCGTCACGCGCGCGCCGTGCCGGTAGAGGTCCAGGGCCGCCTCCGAGGCGGAGTTTTTCGATCCGACGACGACCACGTCGCGCCCGTGAAACGGAAAGGCCGAGATGTAGCGGCGCCGGACGAGGGGCAGGTCTTCCCCCGGCACGCCGAGGCGCCTGGGGTTGTGGAAGAACCCGGTCGCGAGGATCGCCGCCGGCGCAGGGATCTCGCGCGGCCCGGCTTCGGCGCCGTCGGAAGACATGGCGAGGACCGTCAGGCCGCTGCCCGCCCTGGGCGACACTCCCAGGATCTCGGTCTCGGCGACGACCTTCACGTCGAACTTTTCCGCCACCCCGCGGTAGTAGGCGAGCGACTCCAGGCGGTTGGGATGCGCGTCGGGGACCGCGAAAGGCACGCCGGCGATGTCCAGGAGGTCCCGAGTCGAAAACCAGCGCATCTCCTCGGGAAAGTTGTAGAGCGTGTGGAGCAGGAAGCCCCGGTCGTAGCAGACCGCCGCGATTCCTCGCCGGTCGAGCTCGATCGCGCAGGCGATACCCGTGGGCCCGGCTCCGGCGATGACGATGGGTGAGGGAGCTTCCGGCACCCGACGATTTTATCGGGCTCGACCGCGCCGCGTGATTCGCATCCCGAGGCGTGACTCACAGGATGACAGTCGGGAAGGAGGACGGGTCAGAGGGGGCGGATTC
>DATFWF010000130.1:0-6817 GCA_035259605.1 Thermoanaerobaculia bacterium
TAGTGGTATTGGGCGCAGGCGTTGGCGATCGCCGCGTGCGCCAGAGCGAACTGGGAATCCACGGAAACGGCGTTCTCGAACATCTGGAGAGCGAACTCCAGGTCCTGCCGCGTCAGCCGCCGCGCGTAGCTCTTGCCGCGCAGATAAAGGTCATAGGCCTGGAGGTTTTCGGTGGGCTTGGCCGCCAGCGCTTCTTCGTCCTGGCGCGTCAGAGTGATCCGAAGGGCCTCGGCGATCTTGCGGGCGATCTCGTCCTGCAGCTCGAAGACGTCCTGCATCTCCCGGTCGTACCGTTCGGACCAGACCGGGAAATCCGTGTGCGTGTCCACGAGCTGGGCGTTGATTCGCAGCCGCGTTCCGGCGCGGCGCAGGCTCCCTCCGAGCACGAAGGCCGCGCCGAGCTGCTGGCCGATCTGGGCCGGCGTGACCTGCTTATCGCGGTAGGCGAGCACCGTCGGGCGCGAGAAGATCTTCAGGCCTTTGATCTTCGAGAGCTCCGTGATGATGTCCTCGGTCACGCCGTCGCGAAGGTATTCGTCCTCTTTCACGCCGCTCAGGTTCTCCAGGTACAGGACTGCCACGGACTTGACCGCCGCTCTGGAAGGCTGGCGGCTGGCCTCGCTGACTGCCGCCCGGCCGCCGCTGGAATCGAGGTCCCGCTTCAACCGCAGCATGTCCGCCTTCATGTCGTTGGCCGTCTGGTAGCGCAGGCTTCGGTCTTTCTCGAGCGCGCGGCCGATGATGCGGTTCAGGTCCGCGGGGATCCTCGGGTTGACCTGGTTCACGGCGGCCGGCTCGCGGTTCAGGATCGCCTCGAAGATGATCGCCGAGGTCTCTCCAGGGAACGGCCGCTCGCCCGTGGCCATCTGGTAGATCACGGCGCCGAGAGAAAAGATGTCAGTGCGCGCGTCGGTCAACTGCCCGCGCGCCTGCTCGGGCGACATGTAGGAGACCGTGCCCATGGTCGAGCCGGCCTTGGTCAGGTCCGCCTCCCGCGCCATCGTGACCATTCCGGTGTCTTCCGTCGCCTGGCGCGACGTCCCGATCTTCGCGAGGCCGAAGTCGAGGATCTTCGCCTGTCCGCGGGAGTTGACGAAGATGTTGGCGGGCTTGAGGTCCCGGTGGACGATCCCTTTCCCGTGCGCCGACTCCAGGGCGTCGGCGATCTGGATCGCCAGGTCGAGCAGGGTCCCGATCTCCAGCGGGCCGGCGGAAATCATCGCGGAGAGGCTCTGGCCTTCGAGCAGCTCCATCACGATGAAGTGCTGCGACTCGTGCTCCTCGATCGCGTGGACGGTGCAGATGTTGGGGTGGTTCAGGGCCGAGGCCGCCCGCGCCTCGCGCTGGAAGCGCTGGAGCGTCGGGATGTCCTGCGCCAGCTCCGCCGGCAGGAACTTGAGCGCGACGCGGCGGCCCAGCCGCGTGTCCTCGGCCTCGTAGACGACGCCCATCCCTCCCGCGCCGAGCTTCGCCCCGACGCGGTAATGCGAGACGGTTTGCCCGATCATCGTTTGTCTCCTGTCCGGGTTCGGATTTGTCGAGTGAGGCCTGATCGTAACCGCGCCCCGCGAGGGCGTCAACGCCGAATCCTTTTGTCTCTTCGATTTGAGACAGATGCGATCAGACGCGGCCGAGGGGGAGAGCGATGTTCAGGGCGGTGCCGAAGGACTGGCGGCCCGCGAGGTAGTCGTGGACGTACTGGACGGCGACGGAGCCCTCGCCGACCGCGGAGGCGAACCGCTTGACCGAGCCGTGGCGCACGTCGCCCGCGGCGAACACTCCGGGAAGGCTCGTCTCCAGGCGGGAGGGCTTGCGGTCGAGATTCCAGGACGCGTCGCGCAGGTCCACTCCCGGGCCGGTCAGGATGAATCCGTTCGCGTCGCGCTGCAGCGTCCCCGCCAGCCACTCGGTGTGCGGGTCCGCGCCGATCATCACGAACACCGCGCGCGCCGGGACCGTCTCGGTCGCCGCCGTGGCGCGGTTCTTGAGCGTCAGGTTCTCCAGCGACCCCTCGCCTCCGACGCCGGCGATCTCGGCCTGCAGCCGGACCTCGACGTTGGGCGTATGGCCGATCTGGTGAATGAGGTAGGACGACATCGAGGCTTCGAGCGTCTCCCCGCGCACGAGGAGCGTGACCTGCTTCGCGTACTCGGCGAGGAAGAGGACCGCCTGGCCGGCCGCGTTGCCCCCTCCGGCCACGAACAGGTGCTGTCCCTTCAGGACCCGCGCGTCGCTCGGGGTCGCGTAGAAGATGCCGGCGCCGGCGAGACGGTCTTCTCCCGGTACCCCGAGCCGGCGGTAGCTCGCGCCGGTCGCGATGATGACGGCGCGGGCGGTGATCTCGATCCCGTCGGCGAGGGTCAGGTGCAGCTTTCGGCCGCCCCGCAGCTTCAGGCCCTCCCGCGCGAAGACGAACTTCGTCCCGAAGAGCCACGCCTGCTCGTAGGCGCGCTGGGCCAGCTCGCCGCCGCTGATGCCCCGCGGGAACCCGAGGTAGTTGCGGATCATCGGGCTCGTGCCGGCCTGGCCGCCGACGGATTCCCGCTCGATGACGATTGTCTCGAGCCCCTCCGACGCTCCGTACACGGCCGCCGCGAGGCCCGCCGGGCCGGCGCCCACGATGGCGAGGTCGAAGTCGCGCTCCTCCGCCAGGTTCGTCGCGCCCAGCGCGTCGGAGATCTCCTTGCTGGTCGGATCCATCAGGGCCCGGCCGTCGAGCAGGATGACGACCGGAAGGCGGGGGACCTCGACGCCGACGCCCCGGAGAACCGCCAGCCCCTCCTCGGAACCCGCCTCGTAGAAGCCGTGGGGGATCCCGCTGCGGTCCAGGAACATGCGGACCTCGTGCGTCCGGCGCGACGCGTCCTCGCCGACCACGCGGACGAGCTCCATGCGCGGGCCGTGCGCCCGAGTCCACGCCGCGAGAAACTCGCCGATCGCAGGGTAGAGGTGGACCTCGGGCGGGGACCACGGCTTTCGGATGTAGTTCTCGAGCTGTCCGAACGCGCAGCCCCGGAGGATCGCGGGCGCTGCGGTCTGGTCGCCCCAATCCACGAGAAGCGCCCGCTGGGCCGCCGGGTGGATCACGTGTGCCCGCGTCATGAACTCCAGGCCTGGCATCTCCGGCATCCACTGGTCGGCGATGAGCAGCGCGACCTTCTCGCCGCCCTCGCGGATCCGGCCGAGCTCCTCGAGACCCGCGGGCCCGGAAGCGGCGGAGACCACGCGGTAGTCCGCGCCGTAGCGCCGCGTGAGCGCTTCCGAAAGGGAAGCCAGGGACTTCGGATCGTCGTCGGCGACCAGGATGACCGGCTTCATCACGGCAGCTCCGCCTCGTATTGTTTCACCAGTCCGGCAACCGCTCCATGGCTGTCGCGAAACGCCTCCCACGCCGAGGCGGCCCACGAGTCGATCGCGCGGATGCGATCTGCCCCGGGGGGCGCCGCGAGGACATCGGCCGCAGTCATCGAGCCGCGGTCGGTAGGCAGCGGGAACCGGGGCCAGTCTCTCTTTCGCCGGCCGAGGGCCATGTGGGCGAGCTGCACCCTCTTGCCGGAGTAGCCCTTTTCCAGATGCAGGTAAAGGCCGATCAGCGCGAAGGCCAGCCCGATCGGCCTGGTCGTCTCGTCCGCGTGCTGGGCCATCCAGGTGTCCACGACGTGCTGGTGGATGAACGCCGGATCGCGCAGCATCAGCGTGTAGCCCTGGAGCTCGTTGTAGGCGTCGGCTTCGGGCGATGGCCTCAAGCGCGGAAATCCTATGACGCCGGGCACGGGCGCTAACGGGCGCCGAGCGCCCGGAGATCGGGGGGATCCAGGACGTGCCTGGGAGCGCCTTCCCGGGCCAGGTGGATCATCGCGCGGCCGAGCTCCTCGGTCGTGACGATGGCTTTCGGGGCGACGGCCTGGATCAGCGGAAGGAGCGGTGCGAAGACTCTGTAGGCGAGGCGGGTCCACCGCGTCGGAGAGGTCTCGCCATGAATCGGCCGAAGGGCGCCGAGGCGGATCATGTACGCGTTGGGAAAGAGGGCCAAAAGCTCGTCTTCGACCCGTTTCTTCACCCTTGCCCACATCGCCTTTCCGCCGGTTCCCACGCCGGAGACATAAGTGAATGTCATCGCGGAATTCATCGCCGCGAGCGCACGCGCCCAGCCGAGTGTCAGGTCATAGGTCAGCCGCGTGTACTCGGCGTCGCTCATCCCCGCCGACGAAACGCCGAGGCAGAAGAAGCAGGCGTCAAGACTCCGAAACTCATCCCCCCGGACACTGAAGTCGAAGAGATCCTGCCGAACGACCTCCCGAAGCTTCGGGTCTGACCGGCCGGTCGTGCGGCGCGCCACCGCGACAACGCTCTCGACGCCGGGATCGAGCAGGCACTCGCGGAGAACCGCCTGCCCCACCATCCCGGTCCCCCCGAATAGGATGACTTTCATTTGTTTCCCGATTTGTGTCGCCCTGGCCGGAGACGGCGGGCGAAGTTACTTCGAGACCGTAACCCAGGATTGAGCGCGCTTGGCCAGACGGGGACCTTCCTCGGGCCAATCGTGAAGCGTCGCGGGATCGAAATCCGCGCCGTTGGGCCAGACCAGCGTCTTCGCCTCCTCGTCCAGCTGAACCCTGTCGAAGAAGTCGGGCTCGGCTAGCGGCCCGAAAACCTCGCCGACCAGAACCGGGCGAAAGTCGATGACCTGGCTGGTGCCGTCTTCAAACCGCACCCTCAGGGTGAAGGGGGCGATCCTCTCGAAACCGACGACGGCGTGAACAGGGTGACGCAACCTTTACCTCAACGGCTTGATCTTAGCGGCGCGTTGTCCGGCTTGCAAAGCCTTCCAGTTCTCGAGAAGTTCGGACTGGTGAATCTCCGCCCAGGCTGTGACGAGCCTTTCCTGTCGACTTGGTAGCCATCAGCCGATCATTTCGATTCTGTTGATCGCGAAGATTCCGACCTGCTCCTGGTAATACGCGTGGAAATGAGGGAGATTGTGAGGGCCACCGGTCTCGAAAAACATCCTGATAACGATTCCGAAGAAGCGGCTGATCTCTGGCATACCGCTTCATCGTCATCGACCGCTCGGACAACGAATGTCCTCCTGACAATCGAAGCTCCGACTATCGCAATGCCTCGAGGACGGCGGCTCGGGCGAGGAGACGGGTCGAGTCGAGGGTCGGGAGGGGGGACTCCTTCGGGCGGACGAGGAGGGGGATTTCCGTGCACGCGAGGGCGGCCGCGTCGCAGCCGCGATCGGCGAGGCGGGCGATGACGCGGTTGTAGGTCTCGCGCGACGCGTCGGAGAAGATGCCGTCCACGAGCTCCGAGAAGATGATCCGGTCCACGGTCTCGGCGTCGGCCGGCTCGGGAGTGAGGGCGTCGATGCCGAAGGCGGCGAGGTGCTCGGGGTACATGCGCGAGCCCATCGTGAATCGCGTGCCGAGGATCCCGACGCGGCGGTAGCCCCGGCGCGACGCCTCTTCGGCGAGCACGCGCGCGATGTGGAGCCAGGGAATGGGAGTCGCCGCCTGGAGGGGATCCCAGGCGAGGTGCGCCGAGTTGTCGGGACAGATCGCGAAGTCCGCGCCCGCGGCGGCGAGGAGCCGCGCGGAGTCGAGCATGATCCGCGCGACGCCGGCGTCATCCCCCGCGTCGAAGGCCGGCATCCACCGCGCCATCGGGATCGAGTCGAGCGTGACTCGCGGGTGATCGTTCTTGCCGACCAGGGTCAGGGCTTCACGGCAGATCGCGGCATAACAGAGCGCCGCGCCCTCGGCGCTGCACGCCACGACGCCGATGTGCTTCATTCGCCAAGTCTATTCGGCGAGAACCTCCGCCGGCGCATAAAGGAAAGCTAAGAGCGAGATTGGCGAAACCTTAACGCGGGAATCCCGCCCTCCGCCCGCGACTAATTGGTTTCATGACTACGAACGAGTTCCCCAGGTTTGGGCAGCGCTCTGGTTCCGGTTTCTTTGCAACGACTGCGCGCGCCGTCTTTTCCTTCACGGCCTTCGCGGTCGTCGCGGTTTTCCTCCTGGCGGCAACCACGGACGCTCCGGCGCAAGAGAGTCTCTCGGCGCCGTCGGCCGGCTTTGCGGTCGCCACGGCCAACCCGGCGGCCGACTCGAAGATCGAGTTCGCGGGCGAGCAGGCTCGCGACGGCCAGTCCTGGCTCTGGGACTTCGGCGACGGGAGCACGTCGCGCTCCCCGCGTCCGGTTCACTCTTACGCCAGCGCGGGCGAGTATCCGGTGACCCTCACCGTGACGACTCCGGGCGGAAGCGCCGTTTCGAGCCGGATCCTGTCCGTCACCGCCGCCAACACCCTGCGCCTGCTCGGCGCCCATCCCTTCGACATCACGCTGACGGCGACGGACCCGCGGACCGGCAGGACCGGCGAGGGCCAGGTCGTTTCGCAGAACGACATCTACGGGATCTTCAGCATCCCGGCGATCACGGGCAACGCGGACAACCCGGAGGTCATCGTCAAGATGGTGGACGCGACCGGGATCGGCCAGAGCTACTGGGTCTTCTACGGAGCCCTGACGGACCTGCGCTACACGCTCTCGGTGCGCGAGGTGGCCACGGGGACGACGAAGTCCTACAACGACGTCACGGTCGGCACGACCGTCTGCGGGAAGTTCGACACATCCGGTTTCGGGCCTTCGCCGCAGGGTCTCGCGCCGGAGGCCGCTTCCTTCGCGGGCCTGCTTCCGCAGCAGGCGACGGAGGACCACTTGACGCTTCTCTCCGCGCACCCCTTTGACGTCACGCTGGCGGCGACGGATCCGCGGACCGGCGCGACCGGCGTCGGCCAGGTCATTTCTCAG
>DATFWF010000131.1:0-33250 GCA_035259605.1 Thermoanaerobaculia bacterium
ATCGCCGCCCCGGCGGCGAAGTGACCGCGGAGACCCGCCTGGACATCCTCGATGCGATCGGGCACACGTCGCTGGTGCGGCTGCGGAAAGTCGTTCCGCCCGGCCATGCGGAGATTCTCGTCAAGCTCGAGGGAGAGAACCCGACGGGAAGCCTGAAGGACAGGATGGCGCTGGCCGTCATCACCCGGGCCGAGGCGGATGGAAGGCTGAAGAAAGGCGACACGGTGATCGAGTACACGGGCGGAAGCACCGGCGCCTCCCTCGCCCTCGTCTGCGCCGCGCTCGGCTACGCGATCCACATCGTCAGCTCCGACGCCTTCAGCCCGGAGAAACTCGACCAGATGGCCGCCTTCGGAGCGCGCCTCACGCTCGTCCCGAGCGAGGGAGGCCTGACGACGAAGAAGCTGATCCTCGACATGATCGAGACGGCGCGCGGGCTCTCGAAAGAGCCCGGGACCTACTGGACCGACCAGTTGAACAACCTCGACAGCCTCGCCGGGTACGCTTCGCTCGGCGAGGAGATCCGGGAGCAGACGGGCGGGAGAGTGGACGCGTTCGTCCACTCGATCGGGACGGCGGCCTCCCTTCGCGGCGTCGCGACGGTCTTGAAAAGGCGCAACCCGGAGGTCCGGATCGTCGCGGTCGAGCCGGCGGAATCGCCGGTACTCTCCGGCGGATCCCCCGGGCCTCACCGGATCGAGGGCGTCGGCATCGGCTACGTACCTCCCTTGTGGGATCCTTCCGTCGTTGACGAAGTCGTGCCCGTCGGGACCGACGCCGCGAAGGAGATGGCACGCCGCCTCGCGCGGGAGGAGGCGGTCTTCGCCGGCGCGTCCTCCGGCGCCAACGTGGTCGCCGCGCTTGACGTCGCTGCGCGGCTCGGGCCTTCGGCGCGGGTCGTGACTCTGATGGCCGACTCCGGCCTGAAGTACCTCAACACGGACGTTTACCGGAAGCGATGATTGCCGCCGCGGAAGCTCTGGCGCGCCTGCGGGAGGGCAATGCACGGTTTGCCTCCGGGAGGCCTCCACTCGAAGACCGGGTCGGCCCGGCGCGGCGGGAGGCGATTCTTTCGAGACAAGAGCCGATCGCGATCGTGCTCGGCTGCTCGGACTCGCGGGTTCCCCCGGAGCTCATTTTCGGCCAGGGGCTGGGAGACCTCTTCGTGCTCCGCGGCGCCGGACACGTCGTTACGCCGGTGCGCATGGGGACCATCGAGGCCGCGGTCGAGGAGCTCGGCACCGGCCTCGTGGTCGTCCTTGGCCACTCGGGCTGCGGGGCCGTGAACGCCGTGCTCGAGAACATGGGCTCCCCGTTGAGACTCCCGGAAAGCCTGCGATCCGGCGTGGAACAGCTCACCCGGTCGGTCGAGGAAGTCCTCGATGGCCCGCCCGCGGCCGTCACGGAGGATCTTCTCGATGCGGCAGTCCGGGCAAATATCCGCGCCTCGGTCGAGCAGCTGCGCCACGGCTCGCCCGAGCTGGAACAGATGGTCCGAACCGGCCGTCTCCTCATCACCGGCGCGGAATACTCGTTGAAGACCGGCCTGGTCCATTTCCTGGAGGAATGACCCTGCTCCGGTCTCCGGCGGCAAAGACCCGGTTCGAGGTCTATCGGAAACGATGATCTCCGCCGTCGAAGCGCTGGCCCGGCTCCGGGAAGGCAACCTGATGTTCGCCGCGGGAAGGCAGCCGTCCGAGGACCGTGTGGGGCCGGCCCGGCGGAAGGAGCTCGTGGCGAAGCAGGAGCCGATCGCGATCATCCTCGGCTGCTCGGATTCCCGGATCACGCCGGAGTTCGTTTTCGGGCAGGGTGTGGGCGACCTCTTCGTGATCCGAGTCGGCGGCCATGCCGTCCTGCAGGCGCAGGTCGGAAGCATCGAGTTCGCGGCCGCGCTGCTTCGGACGCCTCTCGTCGTGGTGCTCGGCCACTCGGGATGCGGGGTCGTGGAGGCGGCGCTGAAGAACATGCTCTCGCCTCTGAAGCTTCCGGAGAATCTGCGGGCGATGGTCGAGCGGGTCACGCGCTCCATCCAGGAAATCCTCACGGAGCCGCCGGAGGCCGTCACGGAGGAGCTCATCGATCGGGGCGTCCGGGCCAACGTCCGCTCCTGTGTCGAGCAGCTGCGGCACGGCTCGCCGGAGCTGGAGGAAATGATCCAGAATGGCCGCCTGCGAATCGTGGGCGCGGAATACTCGCTGAAGACCGGACTCGTGGATTTTCTGCCGGACTGAATCCCGGGAGGGGCGATGAGCGCGGAGTTTGCGGCGGCTGTCGAGGAAGCCTTCCGGTTTCTCGAAGGCGAAGGCTTCCGCGTCGCGCGAACGAGCCCGGATCACGTCCGGTATGAGTCGGCGCGGATCTGGCTTGAGATCTGGCACGATCCGCGTGCGGAGGTGGATGTCTCCTTCGGACGGATTGAGAAGGGACGCCGCGAGTCCTTCAGCCTGTGGGACGTCGCTGACCTGAAGCACGCGGCGCTGCGGGAGCCCCTGTACGACTCGGCCACGACTTCCGTCGAGTCCCTGCTCGAGGATTTCGCCTCGTTCACGCGGGAGGAGTGCGTCGCGTATCTCCACGACGATCCGGACGCGTACCGCGACCTCGCGGAATTCCAGGCCGTGGCGAGCGGGATGACGACGCAGGTGGCCTCGGCCGGGTCCCGCCCGAGCAACCTGTGGCTTCCCATCAGCAAGGCATGGTCGGCCGGCCGGCTCGGCGAGGTCGCGAGACTGATCGAGGCTCTGCCCAAGCCGTTGACCGAGTGGGAGAGCCGGGCTCTCGAGTACGCCGTGCGCCAGTCTCGCCCTGCGGAACCGCTGCCGAAGACCCGGTTCGGGACGGCCAACCCGATCCTCCGGGTCGCGGACATGGCGGCGAGCGTGCGGTATTACGTCGAGGTCCTCGGCTTCGCCAGCGCAGGCTGGGGGACGAACGACTTCACGTTCGTGAGCCGCGACGGCGCCGGCCTCTACCTGTGCCGCGACGCCCAGGGGTGCCGGGGCACGTGGGCGTGGATCGGGGTCGAAGACGCCGCCCTGCTCTACGAGGAGTACAAGGCGAGCGGCGCAAAGCTGCGCGGCGAGCCTCGCAATTACCCGTGGGCGCTGGAGATCCAGGTCGAGGATCCCGACGGCCACGTGCTGCGTTTCGGCTCGGAGCCGCTCGAAGACCGGGCTTTCGCGGCGGGGAGGGTGGACGGATGACAGCCGCCGTGCGCGCGCTCGTTCCGATGGCGCACGTCAAGAACATCCAATCGTCGACGGCGTTCTACGGCCTGCTGGGGTTCGAAGTCGTGAACACGTTCGTCCCGCACGGGAGCAAAGAGCCCACCTGGGCCTACCTCCGGTCGGATCGGGCGCAGCTCATGGTCGCGGTCGCCGACGAGCCGGTCGTCCCGTCGCAGCAGGCCGTCCTCTTCTACTGCTACTGCGACGATGTCGCGATGCTCCGGGACGAGCTCCTGGCAAGAGGTGTCGCGGCGGGGCCGATCACGACCCCGTTCTACGCGCCCCGCGGGGAGTTTCGCGTCAAGGACCCGGACGGCTACTCGATCATGGTGACGCATACCTGAGGAGGGACCGCCGACGGGCGGCGTTCTCGCGTTTTTCCTGCTCACGTACGCGGTCGGATGGATCTTCTTCGGCGCGATGGCTGTGATCTCCGATCCGGTCGTCCGCAACATCGTCGTGCTGCCGGGGGTCTTTGCCCCGTCGCTCGTCGCCCTGGCCCTGACGGCCCGCTCGGAGGGAAAGGAAGGAGTGCGGAGGCTTCTCGGCTCGATCTTCCGGGGACCGGTCGCCGCGCGCTGGTACGTCTTCGCGGCAACCTACACGGCCGCGATCAAGCTTTCGGCCGCGCTCCTTCACCGCGCCATTACCGGCGAGTGGCCCCTTTTCGGGCAGATCCCCTGGTATGTCCTCGTCGGCGCGACGCTGCTCTCGACGCCGGTGCAGGCGGGGGAGGAAATCGGCTGGCGCGGCTACGCGTTGCCGGGGCTCGCGCGCCGGATGGGCCTGGCGAAGGCGAGCGTTCTTCTCGGGATCGTCTGGGCCTGCTGGCATCTTCCGTTTTTCTTCATGCCGGGAACGGACACCTCGGGACAATCGTTTCCGCTCTACCTCGCGCAGGTGACCGCCTATTCCGCGGCGGCGGCCTTCCTGTTCTGGCGGGCGGGCGGATGCCTGCTGCCGGTGATGCTCCTTCACGCCGCGGTCAACAACACGAAAGACATCGTGCCGTCGGCGGAGCCGGGCGCGACCAATCCGCTCGCCTGGAGCCATTCGCTCGTCGCCTGGCTGACGGTCGCGCTCCTCTGGATCTGCGCGGCGTATTTCCTCGCGAGGATGCGCGGCGTCCGAACCATCGCGCCGGAGGTCGGGCCGGCGTGAAGCGGCCGGCCGGGATTACCGCCCTGAGCGTCTTCTTCCGGTACCGAGCCGCGTGCCGCGATCGGGATCCCGATCACTGCGGCGCTTCTCCTCTACCTCTCGTCCCGGCGAGTTCGAGGCTGGTTCCTTGGGTAGGATTGGGCGGGCATGGAGCGAGCTCCGGAGGAGGCGTTGCGGGACCTGCTCGGCGCCGACGAGAGGCTTGTCTGGACGGGACGTCCCCGCCAGGGATTCTTCCTGCGCTCGGCCGACGGCTTCGCGATCCCGTTCTCGATCTTCTGGAGCGGGTTCGCGGTGTTCTGGATGGTCCTCGCGGTCCGGGCGAAGAACGGCCTCTTCCTCGTCGGCGTGCCGCTGCTCTTCATCGGCGCCTACATGATGGTCGGCCGCTTTTTCGTGGACTCCTGGCAGCGCGCGCGGACCTGGTACGGGCTGACCAACCAGCGCGTGCTGATCCTGTCGCTCTACGTGCGCCGGAACATCAAGAGCCTGAACCTCCGGGCGCTGTCGGCGATCACGCTGTCCGAAAGAGATGACGGCGTCGGCTCGATCACGTTCGGCCCGGTTCCGCCCTCGTGGCCCTACCGCGGTGCGCACCTGCCCGGCATGTCTCCACAGCCCCCCCGCTTCGACAACATCCCGCGGGCCAGGGCGGTTTTCGACGAGATTCGCCGCCTGCAGGCCTGAGGAACGCGAGAAAAACCGATGAAGAGAACCTCAGGAAGGAATCCCCGCTGGAGGCCCCCGGTTCTCGGGTGATGCGATGCCACGACCTCGGAAAATCGCACTGGCCGTCGCGACCCTGGCGCTGCTCGCGGCCCGCGAATCCCTGCGGGCCGGAGACGAAGCCCAGGCGCCTCTTCCGGACTTAAACACCTTTCTCGGAGAGGTCCGGGACCGCCTTCACACAGACGATTACCTGCTCGACCAGTACACCTTCCTCGAGAAGCAGACCGAGAAGCAGCTCGATTCGGACGGTCACGTCAAGTCCGTCACGTCCTCCGTCTACGAGGTCTATCCGTCGCCGGAGCCGGGGAAGACCTACCGCAAGCTCGTCGAGCGCGACGGCAAGAAGCTGACGGCCGAGGATCTGGCCAAAGAGGACGAGAAACAGGAGGCGAAGGAGGCGAAAAAGACCGCCAAGCTCTACTCCGACGACCCGGCCAGGCGCGCTTCGGCGGAGTCCGAGCGGAAGCTCAAGGAGACGCGGACGATCGAGGAGATCTTCCGGATCTTCGAGTTCCATATCGTGGGGCGGGAAGAGATCCACGGCCGGAGCGCGATCCTCGTGACGTTCGTGCCGCGGGAGGGAGTCGAGACCTCGACGCGCGGCGGCAGGATCCTCAGGAAGTTCTCGGGGCGCGCGTGGGTGGACGAGAAGGACCGGCAGCTCGTGAAGGTCGAGGCGGAATTGAAAGACGACCTGTCCTTCGGGTGGGGAATCCTCGCGAAGCTCCAGAAGGGGGCGCACGCGCTGATGCAGCGGCGCAAGATCAACGACGAGATCTGGCTGCCGGCGGAGGCGCGCTTCGTCGGCCACGGGCGGGTGTTCCTGTTCAAGGGGATTCACGTGGACACGGCCTCGGAGTACTCCGACTACCGCAAGTTTTCCGTCGCCACCGACGCCGCCGTCAAGACCGAGTCCGAGCGGCCGAATTGAGCCGTCTCCGTCTTCCCTTCGATTTCCCGTTCTGGTAGACCGCTCGCCATGGCCGGCCTGCACCTCGGAGTGTTGACGGGCGGCGGCGACGTGCCCGGGTTGAACGCGGCGATCAAGTCCGTCTACAACGCGGCGAAGGATCAGGGGTGGCTGCGCGAGGGCTCCGGGGACGCCAACGTCACGGGGATCCTGCGCGGCTGGAAGGGCGCGGTCCAGATGTCCCGGGACGCGCAGGGAGTCTGGAGCGACGTCCTCGCGCTCGACGACGCGCGGGTGCGGACGGTGGACCGGACGGGCGGCACGTTTCTCCACACCTCGCGCACGCGGCCGGACCGGATCCTCGCCTCCGACCTGCCGCCGGCGGCGCGGGAGAAGGCGAGGGACCTGCCGAAGGCCGGCGAGGACCGGTATGACGCGACGAGCGTTGTCATCCGGAACCTGAAGGAGCTCGGGATCGATTGCCTGGTGGCGATCGGCGGAGACGACACTCTCGGCTACGCCCACACGCTTTCGGCGCGAGGGTTCCCGGTCGTCGGGATCCCCAAGACGATGGACAACGACGTGCACGGCACGGAGTACTGCCTGGGGTTCGCGACGGCGATCATCCGCGCCGTCGAGTTCATCAACCGGCAGCGCACGCACCTGGGGTCGCACGAGACCGTCGGCGTCTTCCGGATTTTCGGCCGCGACGCCGGTTTCACGGCGCTCGGGACCGCGATGGCGATCTCCGACATCCGCTGCCTGATCCCCGAGCACCAATTCGATTTGCGCGCGCTCTGCGACGCGGCGGCGGCGGACCACGCGAAGAGCCCCGGCCATTACGCGATGGTCCTCTGCTCGGAGGGCGCGATCTGGAAGGGCGGGAGGCTCGTCGAGGTCGGCGAGGCGGACGCCTACGGCCACCGCCACAAGCAGAACGTCGGCGAGGCGCTGGCCGACGAGATCACTCGGGCCACGAAGCTCCCCACGCGCGCCCAGGACCTCGCCTACGACCTTCGCAGCGGCGACCCCGAGCCCTTCGACAAGATCATCGCGAACACCTTCGGCACGCTGGCGGTCGAGCTGATCGCTTCCGGGAAGACCGGCCGGATGGTCTGCATCTCCAACGGCGTCTACGCCGAGACCGCGCTTCCCGATCCCTCCCATCCGCCCCGCGTCGTGGACGTCGCCTCGGAATACGACACGGAGCGTTTCCGCCCCCGCTTCGCCAACCGCTTCGGCCGCACGATCTTTCTCTGACGCCGGCGTGGTTCGAGGCGAGATCTTCAACAGCGTGACCCACATGGTGGGATCGCTCTTCGCGGTGGCGGGGATGGTCGTTCTGGTCGCGGCGGGGATCCAGTCGCGCGACCCGTGGCGGATCGGAAGCTTCGCGGTATACGGGGCGACGCTCGTCGCGTTGTATCTCTTCTCGACTCTGTACCACAGCCTGGACGGGAAGAAGGCGAAGCGGATCTTCCGCAAGCTCGACCACACCTCGATCTACGTCCTGATCGCTGGGACGTATACGCCGTTCTCGCTCGTCAGCCTGCGCGGGCCGTGGGGGTACACGCTTCTGGCGGTCGTCTGGATCCTCGCGGGGGCGGGGATCCTGCAGGAGTTCCTGTTGAAGAAGAGGATCGAGGCGCTGTCGGTGGCGCTCTATCTCCTGATGGGGTGGCTGGCGCTGGCGGTGTTCTTTCCGCTCCGCAGCGCGATCGGCGGAACGGCGATGCTCTGGCTGTTCGCGGGAGGCATCCTCTACACGACGGGAGTCGTCTTCTACCTCGTGGACGAGAGGTACGCGCACAGCCACGGCGTGTTCCACCTCTTCGTGCTGGGCGGAAGCGCGCTGCACTTCTTTGTCGTGATTCGGTTCCTGGCGTAGAGCCCGATGCGGGGCTCGGTACGCCCCTCCCGCCCGGTCGTGCCCTCCTGGGTTAGGGGCAGCTCAGGCCGGCGCCGGCCGGTTTCTGGGGAAGCTGGACGTCGAAATCGGCGTCGAAGGTGAACACGCGGTCCTGCTCCTTCTTGGTGCCGGCGACCTTGCCGGAGATTCGGCCGCCGGGCTTGGGGGTGCCGGCAAGCTTGATGAACTTCACGTCCTTCTCCTGCGGATAGTCGAGGACCCAGGACTGGCTGAGCATCGGCGAGGAGGAGTGGCTGGCGTCGATCGAGACCTCCTTGATCGCCGCGAGAGAAGGCGTCGGGCCGACACAGAAGGCGAGGCTCAGCATCGTGCGGCGCTGGTTCTGCGCGTCCTTGTTCTTCGGTGCGGAGGAGATGCGAAAGATGTCGAGCTCATCGCCTGCAACCGTGTTCTCCGTGATCCAGATCGTCACGCTCTTGCCGTCGTAGAAGGCGGCGGCGCAGTTGGTCAGGTTCACCGGCTTTCCTCCGAACGACCCCTTCACGAGGCACTTGTCCTGGGCGGCCGCGGCGGCGGCGATCAAGAGCAGGGCGCCGGCGAAAGAGATCAAGCGGAGAACGCGCATGGAACCCTCCTTTGCGGGGGGATGCTATCGCGAGGCCCGGCGAGCCGCTCAACGCGGCCTGAGGATGTGGGTCTCCCGGTCCGAGGAGGTCGGACGCTGGACGGACTGCCGGTCCTGCTGCGCGAGAAGCTGCGCGATTCCGCTTCCGCGCGTGCCCGCGAGGAAGTTTCCCGTGGCGGAATTGACCTGGAGGGAGCGCACCGCCGCCGTCTCGAGCCCCGTTCCCACCGGCTGCCAGGTCTGGCCGCCGTCGGTGCTCTTGAAGACGCCGCCGGTCCCTTCCGGGATCGCGGGCTCGGCTCCCGCGTACATCCGCGACGGATTCACCGGATCGATCCACAGCGTGCGGACGGAGGCGAGCACGTCGACCGTCGAGAGGGTCCAGGTCTTTCCGCCGTCGGCGGAACGGCAGAGTCCCGACGTGCCGGCGATGTACGTAGTCGCACCCGAGGCGTCGAAGAAGACGGCGTTGACGCCTCCGCAGTTGACGTCCGAGTTGACCGGGTTCCACGTCTTCCCCGCGTCGAGGCTCTGGAAGTATCCGGTCGCCCCCGCACTGACCGCGATGACCTGGGAGCTCTTCGCGGCGTTGACCGAGATGGACGTGATCGAGAAACCCTGCGCGTCGAGCGAAGTCTGGGTCCAGGTGGCGCCGCCATCGGCGCTCTTGTACACGCGCTGGGAATTGCTGCCGGTGTAGGGATGAGACGTTCCCGCGTAGAGCGTCGAAGTGGCCGACGGGTCCACCGCGACCGCGGAGACGTAGGAGTCGGCGAGGCCCTGCGAGGAGGCTGTCCAGGTCGCGCCGCCGTCCGAGCTCTTGTAAACGCCGGTGCCTCGCGTGCCGGCGAAGAGCGTCTGCGGCGTGCCCGATCGCGAGGCGAGCGCGAGGATCGGGACGACCGGAAGGCCGCTGCCGTAGGGCTGCCAGCTCCCGCCGCCGTCCGTGCTCCTGTAGATGCCGTCGAAATTCCCGGCGTAGAAGGTCGCGGGAGAAGCCGCGTCGGCCACGAGCCCGTTGACGACGCTCAATCGGAGGCCGGTGTTGATCGCGGTGAAGGTCGCGCCCGAGTCGGCGCTGCGGTAGGCGCCCGCGCCGGCCGTCCCGACATAGACCGCCGAGGGCTGGCCGGATGCGACCAGGATGCTCCAGATGTAGTTGCTCCGCATCGAGCCGGGCGCCAGCGCCCAGTTCGCTCCGCCGTCGGTGCTCTTGAAAAGTCCGTTGCCGTAGGTCGTGGCGTACACCGTCGCGGTGTTGGTCGGATCGATGGCAAAGCTCGTGATGAGCGGCAGCGAGGAATTGCCCGAGATCTGGTTGGTCGGAAGGCCCTTGTTGATCGAGGACCAGTGCGCGCCAGCGTCAGTGCTCTTGTACATGCCGGAGCCGCTGGTGTTGCCGGCGTACAGGACCTGCGCGTTGCTCGGGTCCGCGGCGAGCGTGTAGAAGGAGACGCCGGCGTTGCCGTAGAAGGACCAGGACGAGCCCCCGTCGGTCGTGCGGACGAGACCGTTGTTCGTCGCCGCGAGAACCGTGGAGGAATTGGCGGGATCGATCACGAAGGACGACGTCTCGAGGCCGAGCGAGTAGCCGCCCGCCGTTCGCGCCGCCCAGCTCGCGCCGCCGTCGGCGCTCTGGAAGATCTCGGAGTAGCGGCTGCCGGCCCAGACGGTGCCCGGTTTCTTCGGATCGTAGGTGAGAACGTCGATGTCGAGCGGCGCGATCCCGGTGAAGGAGTCGAAGAGCCCGGCGCTGGACTCGGACCAGGTCGCGCCGCCGTCCGTGCTCTTGAAAATGCCGACGCTGGGGACGCCGTCGGGGGTGATCGTTCCGGCGAGAAGCGTGTTGGAGGAGGTGGGGTCGATCGCGATCGTCTGGACGCGATAGACCGAAAGCCCCGAGTTGGAAACCTGCCAGGTCGCGCCGCCGTCCACGCTCTTGTAGACGCCGTAGTCCGTTCCGGCGTAAAGCGTTCCGGGCCGGGAGGGGTCCGGAGTCAGGCAATAGACGTTGCCGCCGTCGGGCCCGCGCGAAACCCACGTTCCCGACTGCCCGGACGCCCCCGCCGCCAGGAGCAGGCCGATCGCCGCGATTCGGAGCGTTCGAAACAGCATCCCGTTTTCTAACGCTCGAGCGAGGCCGCGGATTTCACGAGGAGAGGGGCGGAGCGAGGGGGTCCGGGGTCGTCGGGACCTCCTCGGAGGCGTTCGCGCTCTCGGGGAACCGGGCCGCGAAGAAGAGGTTGACGCCGGCGAGCACGAGCAGGACGACGAAGACCGGGAGGAGCGAACGCTCGATCGCCGTCCGGAAGAGCTCGGACGGGATCCCCGCGGCGCGTGCCTCCTCAGCCCCGTGAGCGCCGGCCAGCAGGCGGCTGGCGACCTCGAGGCGGCCCCCCAGCCGCGCGGCTGCGCCGGAAGCGAACACTCCGCCGAGCACGCCGACCCCGAGCGAGCCGCCCGCCGTGCGGAAGAACGGCACGAGGCTGGTCGAGACGCCCCGATGCTCCTCCGGGACGACGTGCTGGATCGCGAGCACCTGGGCAAGCGAGCTGGGGCCGAGGCCCGCTCCTACGACCGCGCACGCCGCGCTCGCCCACGCAACGCCCGCGTTGGCCAGCGCCGCCGCCACGAGGCCGGCGAGGCCGATCAGCACCAGGACCGCACCGAACCGCGCGGTCCGCCGGAACCCGAATCGCAGGATCATCCTCCCCGCGACCGTCGCCGAGAGCGCCCAGAAGAAGATGAGCGGCGTGATGACCGCGCCCGCGGCTCCCGCTGTTCCTCCGCGGGCCCCCTGCACGAAAAGCGGGACGAACGTGTCGATCCCAAAGATCGTCGTTCCGAGGATGATTCCCGCGAGGTACGGCGAGGCGGTCTGCCAGTGCCGGAAGAGCTCGGGCGGGACGAGCGGGTGCCGGCGCTTTGCCTGGAGACTCGCGAAGACCGCCAGCGAGGCCGCGCCCGCCAGGGCGAGCGCGATGCGAGCGAGCGGGCCGGCGCCCGAAGTCCCGGGCGCCCGGAGCACGGAGAAGAGGAGGAGCGTGATGCCGAGCGCGAGCGTCGAGGCTCCGGCGACGTCCACGGGATCGGGGCGAGGGGATCGCGACTCCCGCATCCGCGTCGTGACCAGGATGAACGCGACGATCCCGAGCGGGATGTTGATCGTGAAGATGGACCGCCAGCCGAAATTCACCGTGAGGAACGCGCCGAGCAGAGGCCCGACGAGGCTCGCGAATCCCCAGACACCGGAGAAGAGCCCCTGGATGCGCGCCCTCTCCTCGAGCGAGTAGAGGTCGGCGATGACCGTCAGGGCGACCGGGATCAGGCCCGCGGCCCCCAATCCCTGGATCGCCCGGGCGGCGATCAACTGCGGCATCGAGCGCGCCGAGGCGCAGACGATCGCGCCGGTCAGAAAGACCGCGATCGCGGTCAGGATCAGGCGGCGCCGCCCATGGATGTCGGCGAGCCGGCCATACACCGGCATCGCCACGGTCGAGGTCAGGAGATACACCGCGAACACCCAGGCGTAGAGCGGAAGCCCGCCGAGGTCCCCGATGATCGTCGGCATCGCCGTCGAGACCACGGTCGTCTCGAACGAAGCCAGCGCCGTGACGAGGACGAGCGCCGCCGTAACCGCCCTCCTCCGCTGCGGGTCGAAGCGGGGAGCGTTCGTTTCTCGCGAGGCCATGGGCGCGACAGCCTACAGCACGGCCCGCGCGGTCGGCGGGACGGCGCGATCAGGACGCGTGGACTTCGATCTGGACGTTCGGGGTCGCGACCGCGACCGTGCCGAAGAGGGGTCAACGGCCCTTGAAGGCGTGGACGAGGCCCTCGGCCTGCTCCTTCGTGACGCCGGAGAGGTCGAAGCGAAGGCGCACGGTGTTGAAGACGGTGTAGTCCGAGCGGGCCGGGTTGGAGCGGTCCATCTCGCCGGTGATCGCGATGCGGACGCCGGGTAGCGGAAGGCCCTTCTCCTTCGCGATGACGCCGACGAGCTCGACGCCGCACGCGGCGACGCCGGCGAGGAAGGCTTCGGCCGGAGTGACGGCCTCGCCGGGGCAGCCGTTCTGGACGGGGCCGTCCACGACGAAGTGCTGGGTGCGGCAGCTGCAGAGGACGCGGCCGAAGACGTCGGTCGAGCGGGCGTCGACGTCGTAGCGGCGGATGTCGGGTTGGGGCATGCGGCACCTCCGGCGAGAGGATATTCTTTGACGGGGTGTTCATGGCGGAATCCACCGGGGTGATCACCGATCTGCTCCTGGCCCACGCCCGGGGGGACGGGGAGGCCTTCTCGCTTCTGGTTCCGCTCGTGTACGACGACCTGCGAAGAATCGCCCGGCGGAGCATCCGGCGTTCCGGCGGTGCGCGAACCATCGACACAACCGGGCTCGTCCACGAGGCCTACCTGAAGCTCGTGGACCAGACCCGGGCGGGCTACCGCGACCGGTCCCATTTCTTCGCCGTGGCGGCGCGCGCGATGCGCCAGATCCTCGTGGACGAAGCCCGCCGCCGCTTCGCCGGCAAGCGGGGCGGAGGCGTCACCGCGATCACGCTCGAAGAAGAGCGCCACGGGGGCATTTCCGCCGACGCGGACTGGCTCCTCTCGCTCGAGGAGGCGCTCGAGTCGCTTGCGCGCCTCGATCCCCGGCTTCCGCGCGTCGTCGAGTGCCGGTTCTTCGCCGGGCTCTCCGAGGAGGAAACCGCCGACGCGCTCGGCGTCTCGACCCGGACGGTCCAGCGCGACTGGATGCGCGCGAAGGCATGGCTTCGCGAGGAGATGGGGCCGCCGCCTCCTGCGCCCGGCGCTCCGCCCCGCGCCCAGGTGTGAGCGGCGCCCCCGATCCCCGGACCGAGGCCGACCGGATCCTCGCCGGCGCGCTGGACCTTCCGGCGCAGGAGCGAGGCCCGTATCTCGATCGCCTCTGCCGGCAAGACATGGCCCTCCGAGCCAGGGTCGAGCGCCTCCTCGCGGCGGCGGAGTCGGAATCGGAGCTCTTGCCGCCGGGCGGCGTCCTGATCGCGCCCCTCGCGGCGAAGTGGCTCGAGGAGCACGACCCGGATTTCGAGGAGGCCGGGACGAGGCTCGGTCCATGGCGTCTCGTCCGGGAGATCGGGCGCGGAGGCATGGCCGTCGTCTATCTCGCCGAGCGCGCGGACGGCCAGTTCTTCCAGCGGGCCGCGGTCAAGCTCGTCAAGCGCGGCGTGGACACCGAGGAGGTCGTCGCGCGGTTCGCGCGGGAGCGGCAGATCCTTGCTTCGCTCCAGCACCCGGGCATCGCGCGGCTTCTCGACGGAGGAATCTCGCCGGACGGGCGGCCGTGGCTGGCGATGGAGCACGTGGACGGCGAGCCGATCCACCGCTGGGCCGACTCGCGCCGGCTTTCCGTGCGCGAGCGGGTGGAGATGGTCATCGGCGTCGCGCGCGCCGCCGCCGCCGCCCACCGGCGCCTGGTCGTGCACCGCGACATCAAGCCTTCCAACATCCTCGTGACGCAGTCGGGAGAGGCAAAGCTCCTCGATTTCGGCATCGCGAAGATCCTCGACGCGGAGGCCTGGGACTCCGCGCCGGCGACGCGCACGGTCATGCGCCTCCTCACACCCGAGTACGCGAGCCCCGAGCAGGTCCGCGGCGAGCCGGTCACGATCTCGTCGGACGTCTACCAGCTCGGCCTGCTGCTCTACGAGCTCCTCACGGGCCGGCGGGCCAGGCGGATCGCCGGGACCTCGCTGGCGGAGATCGAGCGCGCGCTCGCGGCCGCCGAGCCGGCGCGCCCGAGCCTCGCCGCTGGCCGCGCGGAGCCGGGAGGCGCTTGCGCCGAAGAGGCGGCGCTCGCGCGAAGCACCACGCCGGAAAAGCTGAAGCGCCAGCTCTCCGGGGACCTCGACGCGATCGTGGGGAAGGCGATCGCGCAGGAGCCGGACCTGCGCTATCACTCCGCCGATCAGCTCGCCGAGGATCTGCGGCGCTGGCTCGACCACGAGCCGGTCTCCGCCCGGCGGTCGCCGCTCTCCCACCGGGCGCGCCAGTTCGTCCGCCGGCACCGCCTCGCCGCCTCGCTCGCCGCGGCCGCCTCGCTCTTCGTCGCCGTCTATGCCGTGACGCTGACGGCCCACGCCGGGCGGATCGCCCGCGAACGGGACCGCGCGCGCGCGGAGGCCAGGAAGGCCGATGAGGTCAAGCGATTCCTCCTTTCCCTGTTCGAAGGCAGCCGGCCTGGAGACACGAAAGGGCGCGAGGTCACCGCCGCGGAGCTCCTGGAGAAGGGGCGCTCGCGCCTCAAAGCGCTCGAGACGGAGCCGGAGGTTTACGTCGAGACGCTCGGGGTCCTCGGGACCATCCACCGGGAGCTCGGCCGGTACTCCGAGTCCGAGGCCTTGCTGGAAGAAGCGGTCCGGAGGCTTCGAGGCTCCGACGGGGATCCTCCCCGGCTCCCGACGGCTTTGACGCAACTGGGGGAGCTGCGCCGGCGCCAGCTGAGGCTGCCGGAAGCCGAGGCGCTATTCCGCGAGTCGCTGAAGTTCCGGCTCGCGCGGTCGGGGCCCGCCGATGAAGAGACCGTGTACGCGATGGGCAACCTCGGCCTGACGCTGAACGACCGCGGACTTCACGCGGAGGCCGCGCGGATGCTCGAGCGGGTCCTCGCGGCGGAAGAGCGCCTCCACGGCGCCGAGCATCTCCACGTAGCGGTCGCCCACAACGACCTGGCCTTCGCCCTGGAGAACGGTGGCGAGACGGCGCGGGCGGAGCGGCTCTACCGGCGGGCAATCGACTTGAAGCGCCTCCTGCTCGGCGAAGAGCACCCGAGCTTCGCGCTGTCGCTCCACAACCTCGCCCGCGACCTGTCCGTCCGGGGAAAGCTCGCCGAGGCGGAAGGGCTGGTGCGCCGCGCGCTCGCCATCAAGCGCCGGATCCTCGGCCCGGACCACAGCGACGTCGCGCTCAGCCTGATCGTGCTGGGTCGGATCCGGCTCGACGCGGGCGATCCGGCCGATGCCGAGGGGCTCTACTGCGAGGCGCTCTCGATCCAGCGGAGGGCTCTCGGCGATCACCCCCTCGTGGCGACCGCCCTGACGGGCATCGCGTCGGCGTCCGCACAGCGCGGCGATCCCCAGGCCGAGGCTCTTTACGTCGAAGCGCTGGCGATCCTGAAGAAGAAACTGCCGGGCTCGCCGCCGAACCCGCGGCTGGCCGGCACGCTGATGCCCTACGGCAGCTACCTCTGCGCGAGGGGGTCGCCGGAGGAGGCGCTGCCGTTTCTCGAGGAGGCGCGCCGGATCCGCCGCGAGGTTTACGGCGCCGGCGATTACCGCTACGCCGAAGCTTCGGCCGCGCTCGGCGCGTGCCTGGCCGACGCCGGCAGGTTCGCGGACGGGATCGCCGCCCTGGAGGAGAGCGCGCGAGTCTTCGAGGAGTCTTCCGACCACCGCCTGGAGGGAGCGCTCGAAGCTCTCGCGAAGGCCTGGGAACGCTCGGGGAACGAAACGGAAGCCACGCGCTCCCGCGCTCGGGTGCTCAGGGCGAGAGCGACCGGTTAGCGGTAGCGATCAGCGGTGGCCGCCGCCGCCGTGTCCGCCGCCGTGGCCCACGCCTCCATGGCCGCCGCCGCCGCCGCCCCAGTGGCCGCCATGGCCGCCGTGGCCCCAGTGGCCGGCGTGGCCCCAGTAGACGGCTCCGTAGGGATAGCCCCAGCCCCATCCCCAGTAGGGCCAGCCCCACCCCCAGCCGACGCCCCAGCCCCAGCCGCCGCCGCCTTGCGGCGTGCCTTCGACGGCGACGGTCTCGCCTTCGCCGCCTTCTCCGGAGTCGTAGCGCATCTGCGGCCCGCCTCGATCGTCGAAGGTGCCGACGCTGGCGAGGTACTGGATCACGGTCTCGTCCACGCCGGCGCGGCGCAGCTCGATCAGGTCGTCGGCGGTCAGCGGGTCGAGCCGGCTCTGCCGCGCCCGGACGTACGCGATGATCGTTTCGGCGCGCATCCCGGCGCTCGACATCCGCACGACCTCGTTCAAGATCGGATTTCCGGACTGAGTCGTGTACTGAGGGCGCGAGGTCTGCGCGCTCGCCACGGACGCGCACAGCGCCAGCATCAGGATCGCGGAGAAGGCTGCCAGTCGCTTCATGTTCATTTCAACACCCCCGGAAACACGGCGATTTCAACGCCCGCAGAATTTTACAACCGCGCTGCAGCAGCGCGGCGTCCGCGCGCGAGGACACAGCCGGTTGAAGTTCATCGAAGGATCCGGTGGACATGGCCGGAGGCGCCGATCGCCCGATTCCCGTGTGCGGGCCAGCGCCCGGAGCTGCCATGGTGAATCGGAACCGCCGGCCTTCCATGCCGGCCAAAGCGGGAGCCGAAAGAGCCCCGGCCGGCCGGATACCCGTAGGGAGCTCCGTACCCGCCGTAGGACGCATAGCCGCCGTCGTAGTAGTAGCCGCCCGTCATGTCCTGCGGCGGGGGAGCGGTGGGATATTCCGGCGACTCGTGCCCTTCACCGGTTTCACCGATGTCCAGGGCCGCGGTCCTCGAAAGCCACGCGATCACGACGGGCCCGGCTCCCGCCTTGCGGAGCTTGCGAACGTCCTCCGAAGCGATCACCGGCGGGATCTCGTCGGCGTGCGCGCGCAGGTGCGAGAGGACGGCCTCGTCGCTCGCGCCGGAAGCCTTCAGCTCCGCGGCGGAATCCAGGGGCGACATCGTCCACTCGGAAGCCCTTGAAGGCTTGCGCTCCGGCCGCGGTTCCCTCTCGAGGACGATGTCGTTGCCCGTGCCGGAGATCCGGACTCGCGTGCGAGGGGCGGAGTTGCCGGCGCCATCCTGCGCGGAAACCGCCGCGGAGTAAAGCAAGGCCGCGAAAATTGGCCCTGAGGCCAGCGTCCTGCGCATGGAGTTTGCCGCGCATTCCATACCACAACTTCGCCGAAAGGGCCGCGGCTTTGCTCGATCCGTTATCTTTGGCCCGGGAGGGGGCGCTGTCATGTCTTCCGCCGAGGACAGGATCCGCAACATCTCGGATACGGCGATCTGGGCGGCGATGTACCGCGCCCGGGAGAACCGCCGGGGCGACGCCCTCTTCCGCGATCCCTTCGCCGAGCGCCTGGCGGGGGAGCGCGGGGAACGGATCGCCGAGCAGATGCGCGCCCATGGGGAGCACGAGTGGGCGTGGGTCATGCGAACGGTCCTCTACGACCGGGTCATCGCGGGCCGCATCGCCGCCGGAGCCGACATGGTCGTCAACCTCGCGGCCGGGCTCGACGCGCGGCCGTACCGGATGGCGCTGCCCCCGGCGTTGCAGTGGGTCGAGGTGGACCTGCCCGACCTCGTGGACTACAAGGAGCGGATCCTCGCGGGTGACGAGCCGGCGTGCCGTCTCGAGCGGGTGCGCCTCGATCTCGCCGACGTGGCCGCGCGCCGACAGCTGTTCGCGAGCCTGGGCGAGCGCTCGAGCAACGCGCTCGTCATCACCGAGGGGCTTCTCATCTACCTGACGGCAGACGAGGTCGGTGCGCTCGCGAGGGACCTCGCCGCGGCGCGCGGTTTCCGGCACTGGGTGCTCGAGGTCGTCTCGCCGGGACTCCTGCGGATGCTGCAGCGCGAAGTCGGAGAGGCGCTGGAAGAGGCCCGCGCGCCGCTGAAGTTCGGTCCGCCGGAGGGGCCCGCGTTCTTCATGAAGCACGGCTGGAAGCCCGTCTCCGTCGAATCGCCGCTGAAGGCCGCGGCGCGAGCGAAGAGGCTTCCTTTCTTCCTGCGGCTCGTCGCGAAGCTTCCCGAATCCTCCGGGGCCCAGGGCAACCGGCCCTGGTCGGGGATCTGCCTCCTCGAAAAGATCTGAGCGTGGATCCCGAGTTCCGCCCGGCGTGGTGGCTGCCGGGTCCGCACCTCCAGACTGCGTGGGGACGGCTGGCGAGGTCGCGCCGGCAGGTCCGCTTCCGCCGCGAGGTCCTGGAGACGCCCGACGGTGACGAGCTCGTGCTGGATCACCTGGACGGCACGGCGGGGAGCCCGCGGCTCCTCCTCCTTCACGGCCTCGAGGGAAGCTCCTACTCCGTTTACGCGCAGGGATTGCTTGCGCAGGCGCAGAGGCGCGGCTGGAGAGGAACGGCGATCAACTTCCGGTCGTGCGCGGTTGACCCGGGACAGCTCTCGCTGAGGCTGCCGAACCGGCGGCCGCGGCTCTACCACTCCGGGGAGACCTCCGACTTCGATTTCGCCGCCCGGACGATCGCGGCGCGCGAGCCGGGCGCTCGCCTGGCCGCTGCGGGGGTTTCTCTCGGCGGCAACGTCCTGTTGAAGTGGCTCGGGGAGAACCGGGACCAGCGAATCCTCGCCCGCGCGGCCGCCATCTCGACGCCGTACGATCTCTCGGCGGGGTCCCGTCACCTGGAGCGGCGCCTGGGGCCCCTCTACGTTCGCAGCCTCCTCTCGAGCCTGCGCGAGAAGGCGCTCGCCGCGGCGCGAAACCATCCGGAAGCCGCGGCGCGGATCGACATCGAGCGGTCGCGGCGCGCGAGGACCTTCCGCGAGTTCGACGACGCGGCCACGGCGCCGCTTCACGGGTTCGCTTCGGCGGAGGATTACTACGAGCGATCGAGCTCGATCCGGTACCTGGGCTCGATCCGGACGCCGACCCTGTGCCTGTCGGCGGCGGACGATCCGTTTCTTCCCGCCGAGGTGCTCGAAAGAGCCAGCGCCGCGGCCTCACCGGCGGTGCGCTTCGTGATCACGTCACGCGGCGGACACGTCGGCTTCGTCTCCTCCGGGAAGGCGCGCTACTGGGCCGAAAAGCTCGTCCTGGACTGGCTCGCGGACGAGTGAATGGGCGCGGCCGAGCAGTGCCAGGGCATGTTTCTTGCGTCGCACGGGCCAGGAGGAGGCGGTATGTCCAGAAGTGCGCGTCGGAGTTCCCGCGCACGCATCGGCCTCGTGAGGAAGCCGGGGTTCCTCCTCGCCCTTCCGGCCGCCGCCGCGATTCTGGCGGCGGCGTCGAACGTCCAGGTCGCGATACGGGAGTGGGACGTGCCCACTCCCGATTCGCGGCCGCATGACCCCGAGGCCGCGCCGGACGGATCGCTCTGGTACACGGGCCAGCTCGCCAACAAGCTGGGGCGGCTCGATCCCAAGAGCGGCGCCATCCGCGAATACCCCGTCAAGACGCCGGATTCCGGCCCGCACGGGCTCGCGGCGGACAACGCGGGCAACATCTGGTTTACGGCGAACTTCAAGAGCTACATCGGCAAGCTCGACCCGAAGTCCGGGGACATCGTCGAGTACCCGATGCCGGATGCCCGGGTGAAGGATCCGCACAGTCTCGCCTTCGACCGGGACGGGATGATCTTCTTTACCGCGCAGCAGGCGAACTTCGTCGGCAGGCTCGATCCGAAGAGCGGCCAGGTCCGCGTCAAGGAAGTCCCGACGGCGCGAGCTCTGCCTTACGGCATCCTCGTCGGGCCGGACGGCGCGGCGTACTTCTGCGAGTTCGGTGCGAACAAGATCGGCCGGATCGACCCCGGGACGCTCGACATCCGGGAGTACCCCCTTCCCGAGGGAGCGCGTCCGCGCCGTATCGCCAACAACCCCGACGGCCTCCTCTACTACAGCGATTTCGCGCGCGGCTACGTCGGGAGGCTCGATCCGAAGACCGGCAAGGTGGATGAGTGGGGATCTCCGGGAGGAGCGAAATCGCAGCCCTACGGCATTGCCTCCACGAGCGACGGCACCGTCTGGTACAGCGAGGCCGGGGTAAGGCCGAACACGCTGGTTGCCTTCGACCCGAAGGCGAGGACGTTCCAGAACTGGCCGATCCCTTCCGGAGGCGGCGTCGTGCGGAACATGGTCGCGACGCCGGACGGGCGCCTGTACCTGGCCTGCAGCGGGGTCAACAAGGTGGCGGTCGCCGAGATCCGGCGCTGACCGGGCGCGCTATTTCGCGGCCGGCTGGTAAGGCGGCGGGATCGGCAGGTCCGGCTTCTCGGCGTCCCAGGCGACCGACGCGATCCACCAGCGCTTTCCGTCGCGGACGAGCTGGATCGAGTTGATCCCGCGCTCGAAGGGCTTGTCGTCGGAGGCGGTGTGGCGCGACTCGTAGGTGGAGAAGATCTGGCAGACGTTGCCGAAACAGTCGGCGCGCCGCGCGATCTCCTTCTCGAAGAACCCGGTGGGCCCTTCGGCCTTCTCTTTCCGGGCCGCGGCGCCCCGCTGGAAACGGCTGGAGAAGCCGTCGATGTCCGTGCCCATGATCTCCTGGCCCGGTTTGACCGGCGGCACGAGCATGCCGACGTAGAGGAAGATCCCGCGCATCCTCTCGAAATCCGGCGAGCCGCCCGCCGGGTAGCTGACGGAGGCGTACAGCGCGGCGACGATCGAATCCACCGAAACGGCGTCGGCCGGCGGCGGAGCCTCCCGGGTGACCTCGCGGCGCCGCGTCGTCTGGGCGGGAGCGAAGAAGGCGAGCAACGTCAGGACGGCGGCGAGGGCGAAACGAAAGACCTTCATGGAATGCCTCCTCCGGTAGATTATTTCCGATCGTGGCAGCACCCGTGCTTCGAAGCCCCGCCGTGAGTCCCGCGAGGAGGGTTCGATGGAGCTCGTCCCTCGCCCTGGCCGCGGCGATCCCCGTCCTCTACCTGGCCGTGTTCGGGGCGTTTCTCCTGCGCACGGGAGACTCCGACTGGGACCAGATCCTCTCCTTTCACGAGCTCTCCCTGTGGAACGCCGATCTCTCGGGAGTCGCGCGGCAGTGGAACCCGCTGATGCGCGGCGGCATGTCGCTGGCCGGGGACCCACAGGTCCCGGTCTACTCGCTCTCGATGATCCTCGCGCGCGTGATCCACCCGGCCGCCGCGATCAAGATCGCCGCGCTCCTCTTCCTGGCCGCGGGGGCGTTGGGAGCGTGGCTCCTCGCGAGGGACCTCGGGCTCTCCCGCCGCGCCGCGGCGCTGGCCGCTTCGCTCTTCGCCGGAAACGGCTTCATCCTTTCGCGCTTTTCGCACGGGCACGTCGTGTTTCTCGGGACGCTCGGGCTGCCTCTGTGGCTCTGGGCGTCCCGCCGCTGCCTCCGCGGGGCCGGGGAGACGGCGGGCGCCGCCAACCGGCGGCTCTTCGCGTTCGCGCTGGCGGGCGGGGCCTTCTTCGCGCTCTCGACGGACGGAGCTCCCATCGCGATCCTGCTCCTCCTGGCCTGGGTCGGCCTGGACTGCTCGGTCCTGTCGTGGCAGCGCCGGTCGCTTCGCCCGCTCGCCTTCTTCGGCGCGTCGGTTCTCTTCGCCGCGGCGCTCGACGCCGTGTACTTCTTCCCGCTCGCCGCCAACGCGGTCGTCTTTCCGCGGCTGCGGCCGCCGGTCTTCATCAACCCTCTCGTCTTCGCGTGGTTCTTCCTTCTGCCCGTCCGGGGAAAGCTGATCCCGGCGCCGGCCAACGGCCACGAGATGTCCGTCTACGTCGGGCCGGTGCTCGCCTTTCTGCTGGTGAAGTACCGCGTCTCGATCGCGCGGGCGTTTCCGGACGAGGACCGCCGGCGCCTCATCCTCGTGTCTGCGGCGATGTTCGTCCTCGGGCTCGGCTCCTGGCGGGCGCTGGCTTCCTGGCTGCCTCCCGGCCCGTTCGATCTCCTCCACCGGCTGCCGGGATTCGCGGCGATCGGAATCCCGAGCCGTTTCTGGGGATATCTCGCTCTCCCGCTTGCGCTGGCGTGCGCGGCCGCGCTCGACGCCGTGCAGGAAGAGACCACGCCCGCCCGTCCGCGCCGCTTGCTCTGGGCGGGCGTCTTCCTCACAATCCTCGGATTCCAGGCCGCTTCCATCGTTCCACCGTTCGTCACCGAGAAGGGACGCATCGTCGTCGAGACGAAGCCGGTGCCGCAAGTCGTCCGAAGCATCCGCAATGTCCATGGGCCCGTCCTCTCCCAGGCCGCCGAGCTTTCTCCCGACACCGGGCTGCTCGAGGCCTACGACGCGCACGAGTACGTCCAGGGGATCATCCGCGAAGGGTCGGACCTCGTCGTCGCGGCGGCGACGCCCACCGGAGAAGCCGTCCCGGTCGAAGCGAGCTGGGATGGGTGGAGCCGGATCCGCGTGGCGTTTCCGTCCGGAGCGCCCAACGGGACCGGGATTCTCTTCAACCAGAACTCCCACCCGCGCTGGGGATTCACGGGCGGGCTCGCGACGAGGGACCGGCAGGGCAATCTTCGGGCGGTCCTCGCGCGCGACGCCGCGCCGGGAACGCGGTTTGATCTGTCCTTTCACGATCCGGCATCGGCGCTGGGCCGGCGCGTGTCCTTCTGGAGCGCGATCGCGGCCGCGGCGGCGGCGCTGGCCCTCGCCGGCTTTGCCTTCGCGCGCCGTCTCGCGCGGCGCCGGGAGTCCTCGCGCTCCTCCGGCGGCCAGCCCGGTCAGCCCGGCCAGCCCGTCGCGGTCCCCGAGACTTCCGGCCTGCTACGCTAGCTGCGGAGGCCCACCGCTGAGATTCGAGACGGTCCTGCTCTGGGCGACCTACGCCGGCGCGGCGGCCCTCTTCCTTTTCCTGGCGAACCGGTTCGCCGGCCGCGTCTCGCCTCGCGCCGGCCTCGGCCTGGCTCTCCTTCCTCTTCTCTTCGCCGGGAAGGCGTTTCTCACGGGCGGCCTCTACGGCCCGGCGGACCTCTATTACGGGGGCGATCCCTGGAAGAACACGCCCGAGGCCCGCGTCGTCGGACCGATCCGCAATCCCATCCTGTCGGACATCGCGTTCGCGAACCTGCCGTGGAGAAGCGCCGTGCACGAGGCGCTCGCCAACGGCCGGTTTCCGTTCTGGAACCGGTTCGACCTGCTCGGAGCGCCGATGTTTCCGGGCGCGGGCGACTCGCTTCTACACCCGGGAACGTTTCTCGGGATCTGGCTGCCGCTGGAGCTTTCGTTCACCTTCACCTGCGCGATGACGATCTTCCTGGCGCTCCTCTCGGCCTTCCTGTTCCTCCGGGACCACGAGCTGTCGGAGGTCCCGGCCTTGCTCGGCGCGGCCGGCTGGGGCTTCTCGACGTACCTGCTCTTCTGGGACGGCTATGCGATCGGGCCGGCCGTGGCGCCGTTCCCGCTGCTCCTGCTCGGGCTTCGCCGCGTGGCGCGTCTCCCCGGCGCGGCATCCGTCGGGCTCCTCGTGGCGGCGCTCCTGCTCGGTCTGGCGGGCGGGCATCCCGAGACGTTCTTCCACGGCCTCACCGGAGGCGCGGCCTATTTCCTTTGGGAGATTCTCGGCGGCCGCCCGAGGCGGGTCGCGCGGCCCGTCGGCGGCGCCCTTCTGGCCGGCCTCCTCGCGATCCTGATCGGAGCGCCGATCCTGCTGCCGCTTCTCGACGCGCTCCCGAAGACCGCCGTCTTTCACGAGCGGAGCGCCTTCGCGGCCGCGGGAGGGAAGTCCACGCAATCGGTTCCCGCGCAGGAGTCCGCCAGGCGCCTGCTCCCGGCCGTCCTCCCGTTCGCGCACGGGATCTACGGGCGCAGCCCGGTCCAGGATCAGCGCCAGGACGCCTCCGGGATGCCCTTCGCTTATTCCGGCGCGGTCCTCTTCCCGCTCGCCGCGCTCGGGCTCGGCGGGAAGCGGCGCGGACGATACCTCTTCCTGGGGTTCTTCATTGCCGGGCTCGGATACGGAGCGAGCGCGCCGGTCCTGCTCGATGTGACGACGATGCTTCCCGGCTTCCGCGTGGCGCTCAACTGGCTGATGGTGTCCTTCGCGGCGTTCGGCCTGTCCGCGCTGGCGGCGTTCGGCGCGGAGGAGATCGAGCGGGGGAGCGCCGGGCCGGCGGCGGCCGCCGCGGCGGGAGCGCTGGCGCTGCTGATCGCCGCGTTCCTGCTGGCGGGTCCCGTGCTTCGAGACCGGCAGCTACCGGATGCCTTCCTCCGCCGGGAGCTCGCGGCCGAGCTGGCGCCGCTCGCGGCGCTCCTCGCGGCGGCGCTTCTCTTCCGAAGGAACGGGCGGCTCCTCGCGGCCGCGGCTCTCGTCCTGCTGGTCGCTCAGCGGCGCGCCGAGATGGGAGGCGTCTATCCGACGACGCCTCCCGGGGCGACGGCCGCGCCGCTTCGCTTTCTCTCCTGGCTGCCGCGGGGCGGTTCGCCGTTTCGCCTGGTCGCCCGGGGCGATGTCTTTCGGCCCAACGCCGCGACGCTCTACGGCCTGGAAGACGCCCGGGGATACGAGCCCTTCACTCTCGCCGAGCTCGGGGAGATGTTTCCGATGTGGTGCAAACCGCGAAACGCGTCGCACCAGCAGGTCGAGGACCTGGGTCGGCCCTACCTGTCGCTGGTGAACGCGCGGTTCGCCGTGGGGGCGCCGGCGGATCCGGTTCCCGTAGGGTGGTCGGTGCGGGAGCGGGACGCGGAAGCGGCGCTCTTCGAGAATCCCCGGGCGCTCGAGCGGGTGTTCGTCCCGCGGGAGATCCGGATCGTGCCGGACGGCAGGACGCGGCTCGAGGAGATGGGCCGCGAGTCGGATTTCGGAGCGCGCGGGTGGTTGGAGAACGGAGCCGGCGGGCCGAACGGGCGGGCGGAGATCTCCTCGCGATCCGCGGGCGCGGATCTCGCCGTCCACGCGAAGGTCATCTCGCCGGTCGTCGTGGCGACGTCGATTCCCGCGTGGCCGGGGTGGCGAGCGGAGACGGCGGGGGGGCGGCTCGAGACGTTTCGGGTGAACCACGCGTTCGTGGGATTCCGGCTGGGAGCGGGGGAGCACGAGGTGCGGCTCCGTTACGAGCCGCCGCTCTGGCGGCCGGCAGCAGGGTTGTTCGCCGTCGGGGTCTTCCTGGCGGTGGCGCTGGGAGTGATCGCGCGGAGAAGGGAGATGACCGCTTGACGCCCCTGGTGGCGGGAGGGGCAAGCCCTTCCCCTACGACCCGAGGCGGGTCGCCGGGAATCGGGCTACGGCAAGCCAGGAAGTTCCGCCAATGTGCACCGATTCCCGCATCAAGGCTCGTTCGAGCTTCAGAGCCGAGCTGAGGAGGAGATTCGCCAGCCCGCCGACACTGTATTCGCGGGCCGGGTCGGCAACGTCCCGCGTCTTCTGGAGGAGGGACTGGACTCGGGCGAGCGGCCAGAGGATTCGGAAGAGGGGGAGGATCCGGATCGGCTCGAGGCCGGCCCGGCGCAGGAGATCCTCGAGGGCGCGCCTGGAATAGCGCCGGTAGTGGCCGGCGTATCGGTCGTACTTGCCCCAGAGCTTCGGGTCGGCCGGGACGGTCAGCAGGACGCAGCCGCCGGGGAGGACGAGCTCGCAGGCGCGGCGAAGAAGGCCGGTGTCGTCTTCGACGTGCTCGACGACGTCGAAGAGGCCGACGAGGTCGAAGCTCCGCGCGAACGGGGGACGGGCGCCATCGGCGTTGACGAGCCTCCCGGCCCCGCGGCGGCGCGCCAGCGAGAGGTCGTTGATCCGGGGGTCGAGGCCGATCGCGGGGGAGACGCTCGAAAGCTCGACCAAGACCTCGCCGTCTCCGCATCCCAGGTCCAGAAGCCGCGCGCCGGGGCGGCCGTTTAAGCAGGAGCGCGCGGCGTCGCGGATCGCCCGGCGGCGGTGCGTGAACCAGAAATGGCCGGCCTTGACCTCGTAGAGGAAGCCCGGGGCCTCATCCGGGAAAGTCACGGATGGCCTCGATGACGCGGGACTGCTCGTCTTCGCTCATGTCGTTGAAGAAGGGGAGCCGCAGGAGGCGCGCGCTGATGTCCTCGGTGACCGGGCAGCTTCCTTCGACGCCGCCGAGGCTCCTGCCCATCTCGGAGAGGTGGAGCGGCAGGTAGTGGAAGACCGCGAGGATGCCGCGCGCCTTCAGATGCGCGATCAACGCGGTTCGGGTCCCCGTCGACGGAAGGATCAGGAAGAAGAGGTGGGACGGGTGCTCGGACTCCGGCGGCACGGTCGGAAGGCGGGCTCCGACCCGCTGCGCCCAATCTCGCAGCTCCCGCGAGTAACGGTCCCAGATCCTCCCGCGCCGCGCCTGGATGCGCTCGCGCTGCTCGAGCTGCGCGAGCAGGAACGCCGCGAGGAGCTCGGAGGGCAGATAGCTCGACCCGATGTCGCGCCAGGTGTACTTGTCGACCTCGCCGCGGAAGAACCGGGTTCGGTACGTTCCTTTCTCCCGGATGACCTCGGCGCGCTCGATGAAGGCGGGATCATTGACGAGGAGCGCGCCCCCCTCGCCGCAGGTGAAGTTCTTGGTTTCGTGGAAGCTCTGCGTGGCGAGCGCGCCGAGGGTTCCGAGAAACTTTCCCCGGTAGCGCCCGAAGAGGCCGTGGGCGTTGTCCTCGACGAGGGCGGCGCCGGCCCGTCTCGCGCTCTCCAGGATCGAGTCCATCTCGCAGGCGACCCCGGCGTAGTGGACGACGACGATTGCCTTCGTGCGCGGGGTGACGAGCGAATCGAGCCCCGCCTCGTCGAGGTTCAGCGTATCGGGCCGGATGTCGGCGAACACCGGGCGAGCGCCCCGCAGGACGAAGGCGTTGGCGGTCGAGACGAAGGTGAAGGAGGGGAGGATCACTTCGTCTCCCGGCCCGACCCGCAGGAGGATCGCGGCCATCTCCAGCGCGTGCGTGCAGGAGGTGGTCAGGAGGGCCTTCGGGACCCCGAGGCTCTTCTCCAGGTAATCGTGGCAGGCGCGCGTGAACTCGCCGTCGCCGGAGAGGTGCCCGGAAGCGACGGCGCGGCGCATGTACTCCTCTTCCCGCCCCACGAGCGACGGCCGGTTGAAGGGGATCGCCCAACGCGCCTGCGGCATCATGCCGATTTCGACCAGCGGTGGAAGCCGTGGCGGGACCCGGCCACGCGCCAGCCCAGGGCGGCGAAGGCGCGCTGAACGGGGACCTGGGAGACGTGCATCGGACCCTCGATGCGCCGGGCGTGCTCCATCATGAGGCGCATCCCTTCTCCGGTCATCGCGCTGAAGAGCCCGGTCGCGGCGTGCTCGGGAGCGACCGCGCCGATGCTGAAGTGCGCGAGCTCGATCCCGTGGCGCCTCTCGAGCGCCGACGTCTTCTTCCAGGCGGTGTAGCCGGCGACCGTCCCTGCGGCGTCCGCCACGAGCACCCAGTCGGCCCATCCCCCGGCGCAGGATCGAATCCACTCTTCGTACACCCGGACGGCGTCTTCGCGGAGAATCCGTTCGTCGGCGTGGAAGCGGCCGAAGTGGCCGGCGAAGGCGCGGCGCGAGACTTCCACCAGGGCATCCACGTCCTTCGCCTCCGCCAGCCGGATCCGGACTCCCGGAGGCGGGAGGGGAACCGTGAGCGACTTGCCGGCGATTTCCAGGTTGACGACGTAATCCATGAGCGTGTCCATCAGGAGAAACCCGCGCCGCTCCAGGGCGTGGATCGCCGGCGCATCGTCGGCGGGACAGCGGTGGACGAGGCACTCGACGCCCTTCTCTTCGGCGAGCCGGACGGCTTCGTGGACGAGGCGGTCGAGGACCGGCGCCCTCTCGGAAGGGTCGCCGGCGGCGGCCAGGTGCCGGATTCCCTTCATCCTGCGGCCGAGCACCCGGGATTCCCACCCCAGGTCCGCCAGGACCGCCAGGCCCGCGGTGCGCCCGCGGGGACGAGCGAGGAGGAGCTCCGAGCTCGGAGCTTCCAGGTCGGCCCGGATCTCGTCGAGCCAGTACTCCGCGCGCGTGTGCGCGGTCACGGCCTGCCCGCAGGAGCGCAGCGGGCCCGGCACCAGCCGCAGCAGGTCCGGCTTGAGCTCTCCCGCCTGCTCGCTCGGGACGATCTCGATCCGGTTCTCCGTCAAGACCCGGCCCCGCGCGGTCCCTCCGGCGTCGTCGCGCGGACGACGTACACCGGACGCTCCATGGAGCGGAAGTGCACACGCGCCAGGTACTCCCCGATGATGCCCAGGGCAAAGAGCTGCGCGCCCGAGAAGATCGCGATGATCGACGCGAGGAAGGGAAAGCCCGGGACGCTTCCTCCCGCGGCGATGAAGCGGCCGATGACGTAGACGAGGACCGCGAAGCCGAAGAGCGTGAAGCCGAACCCCACGACGCTCGCCAGCCGCAGCGGCCAGGTCGAGAAGCCGGTCATCATGTCCGCGGCGTGGCCGACGAGCTTCCAGAAGCTGTAGCTCGAGGTGCCGGACTTGCGCGGGTCGTGGCGCACCTCGACGTGCGTCGCCCGGTCGGTCGTCCAGCTCAGCAGAACGTCGAGAGAGACGAAGGGCCCGCGGAAATCCGCGAACGCGTCGCGGTTTCGGGTCCGCAGGGCCCGGAAGGCGCTGACCGTCTTCGCCCTCTCCCTTCCGATCGAGCGCGCGAGCGCGGCGCGGATCAGCCCGGACGCGACCCGGCGCCAGAAGGGCTGCTTCGTGGCCGCCGGCGTTCCATAAACCAGGTCCCACCCCTCGTCGAGCCGCTCGAGCAGGCGCGGGATCTCTTCGGGGGGGTGCTGGAGGTCGTCGTCCATCGTGACGGTCGTGTCGTAGGCCGCCGCTCGAAGCCCGCACAGAAGCGCGTTGTGCTGGCCGTAGTTGCGCGCCAGTGTGATTCCCCGGACGCGCCGGTCGCGGCTCGCCAGTTCTTCGATGCGCTTCCAGGCGCCCTGCGGGCTCCCGTCGTCCACCAGGATGACCTCCCCGCTCCGGCCCGCGGTCGAGAGGACCGATGCGACCTTTCCGGCGAGCTCTTCCAAGGAATCACCCGCGCCGTGCACGGGCACGACGACCGATACCCCCTGCGGAAGCCGCGCCGCCGCCGCGCTTTCCACTATCTCTTCCCGGCAGGCGCGAGGCGGTTCAATTCCTCGAACCAGTTCGTGACCAGATGGAGCTCACGCACGACGCCGCTGTCGGGAGGCTGGAAGACCGCGTAAAAGCCCTTTCCATCGGGAGCGACGTCGTAGCCCGCGATTCCGGCCTTCTCGAAGAGCAGCCGCGGCTCGCCGATCTTCGGCTCTGCTCCGTTCTCGAACCGGACCGCGTAGAAACGGGGGCCTTTGTGGTAGAGGATCTCGAGCCCGTCGCGAGACCATCTCGGAAAGCCGCCGCCCCCCGCCGAGACGTGCTGCTTGTGGCCGAGCTCCGGATACTTCTGGACGTAGACCTCGAGGACCCCGGACTCAATCGACGAATACGCGAGCCACCTGCCGTCGGGAGAGACCATGGGGTGTCCCGCTCCGGCCAGGAGGCGCCGCGGGGCGTCTCGGCCTCCGGATCCCAGGACCCAGATCCCGTCGCCCAGGATCTCGTAGAGGAGTTCGCCGCCCGGGGCGAATGAGAACGGGTACTTCTCGGCGACGTTCCCGGCTACGACGGCCTCCGGTTCCTCCGTGCCGTCGGCCTTCTGCAGGTAGATCTTCCAGCCGGGTTCTCCGACCTTCGCGCCGCCGAACGCGACGCGGCCGCCGTCCGTGGTCCAGACGGGGCCGTCGTAAGCGCTGACGTGCGTGTTGGGAAGACGGATCCGCGAATGGCGTTCGAGGTCGTAGATCCAGAGGTTGAAGTCCCAGCTCGTGACGGCCAGCCGGCGGCCATCGGGAGAGATCCGGATGCTCCTCCCGAAGAGATCCGCGTCCAACGGCAGGGGCGCGATCTCGCCCGCTCGATCGACCCGGACGAGTCGAGTGAGCTCGCGCGCGCTCCCGCGGATGTACCCCGTCGCGTAAACGAGGGATCCGGAGTCGGAGACAGCGAATGCCCCGGACTCATTCGCGCTGATCGCCACGTCTTTGACGGCCGCGACGGGAGATCCGCTGATCCTTCCGATGACGGGATCAAAGGGCACGGCGAAGAGGGTCCCCGTCGTATCGACATAGAGCAGGTGGCCGGTCGGCAGGTAACGGGGCGAGAGCGCCGACGGCGCGATGTCCGTCAGCTCCCGCGTGGCGAGATCCAGGACGCGGGCGTTGCCCCATCGCGAGGCGTTCTCGTCGAAGACGAGCAGGGACTTCCCGCCCGGCAGCGACTGCGGCCAGACGATGCCGGGACTCCGGTCCTTCCCTCCGATCCGGACGGTCGCGGTGACCAGCGCGGGGGTGCCGCCTCCGGCCGGGACCTTCCAGACTCCCTTCTGCTCTTCTCCGACGAAGTCAATCGTGCCGTCCTCTTCCCAGGTCCCTCCGAAGTAGTCGGGGATCGGGCAGATCGGCTGCGTCAATCCCGTCGAGAGAGAGAACTTCTTCAACTGGCCGGCGCCGATGTGGCCGGTCGAGACCTCCGTCGCGAACGCCACCCACTGTCCGTCGGGTGAGAAGAACGGTCCTTCCCCGGTCTCGCTGTCGGGGACGAGCCTGGTCTGCCCGGTATCGAGTCCCTGGACGTAGACCTGCTGGAGGCCTTCTTTCGTCGCGACGAAGGCGAGGCTCCGCCCGTCCCGCGAGACGGCGACGACGGGAGAAGCCCAGCCGGCCAGACGCGCTCCCTCGGGAAGGCGGATCACCGAGCGTGTCGTCGGAGCCGCTGTTCGCGGAGCCTCCCGCCGGCTCGTCCGGCCCGCGAGGAAGGCTCCCGCGAGAAGGCCGGCGCCGAGGAGGGCGAATAGCGCGGCGCGCGCGGCCGGCAGGCGATGTTCCCCCGCCGGAGCCGCCACCGCCGGGAGGCCCGTTCCGGAGCCTCCGCGCAATTCGGCGAGCGCCTCTTCCGTCTCGACACGCGCGTCGCCGATGTCGTGCAGCCTGCGGTTGCGGTCCCGCTCGAGACAGCGCGCGAGGAGCTTCCGAACGCCGAGAGGCAGAGTTGCGGGGAGAGCGCTCCAGTCCGGCTCGCGGGTCAGGATCGCGGCGAGCGTGTCGGACACGGTCTCGCCGTGGAAGGCCTGGCGGCCGGTCAGCAACTCGTAGACAACGACGCCGAAGGCCCAGATGTCGGTCCTCTTGTCCACCGGCTTGCCGCGGGCCTGCTCGGGAGACATGTAGGCCGCCGTGCCGATGACGACTCCGTCACGCGTCGCCACGGCCGTGATCGTCGGGGAATGAGAGATGTCCGTGGAGGAGGCGTCGCCGGCGAGCGCCTTGGCCAGGCCGAAATCCAGGACCTTGACCTTTCCCGCGGGCGTCACCTTGACGTTGGCGGGCTTCAAGTCCCGGTGGACGATTCCCTTCTCGTGCGCGGCCTCCAGCGCCTCGGCGATCTGCCGGGCGATCTCGAGCGCTTCGGCGGGATCGAGCGGGCCGGCCGCGAGCCGCTCGGCGAGCGTCTCGCCTTCGACCAGCTCCAGGACCAGCGCCCTCTGCGCGCCCGCGGCTTCCTCCACGCCGTAGATCGCGGCGATGGCGGGGTGGTTGAGCGCCGCCAGCATCTGCGCCTCGCGCTGGAACCTGGCCAGCCTCTCGGGGTCGGCGGTGAATGCCGCCGGGAGGACCTTGACCGCCACTTCACGACCCAGCCGCGGGTCGCGCGCTCGCCAGACCTCGCCCATGCCCCCCGCGCCGAGCGGGGAGAGGACTTCGTAGGGACCGAGTCGGTCGCCGGCGGTCAGCGTCATGAATGTCCGGCGATTGTATTTCGCTCTGGCCCCGGGCCACCGCGCGGGCATCCATTTTGAGAGATGATTCAAGATGCCCATGAGCGAGGTGGTGGTTCGGGTCAACGGGGTAGCGCGGAGCGTCGAAGCGCCACCCGACGAGACGCTCCTCTCGGTCCTGCGCAACCGCCTCGAGCTGACGGGGACCAAGTACGGCTGCGGCGAGGGGCAGTGCGGGGCCTGCACGGTCCTCGTCAATGGGAAGGCCACGCGCTCCTGTCAGCTTCCCGTCTCCGAGGCTGCGAACAAGGAGATCACGACGATCGAGGGACTCGCCCCGGCGGGGCAGCTCCACCCGGTGCAGGCGGCGTTCCTGGAGGTCGAGGCGTTCCAGTGCGGCTATTGCACGCCGGGGATGGTCATGGGCGCGGCCGCGCTCCTCGCCGCCAACGCGAACCCGGGCAAGGACGAGATCGTGCGGCAGATGTCGGGGCACATCTGCCGGTGCGGAACGTATCCGAGGATCCTCGCGGCCGTGCAGCGCGCGGCCTCGAAGACGAAGAAGGCCTGATGAGCTCGCCGCCGTCCGAATCCGGCTTCGACTCCGACCTGGACCGGGAGCTGCTCGACCACGAGATCTCCCGCCGGCTCCACTGGTTCGACGTGGACCGGCGCAAGTTCCTCCAGCTCCTGGGCGGGGGACTGCTCGTCTGCGCGGCGCCGCGGGGCGTGCGAGCCCAGGAGTCGGGCCGGGCGCGCGTCGACCGAGAGCTGCCCAAGCAGATGTCGGCGTGGATCCACATCGGCCGGGACGGGAAGGTCACGGTCTTCACGGGCAAGGTCGAGGTGGGGCAGAACATCCGGACCTCTCTCGCGCAGCACGTCGCGGAGGAGCTTCGCTGTCCGGTCGAGTCCATCGCGATGGTGATGGGAGACACGGAGCGCGTCCCCTGGGACGCCGGGACCTTCGGCAGCCGCACGACGCCCACGATGGCCCCGCAGCTTCGGGCCGTCGCCGCCGCCGCCCGTGAGCAGCTCCTCGACATGGCGGCCGAGCACTGGGACGTGGACAAGGCGTCGCTGACCGTCGCGGGTGGAAAGATCACCGACGCCTCGCACAAACGCGAAAAAACCTTCGGGGACATCACGGCGGGACAGAGCCTGGTCAAGAACGTTCCCGCCGAGCCGCGCGTGTCGGGGCCGCGGGAGTGGAAGGTCGCGGGCACGTCCGTCCGGAAGGTCAACGGGCCCGACATCGTCACGGGGCGGCACCTCTACACGTGGGACTTCACGCGGCCCGGAATGCTCCACGGAAAAGTGCT
>DATFWF010000132.1:0-29411 GCA_035259605.1 Thermoanaerobaculia bacterium
CTCCCGCCACGAAGCCGACGCCGCCTCCCGATCCCATTCCCACGCCCGCGACCGCGACGACCTCTGCCGCCGGTATGAGAAGCAGTTGCCCGTGCGGGATCGGCTCTCCGTAGATCTTCGCGACGTCGGCCGTGTCGAGCAGCCTTTCCATCACCCGGCCGACCCTCTCCACGGGGGGATTGGCGACTCTCACCTCCGGGGGGCGGTCCTCGACGTTGCCTGGGCTCATCTGCTCACCTCCCTCGAAAGAACCGGGAAAGAAGAAACACCGCGAAGCCGGCGGCGAGCAGCCCCCACTGAACCCGCCGCGTCCGGTCGGGAACCGGCAGGAAGACCTTCTCGCCCGGCCCTTCGACTTCCAATCCCAGCGGGCGGTTCCAGACGAACGCGCCCCGGCCTCCCGGAAGCGGCATCGTCCACGACCGGCCGACAGGAATGAGGATCCGGCCGCCGTGGCGGATCGCCTCCCCGCGCTTCGTCTCGAAAATCATCGATTCGACCCGCCGAGTCTATCCCCCGAATTTTCCGAGAGATCTCTTCGATTCGTTAGGATCGCGCCGCATGGTGCGGCACGTTCTTCCACGCGTGGGGTATTCGGCGGTGGGGCTTCTCTACGCCACGATCGGCGTCGTGGCGGCCAGGATCGCGTTCCTCGGCGCGAAGGACCGCGCGGCGGGGATGGACGGTTCGCTGGCGGTCCTCTTCCGCCAGCAGGAGGGGCGAACGATCCTGGCGGTGGTCGCCGGCGGCCTGGCCTGCTTCGCGGCGTGGAGGCTCATCCAGACGTTCACGTTCCAGGGCGACTTCATCACCCGAGTCGGATGGGCGATCACGGCGATCGGGTACGCCGCCCTGACGTGGACCGCGATCGGCCTGCTTCTGCGATTCCCGCGCGGCGAGAACTTCGAGCGGATGGGCGTCGGGATGCTTCTCCCGTCGCCTCTCGGGCGCGGGGCCCTGCGCCTCGCGGCGGCGATCCTGATCGTCGTCGGCGTGGTGGCGATCTTCCAGGGAGTCACCGGACGGCTCCCCCGGTGGCTTCGCGCCGCCGGCCAGCGCCGGCCCCTGAAGAAGGTCGCTCTCCGGATCGCCCGTTTCGGGCTCTCCGCGCGCGGGGTGGTGGGGATCGTCATGGGCTGGCTCCTGCTCAAGGCCGTCGCGACCTTCAACCCCCGCGTCGCGAAGGAGATCGGCGGCTCGCTGAAGTTCCTCTCCGACAGCGCCGGCGGACCGATCCTGATGGGGGTCGTAGCCCTGGGGCTCCTGTCCTACGGCCTCGCGATGTGGGCCGTCGCCTTCTCCCGCCGACCCGCGTAGAAAAGGGTTGACAGGCGAATTAGGTAAGCTGATACTTACCGTTAGTGAATACTTACCAAGAACTCCAGCTCGACGCGCTCGGGGACGCCACCCGGCGGGCCATCCTGGACAGGCTGATGAGCGGGCCGCTGCCGGTGGGGGAGCTGGCGAAGGGATTCCCGGTCAGCCGGCCCGCGATCTCCCAGCACCTGCGCGTCCTGAAGGAGGCCATGCTGGTCGCCGACCGGCCTGAGGGAAACAGGAGGATCTACGCGCTCGACCCCCGGGGATTCGATTCGCTGCGCGAGTTCCTCCACCGATTCTGGACACAGGCACTCGCCGCCTTCAAGAAGAAGGCGGAGGAAACCAAGCAAAGGAGGAAGAATGGCCACGATCGCGCCCACGACTGACACTCCCGTCCTCAAGAACATCATGGTGAAGACGGAACCGGAGCACGCCTTCCGTGTTTTCACCGAAGACATCGACAGCTGGTGGCCCCGCGAGTATCACATCGGCAAAGCGCCGTTGAAGAAGATGATCCTCGAAGGGAAGCCGGGAGGCCGCTGCTACGCGGACCAGACCGACGGGACCGAATCCGATTGGGGCAGGGTCCTCGTCTGGGATCCCCCGCGGCGCCTCGTCATCGCCTGGCAGATCACGCCCGAGTGGGGCTACGAGCCCGATCCAGCCCGGGCCAGCGAAGTCGAGGTGCGTTTCACGCCCCAGCCCGGCGGCTCGACCCGCGTGGACCTCGAACACCGCCACCTCAAGCGCCATGGCGCAGGGTGGGAAAACCTTCGGACCGCCGTGGAATCCGAGGGCGGCTGGTCCTTCTTCCTGGAGCGGTTCGCCGCGCGCGTCGCCTCCATCTCTGCCTGACTCTTCCCTTCCCCGGCCGGGCGGGAACTTCGCGGCCGCTGCGGGTTCCCGTCCGGAGAGGGGGACAGGGCGATGAGGGGACTGAAGCCGGAGAAGTCGAAGCTTCGAAGCGACATCAACGTCACGCCGCTGATCGACGTGTGCCTGGTGCTCCTGATCGTGTTCATGGTGGTCACGCCGCTCCTCACGAACGAGCGCCGCGAGGTCGAGCTTCCGGCCGCCGACGAGCCGAAGAAGCAGCCGGAGGAGCCCAGGCCCTTCCCCGTCTGGATCGTCTTCGCGGACCCGCCGGGGATCCTCGCCGGCCCGGACGCCCGCCGGATGGACTCGCGGGAGTTCTTCGCGGCGATGCAGGTCCTTCACGACTCGAAGCCGGCGACGAGGATCGCCGTCCGCGCCGATCACCGCCTCGACTATGGCCCCATCAAGGCGGTGATGCGCTCCATCCACGAGGCGGGCTTCACGAACATCGGCCTGCTCGCGGAAAAAAAGATGTCGATCGTTGATCGTCGCTAGTCGCTAGTCGCTAATCGATAGCTCAGGCCCGAATTCCGGGTTCCGAGTCCCGGCCTGTGCCCCGGCTACTTCTTGACGAGCGTGGCGGAGTAGTAGGCGGCCAGGGCGGCGATCTCGTCGTCGGTCAGGGCCTTGGAGACGGCGCGCATGACGCGGTAGACGTCGTTGGCGCGCTCGCCCGTCCGGAACGCGGTCAGCTGGACGGTGATGTCCTGGAACTTCTGATCCTGGAGGACCGGCAAGCCGTAGTACCCGGGATTCTTCGCGCCGCGGTCGAAGTGGCAGGAGTCGCACGCGGGGATCAAGCGCGCGCCGTCGCCGACGGTGGCGAGGCGGATCGCCGCGGCGCTCGAGGCCTTCTGCGGCGCCGCGGCGCGGAAGGGCTTCTGCGACGCGTAGAAAGCGGCGAGGTCGGCGGCGTCCTTCTCCGAAAGGGACTTGACCGCCTCGTTCATGATCGAGCTCGCGCGCGAGCCCGCCTTATAGTCGAGGATCTGCTTGTAGAGGTAGAGCCGGTCCTGGCCGCCCAGGTCCGGGACGTCCGGGATGTCGGTGTTTCCCGCCTCGCCGTGGCACTGAGCGCAGTCCTCGTGGAGCTTCTTTCCTTTCGCGGCGTCTCCGCCGTCCACGGTTTTCAACGTCTCGACCGTCCACGCCACCGGCGAGGACGGTCCGCCCGCGCCAGAAGACGCCACGAGCGCGAGGGCCGCGCCGAAAGCGATCGCGGCGAACGCGCGCCTCACTTCGGCCCCCAGATCAACGCCTTGTGGACCTCCATGAAGAAGAACTGCCCGATCGGGTAGGCCCAGGAGATCGCCATCAGGAGAACGAGAAGCCAGTTCCACACCTGGAAGCCGTTGAGAAGGGCCGGCACCGCCACCACCGGCTCGAGCGTCTCGGCGTAAGCCATCGAGCGATCCGGCTCCGGCTCGCGGCTCCTGTGCGCCATCAACAGATTGATGAGAAGCATCACGGCCGAAATCACCATGAGGGTTCCGCCGAGAACCATCACCGGCGTGTAAGGCTGCCACCGCGCGACGATCTGCGGGTCGTAGGGCGAATACGCCGTCCGCCGCGGCATCCAGAGAAGGCCGACGTAATGCCAGGGAATCGTCAGCACCAGGATCCCGATGAACCACAGCCAGATCTGCGCGGCCGCCATCTTCCTCGACGCGAGCTTTCTCCCCGTCAGCTTCGGCCAGAGCGCGTAGGCGGCTCCGAAGTAGATGAGCACGACCGTCCCGCCGAAGATCAGGTGGAAGTGCGCCGTGATCCACATCGTGTTGTGGACCATCGCGTCCATCGCGTAGGACGCGTTGATGAGGCCCCCGAATCCCCCCGGCAGCAGGATGAAGAGCCCGAGGATCCCGCCCAGCGCCGCCGGCTCGCCCCACGGCAGCGCGCGGATCCAGCCGAAGAGCCCGCGCCCGCCTCGAAGCCTCCCGGCCGTTTCGAGCGAGGCCGCGATCGTGAATCCCGTCAGGAGCGTCGGCAGCGCGACCAGGAACGTCCCCATGGCGTGCATCAGCTTCCAGCCCGCCGCCTGCTCCGGGTCCACGAAGACGTGGTGGAGGCCGATCGGCAGCGAGAAGACCAGGAGCATCACGAAGACGACCCGCCCCATCTCGTCGGAGAAGAGGTAGCCGCCGGCGGCCCTCGGCACAATCGTGTAGAGGGCGACGTAGGCCGGGATCAGCCAGAAGTAGACGATCGGGTGGAGCGTCCAGGAGAAGAGCGTCCGGGCGAGGCCGACGTCCACCGTCTGGGTCATCCCGAGCGACGCGGGCAGGAGCTGGAAGACGACCTCCACCACGACGCCGACCATCGTCCACGCCCACAGGAACGCGTTGGCGGTCATCCCGAACTGCGGCAGCGGCACCGCCCGGCCCGGGTTCTCCCGCTTCCAGTCGAGCGTCATCGCGATCGTGATCACGATCCAGGGAATGGACCCGACGATGAGCAGCGCCGCGCCGATGTAGAAGGCCGCGTGAGCGATCATCGGCGGATAGAAGGTGTAGAGGATCGTCGCCTTCCCCGCGGCGATCGAGATCGCGGCGATCAACGATCCGCCGAGCATCGTGAAGAAGCCGGCCCAGGCGAGCCCCCGCCACTTGAGCGGCCTCCCGAGGCTCGTCTGGCTGACGAAGAACCCGAAGCCGACGATGAAAAAGGTCGTCAGGACGAACGCCATGACGACCCCGTGCAGAGTCACCGACTGGTAGTAAGTCTCCGCCGAAGGCGGCAGGATCCCGTTTCGCTCGAGAAGCTGGTACAGGCCGAGCAGCGCCGCGACTCCGAAGAGCCCGAACGCCACCCAGAAGTTGGCGAGCGTCAGTCCATCCGCGCGGGGAAAGCCGCCGCGGGCCGGCGCGGCCGCGCTCATTTCGGTGTCACCCGGACCCGGGCCCACATGGAGTGGTGGCCCAGACCGCAGTACTCGTTGCAGTAGAGGGGCACCGTCACGCTGCCGTCGGGGTTGGCGACGCCGACCTTCGAGACGGCGTCGAAGGAGATCGTGGTGTGGACCTCGGAGACGTAGCCGGGGACGACCTGCGTTCCGATGTTGGTGCCGGCGACATGGAGGCCGTGGAGCACGTCGGCGCTCGCCGCTCGCAGGACGATCGGAGTATTGGCGGGAAGGACGAGCTCCGGAGGCTCGACGTGGTACCGGGCCATCACGATCCGCGCGACGAGGGAATCCCCTTCGCGCCTGACGCCGAGGTTGTCCTCCGCGAACTCCTTCGTCAGGTGGAGCCGATTCGAATCGATCGCCTCGACGTGGCTCGGCGGATGGATGCTCATCGCGACCGCCGTATAAACGACCATCGCGATCATGACGACGACGAGCCCGACCGCGATCCAGGCCCAGCGCTTCTCGAGAGGGTGAACGTGCATCGGCTTATCGCACGGGGCCCGCGGGGAGGAAACGGCCGAAGTAGAGGAGGATCCAGCCGGCCAGCAGCAGAAGCCCGACGAGCGCCATCAGCGCGTAGGTTCCGCGCGGGACTTCCGCCATCCGCGCTCTCTGCTCCGGAGTCGGGTCAGCCATGCGCACCTCCCGGCTTCCGCTCGCGGGACTTGCTCGGTTCTGAGACTATTACCACAAGATGCCCGGTTCCGAGCCCGGCGGACTGGCCGCCCTCGCGATCACGGCGTTCCTGGTGGGACTGGCCGGCGGCGTGCACTGCATGGCGATGTGCGGCGGGATCGTCGCGGCGCTGAACCTTCGCGCGCCCGCGGCGTCGGGCAAGCCGCGCTCCCTCGTCCGCCAGGTCGGCTACAGCGCCGGGCGAGTCGTCTCCTATGCCGCGGCCGGAGCCGTCGCGGGGGCGCTCGGCGGCCTCGGGCTCCTCTACGGCGGGCTCCTGCCCGCGCGGCTCGTCTTCCTCGTCGTCGCCAACGCGCTCGTCATCCTGCTCGGCCTCTACCTCGCCGGGCTCGGGACGTCGGTCCTCGCGCTGGAGCGCGCCGGGAGCGTCGTGTGGCGCGGGCTCTCGCGGCTCGGCGCGAAGCTTGCTCCCGCGGAGACCCCCGGGCGCGCGGTCCTCGTGGGCCTCGCCTGGGGGTGGATCCCCTGCGGGCTCGTCTACAGCGTGCTGGCCACGGCGCTCGTCGCCGGCAGCGCCGCGCGCGGCGCCGCCGTCATGGCCGCCTTCGGTCTGGGGACGCTGCCCAATCTCCTCGCCGCGGGCCTCGCCGCCGAGAAGATCCGCTCATGGACCCGCCGCCCGCGCTGGCGCCTCGCGGCCGGGCTGGCCGTGGTCGTGATCGGCGTCGCCGGCCTCGCGCGCATTCCCGGCCTCCTCGAGCACTTCACCTCCGGCCACGCCGGCCACTGACACCTCCGCGACCGCGGCGGGACGGGCGAGGCGCATCGCGTTGGCCACCACCGCGATCGAGCTGGCCGACATTCCGAGCGCCGCGGCCCACGGGGGAAGGTGGCCGGACGCCGCGAGCGGCACCGCCAGGATGTTGTAGCCGAGCGCCCAGGCGATGTTCTGGACCAGGAGCCGCCGGGAGCGCCTTGCGATCCGCCGCGCCGCCGGCAGCGCCGAGAGATCGTCTCCCAGGATGACGAAGTCGCTGGCGAGACGCGAGAGCTGCGGAGCCTGGCCGAAGGAGACGGAGGCGTCCGCCGCGGCGAGAGTCGGCGCGTCGTTCAACCCGTCCCCGACGAAGAGGACTCCCCCGCCGCCTTCCCGCCGCGAGCGCACCCAGTCGAGCTTCGCCTCCGAAGTCATCGCTCCGCGCGTTTCGTCGAAACCCAGGCGCGCGCCGAGCCGCTCGACCCGCCGCGCCGAGTCGCCGGAAAGCAGCGCCGCGTGCTCGATTCCCGTCTCGCGCAGGGACCGAAGGACGGCCGCGGCGCCGGGCCGGTCTTCTTCGGCGAAGGTGAAGAGCGCCCATCCGCCTTCCCGGTCGCAGAGGAGAACGGCCATCCGGCTCTCGCCGTCCGATTCTTCGAGCTTCGCGGCGATCGCCGCCGGAAGAGCCGGGGAGCGCGCGGCGAAAGAGGGCGCGCCGAGCCACCAGCGGCGTCCGTCGACGGAGCCCGAGATCCCCTGCCCGGCGTGATGCGTCACGGCCTCCGCTCTCGCCCCCGGCACGCCGGCCGAGGCGGCGAGGATCGCCTGCGCGAGCGGATGAGAGGAATCCGCCTCGAGCGCCGCGGCGATGGCGAGAGCGCTCGCGGAGTCCAGACGGCCGGCCGCGAGGATCTCGACCAGGGAGGCCCGAGGCATCGTCAGCGTCCCCGTCTTGTCGAAGGCGGCGGTCTTCGCCGTCGCGAGGGATTCGATCGCGGACATCCGCGCCGGCAGGACGCCGATCGCGGAGAGCCGCCCGGCCGACAACGCCAGCGCGAGCGGCGCCGCGAGGGCGACGGCGCACGGGCACGTGACGATCAGAACGGCGATGGCCGACGGAAACGCCCGGGCGGGATCCCGGAGAATCCACCACGCCGCCGTCGCGGCCGACGCGACGAGGACGGCGGCCACGAGCCAGCCGGCGACGCGGTCGGCGAGCTGCGCGCAACGCGGGCGGCTCGCCAGGCCTCGCGCGAGGAGCCGCCGGACTTCTCCGAGCGTCGAGGCCTCGCCGACCCGGGTGGCCCGCGCGAGGACGGGCTGCTCGCGGTTGACGCTCCCGGCCGCGATCTCCTCACCGGCGCGGATTCGCCGGGGCCAGGGCTCGCCGGTCAGGACGGCCTCGTCGAACCGCGAGTCGCCTTCGACGAGGACCGCGTCGGCGGCCGCCGCTTCCCCCGGCCGGATTCGCAGGAGATCGCCCGGTTTCAGATCGAGCGCCGCCACCGTGCGCTCGGCGCCGCCGTCGGGATCAACGCGGCGTGCCGTCGCCGGCCGGACCACCGCGAAGCGGTCGAGCAACGCCGCGGCCTTCGCCCGCGCCTTCGTTTCGAACGCGCGGGCAATCAGGACGAAGAAGACGAGCATCGCGATCGCGTCGAAGTACACCGGGCCGCTTCCCCGCAACGTCGCCCAGGCGCCGCCGATCCATGTCGCGGCGAGGCCGAGCGCGATCGGGACGTCCATGCCGGGCCGGCGCTGCGCCAGGTCCCTCCAGGCGCCGGCGAAGAAATCCTGGCCGGGATAGGCGAGGAGCACCGCGGATCCGGCGAGCTCGCACCAGCGGGCGAACGTCTCCCAGAGCGCGAGCTTGCCGGAAGCGTCCGGCCCGCCCGCGAAGTAGCGCGCCAGCGCGAGGTTCATCACCATCATGCCGGCGGCGCCCGCGAAGACGAGGCGCGCCGAGTCCCGACGTTTCGCTTCACGCTCGACCTCGCGCCGGTGCGAGGAGTCGTACGGCCGGGCCGCGTAGCCGATCTCCCGCACGGCCGCGAGGATCTCGCTGACGCGGAGCCGCGCCGGATCCCACCGGACACGCGCGGTCTGATCCGGATAGCTGACCGCGGCTTCGAGCACCCCTGCCAAGGAACTCAGCCTCTGTTCGTTCAACCAGAGGCACGCGGGGCATCGGATCCCGTCGAGCAGAAACGACGCTTCACACTCCCCGTCCAAGCGCCGGACAAACGACCTCTGGAGCTCCTCGCGGTCAAAGATTCCTTCTTCATCGGCTCCCTCTCCCCGGGGGAGAGGGTGGGGGTGAGGGGCAGTCCTCGACCGCAGCGCGTAGTACTCGCCAAGCCCGGATCCGAAGATTGCCCGCGCGACCGCCCGGCACCCCGCGCAGCAAAACTCCCGCTCCTCACCGAGCAGCTCCCCGCGCCACCACCCGCCCGGCGGCGCCTCGAGGCCGCAATGAAAACAGGCGGAAGCCCGGTCGCCGGCAGCCGGCATAATCGGTGAGTCTAATCGGCGGCACGACGGTTGCACGCCTTCAAGCATGGCTTCGGGTTCCCGATCAGCCTCCTCCCGAATACGCGTCCCCGTCCCGGAAACGATGCGCGCCGCCGCGATCGACAGGCCCGGCGCCCCTTCGGTTCTCAGGATCCATTCCCTCCCGGTGCCGCGGCCCGGCGAGAGCGAGGTCCTGATTGCCCTCGTGAGCGCCGGGGTCGGAGGCTGGGACGCGGACATGCGCGGGGGTTGGTCGCCCTTCGGCAAGCCTGAGTACCCGCTGGTCCTCGGCACCGACGGCGCGGGAACCATCGCGGAGGTCGGGTCGCGGGTCCGGCGATTCGAGCCCGGCGACCGCGCCTACGCCTTCAGCTTCGACAACGCGAAGGGGGGCTTCTATGCCGAATACGTGGCCGTGGCCTCCGACAACGCGGCGCTTGCGCCGGAGGGACTGGACCTCGCGCACGCGGGGGCGATCCCGGCGACCGGCCTGACCGCCCTGCAGGGAGTGGACGACGCCCTGGAGATTCGAAAAGGGGAAACGATCCTGATCCACGGCGCGTCGGGCGGCGTCGGAACTCTGGCCTTGCAATTCGCCAAATGGAGAGGCGCGCGGGTCCTCGCCGCCGGGTCCGGCGCGCGCGGCGTTGCGCTGGCGAAGCGGCTCGGAGCCGATGCGGCCGTAGACGGGAAGCGCGGCGACGTCGCCGCGGCCGCGCGGATGTTCGCGCCGCGAGGTCTCGACGCGATCCTCGCCTTCGCGGGAGGAAGAGCCCTGACCGCGTCGCTCGATTGCCTGCGCCGCGGCGGGCGCGTCGCTTACCCCAACGGGATCGACCCCGCGCCTCGCAAGCGCGGCGGCGTGAAGATCACGTCCTACGACTTACGGCCGGGCCCGCGGGAATTCGAGCGGTTGAGCCGCGCCGTCGAGGGATCCCGCCTCGAAGTCCCCATCGACCACGAGTACACGCTCGCCAACGCCTCCGCCGCCCACAAGCGCCTCGCGCGCGGCGGCGTGCTCGGGAAGGTCGTTCTGCGAATCGCGTAATTCGAAACGGGCACCACGACACGAAGCAGACTCGAAACGGTCTAGAGATACCGTTCTTGAAGGATCGCGCGGTGGTGGTCGAAGTGGCCGGCGGCGATGTAGGCGAGGGAGCGGACGGTGAAGGGGTATTCGACGGTCTTGCCGGTCCGGTCCCAGGCCTCGTCGGGGAGGTTGCGGAAGAAAGAAAGAGTGGAGCGGCGGACGGCGTCGAATTCTTCGAGGTGCGCCTTCCAGGCGACGCCGTTGGCACCCGCGGCCTCCGCGGAAAGGTCCGAGGAGAAGCTCGGCAGGACCGAGTCGAAGCCGCGCGCGAACCAGAAGGCGCGCCCGACGAAGAGCCGCTCGCAGTCGCTGATGTGGTTGACGACCTGCCGGATGGTCCACTTGCCCGGGGCGTAGGAGTGAAGCGTCTTCTCCTCCGCGATCGCCCCGAGGAAGCGCGCCGATTCCGCGAGCTGGCTCTCGAGGACCGCCAGGACGTCGTCGTTGTCGATCCGGTCGATGTAGCGGTAGTAGTACGAATCCGCCTCGTCCCGCGCCGGCCGCCGCCTGACCTGTGGCATGATCTTCTCCGCAACAACTCTAACGCACGGATTTGCACCGGAGGCGATCATGTCGCTTCGACCGACGGTCCTCGTGCCGTTGCTCGCCGCCGCGGCTCTCTTCGGCGCCGCAGCCGGCCCCGCGGCGACGCTCGACCTCTTCGACGCCAACCCGAGGTACACGCCGGGCGTCGGGCTGCCGCTTCCCTCCTACGACGCGGCCTCGATCGAGCCGATGACGACCCCTTCCTGGGACGCCGCGGCGAGGCCGGTCGCCCGGGTCGCTTCCGACGGCGTGAGCCTGCTCGTGGTGAGGATTGCCCTGCCGCCGGCCGACGCCTCCTCCGTGCGGGTGAGCGTGGTCTCCGACGTCGTGGGATCGGACCCCGGAACTCTGTGGTCGATCTCCGACGGCAGGCTGGTGGACGACTCGGCCCGGGGCGGCGAGATCGACGACATCGGCCTCGTCGGCGTCCGGACGATCACGGTCCCGAGCTTCGCCGTCGGCTCGCAGCGCTTCGCCTTCGTCCTCTACCGGTCCCCGAGAGACTTCGACGGCGCCGGAGTCTCGGATCTCGCCGGCCGCACCGCCCGCATCTCCGCCCAGACGACGACTTCCTCGGCCGACAAGACGATCACGCTCGTGCGTCCGCTCGTCGTCTTCCTCCACGGCACGAGCGCCGATAACGACGCGTGGGCGCCGTTCCCGCTCTGGCGCGACAGCGCCAACGAGGTCCACGGCTTCACCGGCGGCACGCTCCCCTTCCAGGCCACGCGGATCTCCTTCAGCTGGATCTGGAACGCGACCGGCGGCGTCGAGGAAAACGCCGGGACGATCCTGCCGCAGCTCGTCACGGCGCTGCGCGACTGGCGCGAGGCCACCGGAACGGCGGCGACGCAGGCCGACGTCATCACGCACAGCTTCGGAGGCTTCATCGCCCGGCAGGTCGTCCAGACCCAGCCGGACTCCAACCCGCTCGGGAAGAAGTTCCTTCGAAACTTCCGCTCCGCCTCCAACTGGGGCCACGGCTCGATCCACAAGCTGATCACCCTCGCCTCCACTCACCGCGGAGCGGCGAGCGCCAACGCGAGCGCTTTCCTGAACGCGAAGGGGAGCCTCCCGGGCTATCCCCGCGAGGCGGCCTGCCAGGCCGGCTCCTACATCGACAAGGGAGCGCTGCGCGACCAGATGGTTCTCTCCCCCGCGCTGAAGGCGCTCGGCGAGACTCGCGTCCCGGGCCACGCGGTTGCGGGCTCGGGCCGGGCGGTGCTGGATCCGAGCAACAGCTACCGGACCGCCTTCACGTTCCTTCCCCTGACCGACAAGTCCGACGGCCCGTACCGGACCGCGGCCAACAGCCCGTGCTCGCTCGACGGGCTGGCCAACTACATCTTCAACCTCGACGCGAACGATCCGCCCGTTTCCGGCTCGGACAAAAACAACAACTGCAGCGTGACGCCCAATTACGACCTCGTCGTCTCCGAGCACAGCTCGCTCGGGCTCCTGACCGGAGATGCCGTGACGACGGCCGCCAGCCTGTCGCTCGTCGGGGTGCTCAACCACAGCGCCATCCACGACCCGTACTTCGGCTCCGCCGAGATCGTCCAGAAGGTCTCCGACCGCCTGGAATTCCTGCTGCGGCAGCCCACCGCGGGTTCTTCGTTCGCGCGATTCCCCGCCGTCGCTTCGGCTCCGTTGACGCCGGCGGAGACGGGGCTCGCCGCCTACGATCCGGCAGGGCTGGAGTTCGGGCAGAAGTGCCCGGCGCCCGTCTACAACACCAGCTGCCCGACGTACACGAGCCTCCAGGCCGTTCCCTCGAAGCTCTCGCTGGAAGACTCGACGCCGACGCCGATCTCCGTTTACGGTCTCTTGAACGGCGAATGGGTGCTCGCCTACTCCCCGGCGTTGACCAGCTCCTCGCGGGACTGCCCGATCACCTTCCAGAGCTCCAACCCGTCCGTGGCGGCGATTTCCACCAACGACGTCACCGGCGCCCAAACGGTCGTGGCCGCGTCGCCGGGCAACGCGACGATCTCGATTTCCGTGAAGGGCTTTTCAACCCCCTTGACCGTACCGGTCTCCGTCGCCGGCGGCTTGCTCGGCTCGGCCGGAGGCTGCACGCCCGACGCCGAGACGCTCTGCCTCTCCGGCGGGCGCTTCCGCGTCCGGAGCTCGTGGGCCGCTCCCGACGGGCGCGCCGGCGCCGGCCGCGCGACAAGCCTGACGCCGGACGCCGGAGACTTCTGGTTCTTCAACCCGGACAATGTCGAGGTGATCGTGAAGATCGTGGACGGCCGCCCCGTCAACTCGAGCTTCTGGGTTTTCGCGGGCGGCCTGACCAACGTCCAGGCGAAGCTCACCGTCACCGATACCGAGACCGGCGCCGAGAGAACCTACGTCAACCCGCAGAGCACTCCCTTCCAACCCGTGCAGGACCTGACCGCGTTTCGAGAATTCGGTTTCTCGACCTTAGACCTTAGACCTTCGACCTCAGACCGCTTCACGAGCTCCGCCGCCTGCGAGGCGGACGGGACGACGCTGTGCCTCAACAACGGCCGCTTCCGCGTGCAGGCCCGGTGGACGACGCCGGACGGAAAGAGCGGATTCGGACAGTCCGTCCAGTTGACCGGGGACACCGGCGACTTCTGGTTCTTCACGCCGAACAACCCGGAGGTCCTGGTGAAAGTCCTGAACGGCTGCTCGTCCAACTCCCGCTTCTGGACCTTCGCCGCCGGCCTGACCAACGTCAACGTCGTCCTGACGGTGACCGACACCCAGACCGGCGGGGCGAAGTCCTACACGAACCTCCAAGGCTCGGCTTTTCAACCGATCCAGGACACGGCCGCCTTCGCCACCTGTCCGTGACCGCCGGGCGGGAGGGGCGAGCCCCTCGCCTGCGACACGCAGGCGCCCCTAGGCTGCTTTAGCCGGGGCGGCGGCGCCCTTGAGGTACTTGTCCAGGAAATCGAGGATTGCCTTCCATCCTTCGATCTGGTTCTTCTTCTTGGTGAAGCCGTGGCCCTCGTCGGCGAAGACGACGTACTCGACCGGCACGCCGTTCTTCTTCGCGGCGGCGACGATGTCGTCGGACTCGGGCTTGATGACCCGCGGGTCGTTGGCGCCCTGGAGGACCATCAGCGGCCTCTTGATCCGGTCCGCGTGGAAGAGCGGCGAGACGGCCAGCAGCATCTCGCGATCTTTCACCGGGTCCCCGATCTCGGCATAGAGCGCCTCGCGATACGACTCCCACCACTTCGGAATGGATTCCAGCGTGCGGACCCAGTTGGAGATGCCGAAGAGGTCCACGCCCACCGCGAAGGCCTCGGGCTGGAGCGTCAGGGCCGCGAGCGTCATGTACCCGCCGTAGCTTCCCCCGAGGATCCCGATCCGCGCGCCCTCCACGTACGGAAGGCCCTGGAGGTACTTCTTCGCGGAGACGCAGTCCTCCAGCGGCTCGTGCCCGTGCTTCTTGTCGTCGGCCGTGAAGAAGGTCTTGCCGTAGCCGGAGCTGCCGCGGTTGTTGATCCCGAGGACGGCGTAGCCGTGGTTGACGAGGTACTGGATGTAGGGGTTGTAGGAGCGGCGCGTCTGTCCGCCCGGCCCGCCGTGGACCCACACCAGCGCCGGCGCCTTCGCCTGCGCCGAGGCCGGGTGCGGCTTGTAGAAGATGTTGGGGATGGTCATTCCGTCGAAAGACCGGAACCGGACGACATCCGCTTCGACCAGGTCGTTGGGGTCCACGTCCTTCGAGAGCGTGTCAGTCAGGCGAAGGGGCGCCTTGCCGCCGAACTCGTAGACGTGGAGGTTGTTGGGAGAGCGGTCGCCGTTCAACTGGAAGGCGAGCTTCGTCTCGCTTCGCGAGATCCTCACCGAGCTGATCTCTCCGGCCGGGAGGTTCGGGACCGTGACGAGCTTGCCCGTCTTGACCTCGAGGATCTTCAGCTCCGTCCGGCCGTCGGCGTTCACACCGATGACGCGGTACTTTCCGCCGTGGGAGAAGAAGAGGAAGTTGACGTCCCACTCCGCCTTCTCGACTTCCTCGTGCCGGCCCGTGGCCAGGTCGTAGCGCCGGACCCTCAGGAACTCGGATCCGTCGTTGGTCGTGTAGTAGAGGAACTTCGAGTCCGGGTCGAACTCCTGCGGCGAGTAGCCGGCGTTGCCCTCGTGCTTCGAGATGAGCCTGGGCTCTCCGACGCCCACGCTCCAGAGATAGATGTCGCTGTCCGACGTCGTCCGCTGGCGGACCAGGGCGATCCATCGCTCGTCGTTGGAGATGTCGCCGACGTCGTAGCCCGCTTCGTTCTTGAAGAGAAGCTTGCGGGCGTAGCCGTTGGTCTCGTAGCGATAGAGGTCGAAGTATTTCGAGTCGCGCTCGTTGGAGAGGACGTAGAAAGCGTCGCCGGACTTCGACCAGCCGGCGAAGGAAGCTTTCAAGCTCTCGCCGGGCGTCAGGTCCTTCTCCGAGCCGTCCTTCTCGCGGACGTAGAGGTGGTTCTTCTCGTCGCCACCCTTGTCGCGCGTGTAGAGGAACCGGTCGTCCTTCGGGAAGTACGAGACCGCGACGGTCGTGTCGGTCGTGGAGCTGGTCAATGCCGCCGCCTCTCCCCCGGCCACGGCGACCGAATAGACGTTGTAGATGCCGGTCTTGTCCGACGAGAACAGGATCTTCTTCTCGTCCGCCGAGAAGGAAGCTCCCGTGATGGACGTCGTCGCGAGCAGCTGCTCGATCGTGTACTGCCTCGACGGCAGCCCGGCGGCCTCTCCCGCCGCTGCCGCGAAAACCGCGAGAACGAAGAGCAGGGACGTTCGTTTCATCGAAGAAAACTTTCTCAATCGAAGACGATCGTTCGGCCCCGATGCACGATGATCTTTCGCGCGATGTGAGCCCCGACGGCGCGCGAGAGGACGACCTTCTCCAGGTCCCGCCCGAACCGCATCAGGTCCTGCACGGAGTGGCGGTGGCTGACCGGCAGGGTGTCCTGCGCGATGATCGGGCCGGCGTCGAGCTCCTCGGTGGCGTAGTGGCTCGTCGCGCCGATGATCTTGACGCCGCGCTCGCGCGCCGAGTGGTACGGCCGCGCGCCGGGAAACGCCGGCAGGAACGCGTGGTGGATGTTGATGACCCGGTTCGGAAACGCGCCGACGAACGCCGTCCCGCAGACCTGCATGTACCGGGCGAGAACCACGAAATCCACCTGGCGGCCCTGGAGGAGATCGAGCTGCCGCTGCTCGGCCTCGGCGCGGTTCTCGGGGTCGATCGGGAACGCCTGGAAGTCGATCGCGAATCGCCTCGCGACCGGCTCCAGGTCGGAGTGGTTGCCCACGATCACCGGCACCTCGACGCGCCACTCGCCGGAGCTGGCCCGCGCGAGCAGGTCGTAGAGGCACCACGGCTCCTTCGACACGAAGATCGCCATCCGGGGCACGACGTCGGAGTAGTGAAGCGACCATTCGGTGTCCTCGCCCTCTCCGATGACCTCCTGGAGGTGCGTGGCGGTCTGCCCGTCGGTCATCGTGACTCCGGCCAGGTCCCACGCGAGCCGCGTGTAGTAGTGGTGGATCTCCGGGTCCACGTACTGCTCGTGCGAGAGGATCCTGCCGCCCTGGTTGTAGACGAAATGCGTCAGGTCCGCCGCGATGCCCAGCCGCAGCGGGCACCTCAGGAGGAGAACGACCGACCGGGTCACGCGCGCATCATCCCACCTCGGCCGGCCCGGAGTCCCGTACAATGGCGGCAAGATGACAGTCCAAGAGATGGAGCCCGGCGTGTCCACGTCTCCCTTCGTCCGGGAGCTGATGGGAGAGCTGAAGGCGAAGAACCCGGCGGAGCCGGAGTTTCACCAGGCCGTTCTCGAGGTGGTCCAGTCGCTCGAGCCGGTGCTGGACCGGCGCCCCGAGTACCGCAGCGCGCGGATCCTCGAGCGGATGATCGAGCCCGAGCGCGTCGTGATGTTCCGGGTCCCGTGGCAGGACGACCAGGGCCGGATCCAGATCAACCGCGGCTTCCGGGTCCAGATGAACAGCGCGATCGGGCCGTACAAGGGAGGCCTGCGGTTTCATCCGTCCGTCAACCTCGGGATCCTGAAGTTCCTCGCCTTCGAGCAGGTCCTGAAGAACTCGCTGACGACGCTCCCGATGGGAGGCGGCAAGGGCGGCTCCGACTTCGAACCGAAGGGCAAGAGCGACAACGAGGTCATGCGGTTCTGCCAGAGCTTCATGACGGAGCTCTTCCGCCACATCGGACCGGACACCGACGTTCCCGCGGGCGACATCGGAGTCGGCGGCCGGGAGATCGGCTACCTCTTCGGCCAGTACAAGCGGCTGCGCAACCAGTTCACCGGTGTCCTGACCGGGAAGGGGCTCAACTGGGGCGGTTCGCTGATCCGTCCGGAGGCGACAGGCTACGGCGCCGTGTACTTCGCGGCCGAGATGCTCGCGACGCGCGACGAGTCGCTCGAGGGGAAGACCTGCCTCGTGTCGGGGAGCGGGAACGTCTCGCAGTACACCGTCGAGAAGCTCAACCAGCTCGGGGCGAAGGCGGTGACGATGTCGGATTCCGACGGCTACATCTACGACGCGGCCGGGATCGACGAGGGGAAGCTGAAGTTCGTCTTCGAGCTGAAGAACGTCCGGCGCGGGCGGATCCGCGAGTACGCCGACAAGTTCCGCGGAGCCGTCTACACCCCGATCGATCCGATGCTCGACCACAACCCGCTCTGGGACCATCCCGCGCAGTGCGCCTTCCCCAGCGCCACGCAGAACGAGATCAACGGGAAGGACGCGGCGAACCTGCTCAAGAACGGCGTCACCGTCGTGTCGGAGGGAGCGAACATGCCGACGACGCTCGCCGGCGTCCACCTCTTCCTCGACGCGGGGATCCTCTTCGGACCCGGCAAGGCGGCCAACGCGGGCGGCGTCGCGACCTCGGGGCTGGAGATGTCGCAGAACAGCATGCGGCTCTCGTGGTCGCGCGAGGAAGTGGACAACCGCCTGCACGCGATCATGAAGGCGATCCACCGCAACTGCCACGAGACCGCCGAGGCCTTCGACACGCCCGGCAACTACGTCAACGGCGCCAACATCGCCGGCTTCCTCAAGGTCGCCGACGCCATGATGGACCAGGGGCTCGTCTAGATTCCTGGCGAAGAATCCGCCCCGGAGCCGGCTGCGTCTCCCTGCGTCGGCACGCGGCGGCCGGCCGCAACAAGGAGAACCGGTCGCTGCTGAGGGTTCCTCGCATTCTCAGCATGGCGCCGGTGGCTGCGTACCATGCTCGTCACCCATCACCTCCTCCGGGAGACTCCGCCGTCTCCGGGGCTCGCAGCTCGGCTCAGCCGGACTGGAGCCATGGCGGCGGCGCCCTCACGCCGACGCCGGGGAGGATTTCATTCGAACTGCCCTCCTCGACTCGGCCCCCTCTCGTTGAAAGTTTTCGGGTGGTGAGGTTCACTTAAGGAGATGAGTCAGGGCAACCGGCTGCCGCGGTTTTCGGACCTGGCGCGGTTTCGGGTCAGGGACATTCTGCTCGTCTCGAGCCTCTACGACTCGTTCATCCTGGCGGAGGACGGCGAGCTCCAGGAGGTCATCCTCAAGGAGTTCCTGGATCTGAACGTCCGCTCGACTCCCGCGGTGACGCACGCCTCGAGCGCGGAAGAGGCGCTCGCCCTGGCGCGGGACCGGCCGCGGTACGACCTCGTCATCACCTCGACGTACCTGGGAGACATGCCGGCGACCTCGCTGGCGAAGAAGCTGCGGGAGAGCGGCCTCGAGGCGCCCGTGGTCGCGCTCGCCTACGACATGCGCGAGGTCCAGGAGATGTCCGACTCCGGCGGCCCCTCGCCGCTCGACCGGGTCTTCCTGTGGCAGGGGGACGTGCGCCTCGTCCCCGCGATCGTCAAGTCGGTCGAGGACCGAGCCAACGTCGCCTATGACACGGGCGCCCTCGGCGTCCAGGCGATCCTCGTCATCGAGGACAACGTCCGCTTCTACTCCTCTTTCCTGCCGACGATCTATTCGGAGCTGATGCACCACGCGCACAACCTGGTGCCGGAAGGAGTCAACCTCTCCCATCGCCTGATGCGCCTCCAGGCGCAGCCGAAGATCCTCCTCTCGCGAAATTTCGAGGAGGCGTGGAGCGACTTCACCTCCTACGAGGAGAACATCCTCGGGGTCATCTCCGACATCCAGTTCCCGAAAGACGGCGAGGTCTCGCGGGAGGCCGGCGTCGAGTTCGCCCGCCGCGTGCGCGACCGCCAGTCCGACGTGCCCGTGATGCTCCAGTCCAGCCGCGCGGAGAACGAGGAGCTGGCGCGCTCGGTCGGCGCGTCGTTCCTCCAGAAGGGATCGGCGACGCTCCTCCAGCAGCTCCGCCTCTTCATGAGCGAGCACCTCGGCTTCGGCGATTTCGTCTTCCGGATGCCGGACAAGCGCGAGGTCGCCCGCGCGCGGGACCTTCGCGAGTTCGCGGAGAAGCTCGCGACCCTGCCGGCCGGGAGCCTCGCCTACCACGCGGGGCGCAACCACTTTTCCCGCTGGTTCAAGGCGCGGACGGAGTTCGCGCTGGCCCACGAGCTGCGGCCCCGGAAGGTCTCCGACTTCGAGACCGTCGAGCACTTAAGAAGCGAGGTCCTGCGGGCGATCCGCGACCACACCGAGCGCACGCGCCGGGGCGTCGTCGTGGACTTCGACCGCGCCCTCTTCAACCCCAGGACGACGTTCAACCGACTCGGCGGCGGCTCGCTCGGCGGCAAGGCGCGCGGACTCGCATTCGTGGACCGGATGCTCGAGGAGTCGGGGATCGCCGAGCGGTTCCCGGGCGTCCGGATCGGCGTCCCACCCGCCGTCGTGCTCGGGACCGACGTCTTCGACGAGTTCCTCGAGCAGGACGGGCTGCGCGATTTCGCGTTGAACAGTCCGGACGAGGCGGAGATCTCGCGCCGGTTCGTCGAGGCGGAGCTTCCCGCGGGAGTCTCGGCGGACCTCGCGGCCCACGTCGACGCGGTGCGTTATCCGGTGGCGGTCCGCTCCTCCAGCCTTCTCGAGGACTCGCTCTACCAGCCTTTCGCCGGGGTCTACGACACGCTGATGCTCTCCAACGACAATGCCAGCGCGGAGGTGCGCCTCGAGAGGCTGGAGACGGCGATCAAGCGGGTCTACGCCTCGACCTTCAAGCGCGCGGCCAAGCAGTACCTCGCCGGCGGGCCGTACCGGCTGGAAGAAGAGAAGATGGCGGTCGTCCTGCAGCGCGTCGTCGGCGGAGCGCGCCACGGGCGCTTCTATCCCGACCTGGCCGGCGTCGCCCGCTCCTACAACTACTACCCGCTCGCGCCGATGAAGTCGGAGGACGGAATCGCGGCCGTGGTCCTCGGCCTGGGCGAGATGGTCGTCTCGGGCCAGCCGTGCTTCCGGTTCTGCCCGCGGTATCCGCGAAACATCGTCCAGTTCTCCTCGGTCCAGGACATCCTCGCCAACGCGCAGCGCGAGTTCCTGGCGCTCGAGCTCGGCCAGGAGGGCCCGGGCGGATTCGTGCCGTCGCGCTTCGACCTGCAAGCCGCCGAGAAGGACGGCACGCTCGCCCGCGTCGGCTCGACGTACTCGCCGGAAAACGACGTCGTCTACGACGGGACCTCGCGGGCCGGGGTGCGCCTGGTGACCTTCGCCCCGATCCTGAAGCACGGGTTGTTTCCGCTGGCCGAGCTCCTCGACACGCTGCTCTCGGCCGCGGTCGCGGCGACGAGCGTCCCCGTCGAGATCGAGTTCGCCGTCCATTTCCCACCGTCGGCGGCGCCGGAGTTCGGATTCCTTCAACTGCGTCCGTTGGGGCGGATCCGGGAGCCGGTGGACCCGGAGCTCGAGCCCGTGGACGGCGCCCGCGTTCTCTGCGAGAGCGCCAGCGCGCTCGGCCACGGCACGATCGACGACGTGCGCGACGTGATCGTCATGGACTCGCGCCGGTTCGACCGGTCGCGCACCCGCGAGATCGCGCAGGCGGTCGGACAGTTCAACGCGAGGCTCCAGGCGGAGAGACGGCCCTACCTCTTGATCGGCGTGGGACGGTGGGGCTCGGCCGATCCGTTCCTCGGGATCCCTGTCGCCTGGCACCAGATCGCCGGAGCCCGGGCGATCGTCGAGGCGGGCTTCGCGGACTTGAAGGTGACGCCGTCGCAGGGAAGCCACTTCTTCCAGAACCTCGCCGCCGGAAACGTCGGCTATTTCACGGTGAACCCCGAATCCGGGGACGGCTACGTGGACTGGGACTGGCTGCGGGCGCAGCCGGCGTCCGCCGAGACGGAGTTCGTGCGCCATCTGCGCTTCGAGAGTCCCCTCTTAATCGCCATCAACGGCCGCTCGCACAGCGGCGTTGTGACGAAGCCTCAGGGCGCGGGCCGATGATCAGTGCGTCAGAACACTCTCGACGGCGCCGGTGTTGGCGTCCAGGATCACCGACAGCGGGGCGTCCTTTCCCCCCTCCTGGCTGAAGTTGATGTACCAGGTGGCGTGCCGGTCGCTCGGGGCGGCCGCGGTCTGGATCATCACGGCGTATCCCTTGTCGATGTATTCGCCCCCCTTCTCCTTCGCCACGCCGTAGAGCTTCGCGCCGTCGCGGAAGAAGTCGGCTTTCAGATCGGGGATCCGGCCGGCCGGGCCCGGCTGCGCCCAGCAGGTCAGGCTGCCGCGGAACGTGTTGATCATGACGGTGGCGTTGGCCGACTCGGAGAAGAACTGGAAGTTCCAGGCGGTCGAGCTTCCGTCGGCCTTGAGCGGACCGAGCGACGTGTTGCCGAGCCGTGCCGGGACCGCGTCCTTCTTCCACGCCTTCGCGTGCTTCTCGGCCATCGCGTACGTCTTCGAGAGCGTCAGTGCCGGCGGCTCCAGTTTGGTCGTCTTGCAGGCCTCCTGCGCGGCGGCGGCGCGCGTCCACCCGAGGATGGCGATGGCCGCCGCGGCGCAGGCCAGTGCTTTTCTCATTCCCTCAACCTATCATTGCGGACCTGCCGCGGTTTCTCATAGGCTTTTCGGCATGGGCAACCTCTTCGATTCTCCCGACAGGGACTCCATCCTCGGACGGATCGCGAAGCTCCGCCCCGACTCTCCCCGTCAGTGGGGAAGAATGCAGTGCGCCCAGATGCTGGCTCACTGCAAGGCCGCGCTGGAGGCCGGGACCGGAGACAAGCCCCGCAAGCAGGTGTGGATCGGAAAGATCGTCTCGCCATTCGTCCGCAGGGGCCTCTTGAGCGATAGGAAGCCGTTCCCCAGGAACTCCCCCACCGATCCCGCCTTCGTGGTCTCGACCGAGAAGGACCTGGAGATCGAGCGTCTTCGCTTGACGGAGCTCATCCACCGCTTCTGCGAGCTGGGGCGCGACAACGCGGGAAGGCAGACCCATTCCTTCTTCGGACGGATGAGCGGAGACGAGTGGGGATTCACGATGTACAAGCACCTCGACCACCACCTGCGCCAGTTCGGCGCGTAGATCGGCCCCCCGACGAACACGATCCGCTTCCCCTACGAAGCGCGAGGGCCTTATTCGCTCGCGGCGACCGCGTCCCGCTTCCGGCGGTGGCCCGAGATCGTGGACCGATTCGACGGGACGGCGTACCGGCGGCTGCTCCCGGTCGGACGGCGAGGCGTCCTCCTGGAGGTTCGCCAGCCCGATCGGAGACCGCGGCTCGAGGTGGTCCTGCGCGGAGAGGAAGCGCGCTCGGAGCCGGCGCGGGCGGCGGCGCTCCGGGTGCTGGAGATTTCGCTCGGCGCGGGGCTCGACGTCCGTCCGTTCTACCGAGCCTTCCGCGACGATCCGCTGCTCTCCGGGGCGTTGCGGCACTCGCGCGGGCTGAGGATCGCCGGGACGCCGTCGCTGTGGGAAGGGATCGTCACCGCGGTCCTCTCGCAGCAGATCAACCTCGCCTTCGCCTACGACATCCGCCGTGAGCTCTCGATCGCGTTAGGCCGCCGGGTGCGGTTCGACGGCGAGACCTGGTTCGATTTCCCGAGACCTTCCCGCGTCGCCCTGGAAACGGAGAGGTCGCTTCGGAAGTTCCGCCTCTCCCGCGCCAAGGCCGGTACGATCCTGCGGACCGCGAAGGCCTTCGCGTCCCGAGAGATCTCGGAGACGGACGTCGCCTCTCTTCCCGACGAAGAGGCGATCGCCCGGCTGACTTCGATCAAGGGGATCGGCCGCTGGACCGCCGAGATCGCGCTCCTGCGCGGCCTCGGACGCGCCGACGTCTTCCCGGGAGCGGACCTGGGGGTCGTCAAGTACGTCGCGATGCAGCTGCTCGGCCACCGCGCCCGCGTCACCGAGGAGACGATGCGCCGCTTCGCCGACCGCTGGCGCCCGTACCGCGGGCTCGCCCTGGTCTACGCCTACGCCGAGATCAACCGCCGCGCCGAGGAAAGGCGGCAAGTGGTAGGCTCGGATCGAAAATCCAGAGGAGGGGAATCATGAGAATCAAGGCGTTCCTGGGAGTTGCCGTGTGTCTTGTCCTGGCGGTTTCGGCGCAAGCGCAGACGAAGACATCCGGGAAGATTCACTGCACGCAGGCGACCGACGGACCCAAACCGGTCGAGGCCGGCGACGCCGCGGGCCACTCGATGGGAGTCGGAAAATCGACCTGCACCTGGTCCACGCCGATGGAGATTGCGGGCGCGAAGGCCAGGGAAGGCGCCAGCGTCTCTTTCGACGACATGATGGGCGCGAAGTACGCCGGCCGCGGAGCCCACGTCACGACGATGGACAGCGGCGACAAGATCATGGTGAAGTTCCAGGGCGGCGGAACGATCAAGGACGGGAAGCTCGTCTCCGATTCGGGCAACTGGAGCTACACCGGCGGCACCGGGAAATTGAAGGGGATCAAGGGCAAGGGAACCTACAAGGGCAAGGGCAATCCCGACGGCACGCTGGACTACGAGATCGAAGGGGACTACTCGCTACCCGGCAAATGAGCCACGCGAAGGATCCAGCGAAGAGGGCGCTCGTCGCGTCCTCGGAGGTTCTATGAAGCGAGTCACCGGAATTGGCGGCATCTTCTTCAAAGCCAAAGACGCTCCGGCGCTCCAGGCCTGGTACAAGAGGCACCTCGGAATCGATGTCCAGGAATGGGGTGGCGCGGCTTTCACCTGGACCGACGGTGAGGGTAAGCCGGTTGCCGGAACAACCGCCTGGTTGATCGACCCGGCCCAGAGTGACCACTTTGCGCCGAGCACCGCAACGTTCATGGTCAATTACCGCGTGGAGGATCTCCACGCCCTGGTCAAAGTCCTGCGCGAAGAAGGGTGCAACGTTCTCGAGAAGATTGACGATTCCGAGTACGGGAAGTTTGCCTGGGTCATCGATCCGGAAGGAAACAAGGTAGAACTCTGGCAACCGCCCGCCGGCCAATGAGCTTCATGGGGCTCATGTCAGGACCAGGAAGAGAATCGCCTGACCACCAGGCGAGCTGGTGGCAGTCAACGACTGCAAGATGAGCTGGCAGCGATTCTATTCCGGCACACGGACTGACCTGAACGCGGAAGACCGCTTCTATCACGGCACACGAGCGGATTTGAAGCCGGGCGACCTCATCAAGCCCGGCCATGCGGCCAACTTTGGCAACCTGGACCGGGTTACAACCTACGTGTATTTCAGCGCCACCCTGGACGCGGCCATCTGGGGCGCCGAGCTGGCGCGCGGCGAAGGCCCCGGCAGAATCTACATGGTGGAACCGACCGGGCCGTTTACGGATGATCCCAACCTGACGGACAAGAGATTCCCGGGGAATCCGACCAAGTCCTACCGCTCTCGAGCGTCGCTGCGGGTCACCGGCGAGTGCGCCGACTGGCAGGGGCACTCATCCGAGAAGCTTCAGGAAATGAAGGAACACCTGGCGCGACTCAAGCAGCTCGGTGTCGAGCCAATCGATGACTGAGAGCCGGGGCCCGTTGGCCGCGGCAAGGTCGGCGCTGCTCACTCCTGTTTGAGGCTCACGAGCCTGCCTGCCCTTCCCTGGACGATCAAGCACTCCAGGTCCCGGCAGTGATGTTCCGAGTGTCTGCCCCAATGGGCAACTTATGAGCAACCCGGCCGAAGGTATCCTCACGCCATTCCCGGGTCCGATACGAGGTGGTCGAAAGGAGGACAGCATGGCGACGAGGATCAGGAAAGCGGTTGCCCGGAGAAGAGTGCGGCGAGCCGTTGCTCGCAAGGCCCTCGTACGCAGGTCGGTCCGGCGAAGAGTCGCCCGCAAGGCCGTTGCACGCAGGGCCGTACGCCGAACCGTGGCCCGCAAGGCCCTCGCGCGCAGAGCCGTACGCCGAACCGTCGCCCGCAAGGCTCTCGCCCGCAGGGCGGTACGCCGGTCCGTCGTCCGCAAGGCCGTTGCACGCAAGGCGGTACGCAGAGCCGTCGCCCGCAAGGCCATTGCCCGCAAGGCGGTTCGACGGGCCGCCGTACGCAGGGCGCTGTTGCGAAGAGCCGTGGTACGGGCCGCCGCACGCAGGGCGATCTTGCGAAGAGTTGTCGCACCCGGCGCGATCGAAGGCCTCGAGCCGACGATCTGAGGCACGCGACCGTCCAGACCGAGGGGTTGCCTGCCGCCGAGCCGACGGCAGCGGACACCCCCGGTTTGACGCGGTCGTTGTCCTCGCCCGGACTCTCGGTTTCGCCGCGGCGCCCTGCCGCCGTGATGCACTGCAACGATGAGCAGGGAACGAAAGATCATCGTCTCCATCGCAACGAGCGCCGACGGGTTCATCGCCAGGCCCGACGGCGATGTGGAATGGCTCAATCGCCGTCCCCGCTCCGCCGACTACGGCATGCGGAAGTTCTCCGCGTCGATCGACACGATCCTGATGGGGCGCAAGACCTACGATTGGGCCCTCGACTTTTGGAGGAAGGCAGGAAAGAAGGACGGCGATTTCGACACGCGGCTCGCGAATTACGTCTTTTCCCGGAAGCCTCCCGGGCGGCCGGCGCCCGGCGTGAATTTCGTGTCCGAGCCGGTGAAGGCGTTCGCGCGGCGTCTGCGGAAGGCGCCGGGCAAGCACATCTGGATGATGGGCGGCGGAGAATTGATCGCCTCGTTCCTGGACGCCGGCGAGATCGACGAGTTCCGCATCCATGTCATTCCCGTCTTCATCGGTGAGGGAATCCCCCTCGTGGCGCCGCGCCATCGCGATGTCCCCCTGCGACTGCGTTCGTCCAGGAAGTATCCCGATGGCGTCGTTGCGATCCACTACGAAGTCGAGCGCAGCCGAGATCGAGGGAAAGCCAAATAGAATCGCCGCCCTGAACCAGAACCCCTATCCGTGGCTTCGGAGGGCCGATCTGGGCGGCACGTTCGTCTTCGCCGTCGAAGGGGCGATGGCGGGGATCGCGGCGAGCCTCGACCTCTTCGGCGTGCTGGTGCTCTCCTTCGTCACCGCGCTCGGCGGAGGGATCGTTCGCGACCTCCTGATCGGCGCGGCGCCTCCGGCGGCGATTCGCGACTGGCGCTATGCGACGACCGCTTTCAGCGGCGGCGCGCTGGCGTTTCTCCTCTACCAGGTCCTGCGCCAGGTTCCGCATCCCGTCCTGGTCGGGCTCGACGCCGCGGGGCTGGCGCTTTTCGCGGTCGCGGGGACCGCCAAGGCGCTCGACTACCATCTCAACCCTCTGTCGGTGGCCTTGATGGGAACCATCACGGGCGCCGGCGGCGGGGTCGTCCGGGACATCTTCCTGGCGCAGATTCCGGCGGTGCTCCAGGTCGAGATCTACGCAACGGCCGCGATGGCGGGCTCCGTCCTGATGATCCTCGGGGTGCGGCTGGGAAGGTCCCGCAAGTGGATGATGGTCCTGGGCGCCCTCCTGACGTTTCTCATCCGCGTCGTCGCCGTCTGGCAGCATTGGAACCTGCCCAAGGTGGTCCATTCGTGAGCCCTCAGTCCCTCGTGACTTACCGCGGCGCGGTCTATCCGTCGCAGTGCGACCACATGGGTCACATGAACGTCAGCTCCTACGTCGCCAAGTTCGACGAGGCGACGTGGCACCTCTTCGCGGCGATCGGCCTGACTCCCTCGCGCCTTCGCGCGGAGCCCCTCGGGATGGCCGGGCTCGAGCAGCACATCGAATACAAGCGCGAGCTCTTCGCCGGGGACGTCGTCACGGTCTCGTCGGAGATCCTCGAATTGAAGAACAAGACCATCCGGTTCGCCCACGAAATGAAGAACGACGAGACCGGCGAGATCGCCGCGAGGATGGTCGTCGTCGCCGCCTGCCTCGACCGGACGACGCACAGGGCCCGGCCCCTCCCGGCCGACGTCCGCGACCGCGCGTCGTCGCTGATCGAAGGGGAAAGCGCCGAACGGACTCCGGCCCGGCAGCCCTAGCGCGTTTTCCTCGCCGCCGCGACGAGCTCCCCGGGAGTCAGGGTCTGGGCGCCGGCGAAGCCGCCGATCCAGCGCACGTGGTCGGGCCGGATCGTGAAAAGGGAAAAGCCGCCGAGCTGGAAGATGGGCTCGGCGTCCGGGAAACGCTCGAGGTAGCGGGCCTTTCCGGCCTCGTACTCGGGAGAGGGATCCGGGACGGGCTCGGCCTTTCCCAGGATCGTGACCCTCGGCAGTTCCTGCGCGAGGACGCCCGGTCCTTCGGCGCCGACGACGAGGAGGCTCACGCGCGGGTCGGCGAACATGTCGGCGGTATGAGCGGAGAGCTCGCTGACGTGGATCAGGAACGCCGAGCCGTCCGGCAGGATGGCGAACGGGACCATCGAGACGTACGGTGCGCCCTCGTGAAGCGTCCCCAGCGCCGCGACCGTCCGTGTCGCGAGCAGCTCGCGGAGAACGGGATCGATCGCCTCTGCGCTCATGGCGCCGTGACCAACGGCAGCTCGACGAAGCTCGACGTGTAGACGCGCTGCACCGCTTTCCTGTAGTCGCCCGGCTTCGCCCAGAAGATATTGGGCACGAAGGTCTGCGGGTTGCGGTCGTAGAGCGGGAACCAGCTCGACTGGACCTGGACCATGATCCGGTGCCCCGGCAGGAAGACGTGGTTCGCCGTCGGGAGCGCGAAGCGGTACGCCAGCGGCGTGTTGGCGGGAATCGCCTTCGGGGTCTCGAGGCTCTCGCGGTAGCGGCCGCGGAAGATGTCCGCAGCGACCATCAACTGGTAGCCGCCCATCCAGGGCTCCCGCCCGAACTCGGGCGAATAGACGTCGATCAGCTTGACGACCCAGTCGCAATCCGTGCCGCTCGTCGAAGCGACGAGGTTGGCGATCGGCTGGCCGCTGATCTTGACCGGCGAGGTCAGCGGATCGGTGACGTACGACAGGACGTCGGTGCGGGTCGAGACGTTTCTCTGGTCGGTCACGAGCCACTCCCGCCACTGCTGCCCCTTGTCCCAGCCTTCCGGAACGATCGGGCGGGAGTTGAAGGGGACGGGCCTGGCCGGATCGGAGACGTACTCCTCGAATTCCGTGTCGCCGGATTTCGGCGCGGCAAATCCGAGCTTCGCGCCCGCGCCGAGGTAGAGCGGCGTCGCCTGGATCGAGCAGCCGCCGCCGGAGGCGCAGCCCGCGGGCCAGGCGGGAAGCCGCCGCCACGTATTGGTCCCGGTCTCGAAGGCGACAACCGGCGGCAGGTCGGCCTTCGGCGCGCCGTCCTTCAGGTACTGGTCGAGGAACGGCCGCAGGATCTCGCGCCGGAAGGTCAGCGCGGTGTCGCTCCCGAACCTCAGGGCGCCGAGGGCGCTCCCCTCCCGGATCTCCTGCCCGTGGTGCCACGGGCCCATGACGAGGACGACCTTGTCGTTGCCGGTGTCCTTGGGCTTGATCGCCTTGTACACGGCGATCGCCCCGTAGATGTCCTCCTGGTCCCAGAGGCTGTGCACGAGCATCACCGGGACCTTCAGAGGCTGCGCCGCGAGGACGCGGTCCACCGCCTGGTCCTTCCAGTACGCGTCGTAGGCGGGGTGCTCGAGGATCCTTCTCCAGAAGCCGACCTGCTCCAGCCCGCGCCGGCGCCCCAGCTCTCCCGCCGAGCCGAACTCCAGGAAGGTGTCGTAGTCGTCGAAGTGGCTCGTGAACCACTTCGCGTCGTTCTTGCGCGTCGCCTCCTGCTCGTAGATGTAGGACATCCCGAGCTGCCGGAAGGCGCCGTAGTGGAACCAGTCGTCGCCCATCCAGCCGTCCACCATCGGGTTCATCGGGACGGAGACTTTGAGCGCGGGATGGGGATTCACCAGCGCCATCAGCGGAAGGAAGCCGTCGTAGGAGATCCCGAGGATGCCGACCCGGCCGTTAGACTCCGGGACGTTCTTGACCAGCCAGTCGATCGTGTCGTACGTGTCGGTCGCGTGGTCCACGGGTGTCGGGTTCTGGGGCCCGCGGATCGGCCGGTTCATGACGTAGTCCCCCTCGGAGCCGTGCTTTCCGCGCACGTCCTGGACGACCCGGATGTATCCGCCTTCGACGATCGTCTCGACGGCGTTGTCGTAGCCCTGGAGGCTCGGCCCGAGGTGCGCGCTCTCGGTGTTGGCCGTCAGCTTGTCGGCCTCGTAGGGCGTCCGGGTCATGAGGATCGGCGCCCCTTTCGCGCCCTTCGGGACGAGGATCACGGTGTGGAGCTTGACGCCGTCGCGCATCGGGATCTCGGCAATGCGGCGCTCGTAGTCCCACCCCTCGCGCTTCGCCTCGAGATTCGAAGGGGTCTCGCTCGGGAAGTTCGGATACTTCGCCGGAGGCCTGGCGGGCGTCTGCGCCGCGGAAGGAAACGCGAGGATCAGCCCGGCGAGGGCGAAGAAGGCGCGGTTCAAGATGCGGAGCGATTTCATGTTTTTCTCCTGGTGTCGCTAATTT
>DATFWF010000133.1:0-22650 GCA_035259605.1 Thermoanaerobaculia bacterium
TCCCGCCGCGGGAGCGGAGCGAGAGTTTGGGATCAGGCGGGCGGTCGAGCCAACAGGCGAGCCGTCCGCCGGTGCGCCGAAGGCGCAGATCCCAAACTCTCGCGGAGCGACGGTATTTGGTGGCGGTGCAGGGACTTGAACCCCGGACACAGCGGATATGAGCCGCTTGCTCTAACCAACTGAGCTACACCGCCGCTCGGCAGGAAGGCGCCATATTAGGGGCGACCCGGGGTCCGGTCAAGGTACCCAGCCGCGCGTCTGGAGAATCCAAAACCGATCGGGGGCGTAACATCATTAGATGGAACCCGAAACCGTTTCGGCATCCCTCGAGCACGCGGCTCGGACCGCCTTGATGCCGTCCGGATCGGAGGTCCTGCTCGCGGTCTCCGGCGGGGCCGATTCGATGGCGCTCCTCCACGGCGCGGCACGGCAGGCGCCCCGCTGGAACTGGCGGCTGGCGGTCGCGCACGTCCACCACGGCTGGAGGGAGCGTGAGGCCGACCGGGATCTGGACTTCGTGGCGGAACACGCCCGGCGGCTCGGACTGAGATTCCTCTTCCAACGCCGCGACGCCCGGAGGGAGGCCAGGGAACTGAGGCTCTCGCCCGAGGCCGGCGCGCGTCACGTTCGCTATGAGGCGCTGGGGGAGATGGCGCGCGAAGCGGGAACACCCCTCATCGCGACCGCCCACAACCTCGACGACCGGCTGGAGTCCCACTTGATCGCGCGCTCCCGAGGAGCAAGGGGAGCGGCCCTCGCCGGCCCTCGCCGCAGGAGGGCCGACGGCGTCGTCCGGCCCCTGCTCGACGTCACGCGCAGGCAGATCCTCGATTTCCTCGCCTCGATCGGGGCCGGCTACCGGCGCGACGCGACCAACGGGGACCTGCGGTACGCCCGCAACCGCGCCCGGCGCGAGCTCGCGCGCATCTCTGCGGATGAGGGAGACGCCGCGATCGCGGACCTGGCCCGCGAGGTCCGGCGGCTCGACGCGGAGCGCGAGCGGCTCGAGCGGGAGTTCGGGGAGCGGGTCCGCCCGGCGATCCACGCCGGGCCTCAGACCGTGCTCGCCGACGCGAACCTCCTCTCGGAGCTGGAAACCGATCTCCAGAGGCGGGCGATCGATGCGATGGCGGCGCCGTTCGCGCGCCCGGGCCGCGCGCCGGTCACTGGCCGGGAGGCGGAACAGATCGTGCAGCGGATCGCGCTCGGAGGCGACTTTCGGTTCGAGGCCGGGCGGCGGGTCCGGTTCGAGAGGCGGGGACGAATCCTGAAGGCCGCTCCGGCAGCCGCAGTCGCACCCGGCGGGGGCAATAATTCACCCGGGGAGTTCGTTATTCTGGGGGCCGCAGACGTAAAGGAGTCTTCCCTTTGAACGCCACGATCAAGAACCTGCTTCTCTGGATGGTCATCCTGGTCCTGATCATCCTGGCCTGGAACGTCTTCAAGACCGGCGCGACCGCGGTCGAGGAGATCACCTTCTCGCGCTTCTTGAACCAGGTCTCGCAGGGCCACATCCAGAAAGTCACGATCCGCGGAGAGGAGATCCGCGGCAACTACGCGCCCTCCTCCGGAAAGCGCGACACCGTCTTCAAGACCTACGCCCCGAACTACCCCAAGCTCGTCGAGGACCTCGAGGCCAAGGGAGTCGAGATCGAGGTCACCCCGATCAAGGATTCCTCGCTCGTCTCGGCGCTCGTCATGTACGGCCCGCTCATCCTGCTGGTCGCGATCTGGTTCGTGATCATGCGGCAGATGCAGGCGGGCGGGAACAAGGCGCTCTCCTTCGGAAAGTCGCGGGCGAAGCTCCTGACGCCCACCCAGAAGAAGGTGACGTTCAAGGACGTCGCGGGCGTCGAGGAAGCCAAGGTCGAGCTGCAGGAGATCATCGAGTTCCTGAAGGACCCCCAGAAGTTCCAGAAGCTCGGCGGGAAGATTCCCAAGGGCGTGCTCCTCATGGGCCCGCCGGGAACGGGCAAGACGCTTCTCGCGCGCTCGGTGGCGGGCGAGGCCAACGTTCCCTTCTTCACGATCTCCGGCTCCGACTTCGTCGAGATGTTCGTCGGCGTCGGCGCCTCGCGCGTTCGGGACCTCTTCGAGCAGGGGAAGAAGAACGCCCCGTGCATCGTCTTCATCGACGAGATCGACGCCGTCGGGAGGCACCGGGGGGCGGGGCTCGGCGGCGGGCACGACGAGCGGGAGCAGACCTTGAACGCGCTCCTCGTCGAGATGGACGGGTTCGACACGAACGAGGGCGTCATCCTCGTCGCGGCGACCAACCGGCCGGACGTCCTCGACCCGGCGCTCCTGCGCCCCGGGCGGTTCGACCGCCGCGTGGTCGTGGACCGGCCGGATCTCCGCGGGCGCGAGCAGATCCTGAAAGTCCATACGCGGCAGACACCTCTCACCGAGACCGTGGACCTCTCCGTCATCGCGCGCGGCACGCCGGGATTCTCCGGCGCCGACCTCGCCAACCTCGTCAACGAGGCGGCGTTGAACGCGGCGCGGTTCAACAAGAAGAAAGTCGAGATGATCGACTTCGAGTACGCCAAGGACAAGGTCATGATGGGACCGGAGAGAAAGTCCATGATCATGACCGAGGAGGAGAAGAAGAACACGGCGTACCACGAGGGCGGACACGCGCTGGTCGCGGCGCTCCTGCCCGACGCCGACCCGCTCCACAAGGTCACGATCATCCCGCGCGGGCGGGCGCTCGGCGTCACGATGCAGCTCCCGACCGAGGACAAGTACTCGCACACGAAGGAGTACCTCGACGCGACGATCACCGTGATGATGGGCGGCCGAATCGCCGAGGAGAAGTTCCTCGGGCACATGACGACCGGCGCCGGCAACGACATCGAGAAGGCGACCGACCTGGCCCGAAAGATGGTGTGCGAGTGGGGCATGAGCGGCCTCGGGCCGTTGACCTTCGGCAAGATCGAGGGCGAGATCTTCCTCGGCCGCGACTTCGGCCGCACGCAGGATTACTCCGAGCAGACCGCCAACCAGATCGACGCCGAGGTCAAGTCCATCGTCACGGCCGCCTACGAGCGAGCGAAGAAGATCATCTCGGACAACGAGAAGGCGATGCACCGTCTCGCGCGGACGCTGCTGGAGAAGGAAGTCCTCGACGGCGAGGAGGTCCTCCAGATCATCGCCGAGGAGACGGGCACGGACATCTCGAAGCTCCGCAAGTCCGGGCCGCCCAAGCCGCCGATCCTGCCGGGCACGCCGGAGGTCGCGGGCGGCACGATCGGCCCGATGGTGCCCGAACCCGCGTGAGCCGGTTCCTGGAGCCCTTCCTCCGGGAGTACGACGTCGAGATGGACGCGACCCGGCGGATGCTCGAGCGCGTCCCGGAAGCTCGCCTCGAGTGGAAGCCGCATGCGAAGTCCAAGAGCCTGGGCGAGCTGGCCACGCACCTCACCGAGCTCCCCCGCTGGGGCGAGCGGCTGCGCGAGGACACCTTCGTCGTCGGAAGCGAGCAGGCGCCGCCGATGAAGACGTCCAGGGAGTTCCTCTCGCGCTACGACTCCAACGTCGCGACGAGCCGCGCGGCCATCGCCGCGATGTCGGATGACGACCTGAAGTCCGAGTTCACGGTGCTGCGCCAGGGACAGGTTTTCTTCAAGCTGAACAAGCGGATCATGCTGCGCCGCGTGCTGTTGAACCACATGATCCACCACCGCGGGCAGCTCTCCGTCTATCTCCGCTTGCACGACGTTCCTCTCCCCGCCGTCTACGGCCCCACCGCCGACGAGGACATCTGATCGCGGCCGAATTCGAAGAGAAGACCCGGCGCGCACGCTTTGTGCTACACTGTGCTACATGAAACGGAGTGGAAACCGCGTCGGAGTTCGGGAGCTTCGTCAGAATCTGAGCGTTTACCTTCGCCGGGTGGCCTCGGGAGAAGTCCTGGAGGTGACCGAACGGGGCCGACCCGTGGCGGTCCTCGCTCCAAAGCTGCAGTCGTCTCCCGGCATTGAGCGGCTCGTCGCCACCGGGCGAGCAATTCCCCCGGTCGGTGAATTGATCGCTCTCGGGTTGCCAACCGGCAAGGCGTCCTCCCGCCTGAGCGAGGCTCTCGAAGAGCAGCGAGCGGAACGCATCTGAACGGAAAGCTTCTCTACTTCGACTCATCCGCGATCGTGAAGTTCGTCGCGCTGGAGCGCGAGAGTTCCGCTCTCTTCGAGTTTGCGAAGAGCTGGCCGGAGAGAGTCTCGAGCCAGCTGGCGAGGGTCGAAGTCCTTCGAGCGCTGCGACGAGGGGGTGGTTCTGCCGCGCTTCGCCGCCGGGCTGAGGACGTTCTCGGTCGAATGGCACTCATCCGGGTCGACGACGCGGTGATCGCCGCCGCGGCGGAAATCGGACCTTCCGACCTTCGCACCCTGGATTCCCTTCATCTCGCGACGGCGCTCTCGCTCGGGACACAACTCGGAATCCTGGTTGCCTATGACCGTCGCCTGATCGAGGCGGCCCGGATCGCGGGCGTCGAGACCGCATCCCCTTCTTGATCGAAGGAGCGGTCCGGAGGAACACTCACCGCGGCCCTTTCCGCCGCGAAGAGGGAGGAGGCCGCCGAGCTAAACTGCGGGGGTGAAAGTTTCGTCGGACCTGGTGATCCCGGCCGCGAGCGCGGCGGAGCTTGCGGAGATCGCGTCCTGGGACGGGTTCCGCCCGGCGACCTTTCCGGCCTCCGAGTTCCCGGTGGACGTCGTGAGGCTCGACGGATCGAGCTCTCCGCCGGTGGTCCTCTCGCGCGCGAAGAGGGCGGAGAGCCTCAAGGCGCTGCCGGGCTCCCTCCGCTCGCGGGCGCAGGAGGCCTTCGACCGGGCGCGCCAGCGGCCGGAGAAGCTCCTGCTCGGCCACGGCAGGAGCCTGGACATCTCGCAGGCCCCCGCCGTCATGGGGATCTTGAACGTGACGCCCGATTCCTTCTCCGACGGCGGGCTCTTCCTCGACGCCGGCCGCGCGGTCGAGTGGGCGCTCGCCATGTTCGAGGACGGCGCCGCGATCGTGGACGTCGGCGGGGAATCCACGCGCCCCGCGACGTACGGGCAGAGCGCGCCGGTCTCGGCGGAAGAGGAGCTTCGCCGCGTGATCCCGGTCCTCGAAGGGATCCGGGCCCACTCCGATAAACCGCTCTCGATCGACACCCGCAGGGCCGCCGTTGCGCGCGAGGCGCTCGCCGCGGGCGCCGACCTGGTCAACGACGTCAGCGCGTTCCGCTTCGATCCCGGGATGGCCTCCGCGGTCGCGGCCTCCGGAGCCGGCGCGATCCTGATGCACATGAAGGGCACGGACCCGCGCACGATGCAGATCGACGTCTCCTACCCGCATCCGCTGGCGGAGATCGCCTCGCACCTCGCCGCGGCGCTCTCGGCGGCCATGGAAGCGGGCATCAACGCCGGCCGGCTGGCCGTGGATCCGGGCCTGGGCTTCGGCAAGAGCCCGGAGGGGAACCTCGTCCTGCTGCGCTACCTCGCGGCCTTCCGGTCGCTCGGCTTCCCCCTCGCCGCGGGCGCCTCGCGCAAGGCCTTCGTCCGCCGTTTCTCCGGGGTCCCCGAGACGGCGACGAGCGCGGAGCGGCTGCCCGGCTCGCTCGCCTGCCTCGGCGCCGCTTCGCGCGCCGGGGCGTCGATCCTGCGCGTCCACGACGTCGCCGAATCGGTCCGGTTCCTGAGGATGCTCGCCGCCGTCGAGACTCCCGCGGCGAAGACCTCCCGCCCGCCCGTCGCGGCGGCCGCCCCGTGATCGAGAACCTGGGCCGGCGGGTCGGCTCCCTCTCGCACCTCTCCGTCACGTGGCGCGACGCGGTGGACATCCTGGTCGTCGCGGTCCTCGTTTACAGCCTGCTTCGACTGATCCGCGGCACGCGCGCCGTCCAGATGGTCCTCGGGATCGTCACCGCCTTCGTCATCTACGAGATCGCGGTCTTCGCCAACCTCACCGCCGTCCGGACGGTGCTCCAGGCGGTCATCTTCTACCTGCCGCTGGTCGTGATCGTGGTCTTCGCGCAGGAGCTGCGCCGCGCGCTCGCCGCTTTCGGAAGGAACCCGCTCTTCGCCTGGGTGTCCGGTTACCACGCGGAGGAGACGATCTCCGACCTCGTGCTGGCGGTGACGTCGCTCTCGGCCCGGCGCGTCGGCGCGCTGATCGTTTTCGAGCGCCGCGAGGGACTGAAGAACTACATCGAGAACGGCGTGGCGGTAGATTCCGCGGTGTCCTACGACCTCCTGGTGACGATCTTCACGCCGGGCACGGCGCTCCACGACGGGGCGGTCATCATCTCGGGCGAGCGGGTCGCCGCGGCGGCCTGCTTCCTGCCGCTGTCGCTGCGCGAGGGGCTTCGCCTCGGAACGCGGCACCGGGCGGCGATCGGCATCACGGAGGAGACCGACGCCCTGGCCGTCGTCGTCTCCGAGGAGCGGGGCGCGATCTCGGTCGCCCGCGACGGCGACCTCGTCGAGGACCTGGACGGGAAGGGACTCCGTGACCTCCTCCTGCGCGAGTTCGCGAGGGTGGCCTGATGGCGACCTCGCCGGTCTTCCGGAACCTGGGAACCAAGACCCTGGCGCTGGCGATCGCGATCCTGCTGTGGTTCGTCTTCTCGGCGCAGCAGCGCGAGAGGATCTCGGAGAGGAGCTACCGGATCCCGCTCTCGGTGGCCAACGTCCCGGCTTCGACCATCATCGCGTCTCCCCTTCCGACCAGCGTCGAGGTCCGGCTGCGCGGGCCGTTCACGGCGCTCCGCCAGCTCGATCCCGACCGTCTCGAAGCGGTCATCGACTTAACCGACGCGCTGCGCGGAGAGAAGATCTACCGGCTCGCGCCGGAGGACGTCAACGTGCCCAGGGAGGTCCAGGTCATCGCGATGGCGCCGTCGGAAGTGAGGGTGGAGCTCGACGCGTCGGCGGAGAGGAGCGTGCCGATCGCCGCGCGCCTGACCGGGAAGCCCGCGGCCGGCGCGACGGTCGCCGAGGTGACGGTCGAGCCCCGCGTCGCGCGGCTGCTGGGGCCGGCCTCGACGCTCGCCCGCATGACCACGATCGAGACGGACCCGATCCCGCTCGCCGACCGGGCCGCGAGCTTCTCGATGCCGGCCAACGTCGTGGCCGACGCTCCGGGCGTCCGGGTCCGCGAGGGGCAGGTCGTGACGGTGCACGTGCGGCTGAGCTCGCCCGCTCCGGCTCCGGCGCCGACACCGGCCAGGAAGAAGGGGAAATGAAGCTTTTCGGAACCGACGGGCTGCGCGGGAAGGCGGGCGAGTTCCCGCTCGATCCGGCCTCGGCGCGGCTGGTCGGCGAACAGGTCGGACGACGCTCGGGCGGCAGGGTCGTCCTTGGCGGCGACACGAGGGAGTCCACTCCGGGATTGATCCGGGATCTCGCGGCGGGGCTGCGTTCGTCGGGGTGCGACGTCGCGCTCGCGGGCGTCGTGCCGACTCCGGCGGTCGCGGAGCTGGTGCTGGCGCTGTCGGCGGGAGCGGGGATCTCGGTGTCGGCCTCGCACAATCCGTATCAGGACAACGGGATCAAGGTTTTCGGGTCGGACGGGCGCAAGTGGCCGGACTCCGAGGAGGAGGCGGTCGAGAAGCGATTACTCGATGCCCGAGGATCCCCTCACCCCGGCCCTCTGCCGCCGGGAGAGGAGGAAGTCGCCGCGCAGGATGAGCTCGCGGAGATCTACCTGAGGAGGCTCGCGGAGCATGTGCCGGTGCGTTTGAACGGGCTGGCGGTGGTCGTGGACGCGGGCAACGGGGCGGCTTACCGGGTCGGGCCCGAGGCGCTCCGCCGCGCGGGTGGGCGGGTCGCCGCGATCTGCGACCGGCCGGACGGGCGCAACATCAACGACGGCTGCGGTGCGCTCCATCCGCAGGTCATGGCAGCGAAGACGGAGGAGGCCGGCGCCGCCATGGGGGTGGCCTTCGACGGCGACGCCGACCGTGCCATCTTCGCGGCCGGCGACGGCCGGATCCTCGACGGAGACGACGTCCTCTGGATCCTGGCGCGCGACTGGAACCACAAGGGGATCCTGCGCGGCCGGCCCGTCGTCGGAACCGTGATGTCCAACTACGGGCTGGAGCACGCGCTGGCCCGCGAGGGCATCGCGTTCCACCGCGCGCCGGTCGGCGACCGCAACGTCGCGCGCCGGATGGAGGAGACCGGCGCGCCGATCGGCGGCGAAGCCTCCGGCCACGTCATCCTCCCCTTTTCCCCAGCCGGGGACGGGATCCAGACGGCGCTCCTCGTCGCGGCGGTGCTCGCCGAGAGCGCCCGCCCGCTCACGGCGCTCGCCACGCTCGAGAAGACGCCGCAGCAGCTCCGAAACGTCCGCGCCGCGCGGAGGATCGAGCTCGACCGGCTCCCCGAGCTGACGCGCGCCGTCGCCCGCGCCCGCGAGGCGCTGGACCACCACGGAAGGGTCTTCCTCCGCTACTCTGGGACCGAACCGCTCCTGCGGATCCTCGTCGAGGGGACCGAGCGCGGCGCGGTCCTCGCGATCGCCGACGAGCTCGAGAGAGTCGCCCGGGCGGAGCTGGGAGCGGCCGGATGATCCGGGCGATCCTCTTCGACGCCGGCGGCACGCTGATCCACGTGGACGGCGAGCGTTTCTGCGAGGCGGCGGGACTCCCCTACGAGCCGGCGGCGTTCCTGAAGGCGGAGGGTGAAGCGGCCGCCGCGGTCCGGGCGCTGGTGGTCCGAAATCCCCGCTCGACCGACTCCGAAAGGCTCCCGGTTTTTCTCGAGCGATTCCTCGAAGCGCTCGGCGTCGTGGACGAGCGCGAGCGGCGGGCCGCCTCCGGCCGGATCGCGGCGGAGCACCGCCGGGCCAACCTCTGGTCCGGCGCGGCGCCGGGCGCGCGGGAGACGCTCGACGTCCTCGCCGCGAGGGGCTACCGGATGGGTGTCGTCTCCAACGCGGACGGCCGCGTGCGAAAGCTCCTCGAGGAGGCGGGCCTCGCCGAACGGCTGGAGATCGTTCTCGACTCCGCGCTCGTCGGGATGGAGAAACCGGACCCGCGCATCTTCCTCTCGGCGTCGGCCGAGATCGGCGTGCCGCCGGCCGGCTGCGCCTACGTCGGAGACATCTACGAGATCGACATCGTCGGAGCGCGCGCGGCCGGAATGCGCGCGATCCTGATCGGGGCCTGCCCGGCGCCGGACGGCGTCGAGCGGGTCGAAGGACTCGCCGCCCTCCCCGCGCTCTTTCCGCAGCTCCCGGCGGAAGCCGGCTTTGCCTGCGTGCCGGCGCGGACGCCCGAGGACGTCGAAACGGCGCGGAAGCTCTTTCGAGAGTACGAGGCGTCGCTCGGGATCGACCTGTGCTTCCAGAATTTCGAGGCGGAGCTGGCCGGGCTTCCCGGGGCCTACGCGCCTCCTTCGGGGAGCCTCCTCCTCGCGCGCCGCGGCGGCGAAGTCGCGGGCTGCGTCGCGCTCCGGCCGCTGGCAGAGGGGATTTGCGAGATGAAGAGGCTCTACCTGCGCGACTCCTACCGCGGGATGGGGCTGGGACGGCGGATGGCCGAGGCGATCCTGGGCGAAGCCCGGCGGATCGGTTACTCCCGGATGAGGCTGGACACGCTCCCCTCGATGAGCGCGGCGATCCCGCTCTACCGGTCGCTGGGATTCACGGAGATCCCTCCGTACACCGTCAACCCGGTTGAGGGAGTCCTCTTCCTGGAAAAGAAACTGTAAGAGCTATCGCTCGAGATCCGGCATCGTCTCGCTCGCCGGCTGCGGCTCCGCGAAGACGAGCGCCGTCGAGTGGACCGGGAGAAACGCGGTGTGGGTCCGCTCGCCGATGTCCACCAGCACCTCGTAGTACCCCTGAGGGGAGAGGGCGAGAAGCCGTCCCGGCTTGTTCTTCAGCTCCAGGGCCGGGCAGTAGATGACGACGCGTGCCGGTAGCTCCAAGAGTCCCTCCTGCGGCTGGCGGCGATTGAATCACGAAACCCCGCGAATCAACCCCTCGATTTCTTCCCACGAGACCACGCGGACACCGAGGGAGCGGGCTTTTTCCAGCTTGGAACCGGCGTCCTCGCCGGCGAGGAGGAAATCGGTCTTCTTCGAGACGGAGCCGGAAACCTTCGCGCCGGCGGCGGCGAGGCGCTCGGCGGCCTCCTCCCGGGTGATCCCGAGGAGCGTCCCGGTGATGACGACTGTTTTGCCGGCCAGCGCCCCGGCCCGGGGGCGCTCCGGCGCGCGGGAGGCGAAGTTGACGCCGTGGCGGCGCAGGCTCTCGATCAGCTCGCGCTGCCTCGGGTGCCGGAAGTACGCCGCGACCGCCGCCGCCGTGGCGGGGCCGATCTCCTCGGCCGCCTGAAGCTCCTCCTCGCTCGCGGCGGCGAGCGCGTCGAGCGTCCGGAAATGCTCGGCCAGGGTGCGCGCCGCCTTCTCCCCGACGTGGCGAAGGCCCAGCGCGTACACCAGCCGCGACAGGTCGTTCTCCTTGCTCGCCTCGATCTCCGCGACCAGGTTCGAGGCGGACTTCTCGCCCCATCGCTCCAACTCGGCCAGGTCCAGGGCCTTCAGGTCGTAGATCGAGGCGACGTCCGTCAGCAGGCCCGCTCGCAGGAGCTGGTCCACGAGCTTCTCGCCCAGCCCCTCGATGTTCATGGCCCGCCGCGAGCAGAAGTGGCGCAGCGCCTCCCGCACGACGGCCGGGCAGGCCGGGTTGACGCAGCGCGTGGCGACCTCTCCCGGCTCGCGCACGACCGGGTCGCCGCAGACGGGACAATGCGCCGGCATCTCGAACGGCTTCGAGTCCGCGGGCCTCTTCTCGAGGACGACGCGGACCACCTTCGGGATGACCTCTCCCCCTTTCTCGACGACGACCGTGTCGCCCACGCGCACGTCCTTGCGCGAGAGGTCCTCGTAGTTGTGGAGCGTCGCGCGCTTGACGGTCGTGCCGGCGAGCTGCACCGGCGAGAGGTGCGCCACCGGGGTCAGCGTCCCGGTCCGCCCGACCTGGAAGGAAATCGCCTCGACGACGGTGACCTTCTCCTCGGCCGGGTACTTGTAGGCAAGGGCCCACCGCGGCGACTTCGCGGTCGCGCCCAGGCGCTCCTGGAGCGCGCGGTCGTCCACCTTCACGACCACTCCGTCGGTCTCGAACTCGAGCCCGCGGCGCTTCTCCCGCCACTCCTCGATGAACGCGAGCACCTCGTCGAAGGAGGAGCACCTGCGCGAGTTGGGGTTGACCCGGAACCCGAGCGACCGCAGCCGATCGAGCGTCTCGCCCTGCGAGGCCGGCATCGGAGACGCCACGACGATCGCGTAGAGCCAGGCCTCGAGCCCGCGCCGCGCCGTCACCCGCGAGTCGAGGAGCTTCATCGTCCCGGACGCGGCATTTCTCGGGTTGGCGAAGATCGGAAGGCCTTCGTCCTCGCGCGCGGCGTTCAACTTCTCGAAGGCCTTCTTCGGGTAGAAGACTTCCCCCCGCACCTCGAGCGGAGCCTTCTCCGGGATCGAGAGCGGGATCGAGCGGATCGTCCGCGCGTTCTCCGTCACGTCGTCGCCGCGGAAGCCGTCGCCGCGGGTCGCCGCGCGGACGAGCACGCCGTCCTCGTAGCGCACCGAGATGGACAGGCCGTCGATCTTCAACTCGGCGACGTAGGCCGGCGGCTCGGACCCGAGGATCCTCACCGCCCGCGCCAGCCAGGCCAGCGCCTCCTCGCGGGAGTACGCGTTCTCCAGCGACAGCATCGGGACGGCGTGCGGCACCGTCTCGAAGCCCTCCGACGGAGCGCCGCCGACCCGGCGCGCGGGCGAATCCGGCGTCGCGAGGCGCGGGTACTTCTCCTCGAGCGCGACGAGCTCGCGCATCAGGGCGTCGAACTCCGCGTCCGTGATCTCGGGGCGCGACTCTACGTAATAGAGCCGCTCGTGGCGGAGGATCTCGGCGGCGAGCTCGCGCGCCCGCCGCCGGGCTTCCGGGGGCGGCTCGGCCGTGTCTTCCGCCAGGTTTTCGGCCGGCTTTTCCGCCACGCGCCGCATGCTACAGTGACCCCAATGGTGTCGGCAAAAAAGCCGAGACGCCGGCCGGGTCTCCCCGTCATCCTCCTCGCCGCGCAGACGCTGACGGCAGCCGCCGCGCTCGGGCAGCCCACGCCGCTGACGCCGCCGATCGCGTCCTACGAGATCTCCAGCCGGCTCGACACGGATCGCCACACGATCGAGGCGACCGAGCTCCTGACCTGGACGAACCGGACTTCGCGTGCCGCCGCGACCCTCCAGCTCCACCTCTATCTGAACGCGTTCCGAAACACGCTCTCGACGTTCTGGAAGGAGTCCCGCGGAATCGGTCGGCGCGGCGAGCCGATGCGGGAGTCGTGGGGTTCGATCGAGATCCTGCGCATGACCCTCCAGGACAACACCGATCTGCTGCCGACCCTCGCCTACATCTCGCCCGACGACGGGAACCCGGACGACCGCACGGTCGCGGAAGTGCGGCTCCCCCGCCCGGTCGCCCCCGGCGAGACCATCAGCGTCGCGATCGACTTCCGCTCGCGGCTGCCGCGGGTCACGCGCCGAACGGGATGGAAGGGGCCTTTTTGGATGGTCGTCCAGTGGTTCCCAAAGGTCGGCGTCCTCGAGGAGAGCGGATGGAACTGCCACCAGTTCCACGCCTGGAGCGAGTTCTTCTCCGACTTCGGAGACTACGACGTCTCCATCGACGTGCCGGTTCGCTATCGCGGCAAGGTCGGCGCGACCGGTAAGCAGGTCGAGGAGCGAGTCTCCACCGCCGGCGACCGCGTGGTCTACCGCTTCCGCCAGGCGAGCGTTCACGACTTCGCGTGGACGGCGGACCCCGGATACATCGTCGTGAAGGACCATTTCCACGAAGCGGGGCTCCACGACACGGACATCACGCTCCTCCTCCAGCCGGAGCACTCCGGGCAGGCCGAGCGGCACCTGCGCGCCGCCCGCGCCGCGCTCTCGGGCTACGGGCGGGTCCTGGGCCCCTACCCCTACGAGACGCTGACGATCGTGGATCCTCCCTGGGGGGCGCGGGAGGCGGGCGGGATGGAGTACCCGACGCTCATCACCGCCGGCACGTCCGTCTCGGCGCCAAAGGCGGTGCACAACCCGGAAGGGGTCACGATCCACGAGTTCGGGCACCAGTACTTCTACGGCCTCCTCGCCTCCAACGAGTTCGAGGAGCCGTACCTGGACGAGGGCTTCAACCAGTACATGACGTCCCGAGTGACGGGCGCCGCGTACGGCCCCAACCACGTGACGCTATCGATCTTCGGGCTGAAGTTCCCGCTCGGGATCGACCAGCATTACCCGGTGGACGCCAACAGGCGGTTCTTCCCGGTCGCGACCGCGGACATCCACGCCGGGCGAAGCTGGAAGTACCTCGAGGGGCGAACCTACTCCGCGATGAGCTACTCGCACACCGCGCTCGCGCTCGCGACGCTCGAGCGCCTGCTGACGACGCCGGTGATGGACCGAGCGCTTCGCCTCTACGCCGACCGCTGGCGCTTCCGGCATCCGAAGATCGGTGACTTCATCGCAGCCGTCAACGACACCGCGGGCCGCGACTGGACGTGGTTCTTCGACCGGACGTTCTTCTCCTCCAACGACGTGGACTACGCCGTCGACTCCGCCACGAGCGTCCCCTCGAAGCCGCCGAAGGGCCTCTTCGAAAAGGACGGCAAGCTCGAGGAGGGCGCGCCCCCCGCGCTGTCGAAGCCCCGCGGATGGGACAGCGACGTCACGGTGACGCGGCGCGGCGGCACCGCCCTTCCCGTCGAGATCCTCCTGCGGTTCGAGGGTGGGAAGACGTGGCGGGGCGCGTGGGACGGCGAGGCGCGGTGGACGCGCCTGACGGTCTTGCATGGGCCGAAGCTCCTCGAGGCGATCGTGGACCCCGACGAGAAGATCGTCCTCGACTCGGACCGATTCAACAACGGCCGGCGAGTCGAGAAGGACCCCCGGGCGGCCGCGCGCTGGACCTCGCGGAGCGTCTTCTGGGTGCAGAACCTGCTCGACTTCCTGACGGTGGCGTGGTGAACCCAGCCGAAGGTCGTAGGTGATAGGTGTTGGGTGGTAGGGACTCAAGGAAGACCATTTCGAGTTTCGAAGATCTCGATGTCTACAAGAAGCTAGTGGAGCTCCATCTTGAGATTCACAAACTCACATTGAGCTTTCCGAGGTACGAAATGCACGAGCTCGGATCTCAGATTCGAAGGAGCTCCAATTCCGTCGCCGCGAATATCGCCGAGGGATGGAATAACAAGCATTCGAACCTGTATCTCGAAGGCATTAACCGTGCTCTTGGTGAATTGAGAGAAACGAGGCATCACATCCAAATGGCATTTCGGAAGGGGCATCTGACCGAAGACACCGCGAACCGACTTCTCACGCGCTACGACGAATGCGGAAGAATGCTACGAGGTCTCGAGCAGTCCGTCGAGAAATCCGTCGAAGCGAGCAAGAACCGGAGTCGATCACAGTGACCTTCTCTACCACCTACTACCTACCACCTATCACCTGCGCGACGATGAGGCCGCGCTGGTGAATCCGCGCCATTCGCTCGGCTGCTTCGGAAGAGGCCTCGCGCTCTCGCTCTCCAAGCCGTACCTCGCGGTCTCGCTGTGGTTGATTCAGCTCTTTCTGACCGCGGTGCTCATCCTCCCCATCTCCAACGCACTCCACGACCTGCTCGACCACTCCGTCGCCGGGAGCCGCATGGTCGCCAATCCCGACTATGGCCTCTGGGAGACGATCCAGCGCCAGCACCCGGACCTGCTCGGGATCCTGCCCGACCTCACGGCGGGCCTGCTGACGACCGAGGGGGTCCGCTCCTCGCAGCTCTCCGACCTGCGCGGCATCGGCGCGGCCGCGGTGTCGCTCGGCTTCCTCGCCGTCGTCCTGCACGCCTTCGCGCTCGGCGGAGTGTTCGGGACGCTGCGGGAGCCCAAGGCGTCGCTCGTGACCTTCGGCCGCGAGGGGATGCGGCGGTTCCCCGCGTTCCTGCTCTTCACGCTCGGGGCGCTCGCGGCGCAGCTCGCGGCGTACCGGTGGATCTATCTGGAGACCGGAGAGGCGCTGAAGACCCGCGTGACCGAGCTCGACACCGAGTGGAAGGCCCTGGCCGTCACCGGGGCGCGCCTGGCGGCGGTCCTCCTCGCCTTCGCGGCGATCAAGATCCTGGCCGACTCGGTGCGGGCGACCTGGGTCGCGAGGCCGGACCTTCCGCCGATCTCCCGGTTCTTCGCCGGCATCGCGCTGGCGCTCTCCCGCCCCGCGCGGCTCTTCGGCGTGCTCGTGTGGTACGCGCTCTCGACCGCGCTCCTCTACTTCCTCTGGCTGTGGCTCGACCCCTCGGCGGGCGGGGAGGCGCGCTTCGCGCTCGTGCCGCTCATTCTGACGCAGCAGGTCTTCGTCTTCGTCCGCCTCCTGGCCAAGGTCGGGTACTACGCCGGGATTTCCGACGCGCTCACGAGAGTCCCCTCGCCCGAGTACTCCTACGTCGCCCCGGCGGCCCCGGCGCCGTCATCTCCGCCCGAACCGGCGGGTGACGACGAAGGTCCGGTCCAGAACCCGGCCTGAGGCGTCGAACCGGACGCGGTACACGAAGGGCTGGCGGCGCAGTCCCCCTTCGGGGTCCCGCTGCCAGGGGCCCGAGAACCACGGAAGGAAGCGCAGGTCCTCGAAGGTCACTGCGGTGGCCCCGTCCTTCTCGGGCTCGACCGTGAGCAGGGGAAATCGCGCGAACGCGAGGTAGGTCCGGACGTCGGGAAGGGCGCGCGCGGCGGCGAGGAGCGAGCTCTCCGGCGGCTTGGCGAAACGCAGGAGCGTCGTCCGCTCCGGCGGCGGGTAGTAGTCCGAGAGGCTCCGGAGGATCTCCGTCCACTTCTCCGGCGGCTTCGGGTCCGCAACGCCCCGGGCGAAGGGGCCGATGTCGAAGAACGCCGCGTGGACTTCTTCCGGCCGGTCGGTCAGCCCGAGCCATCGAAACGGCGAGAGGAACTGCGGAAGGACCGCCACGCGCGCGCCCTCGGGCGGCGTGTCGATCCTCCGCCACGCGGCCATGGCCCGCCGGTGCTGGTACGCGCAGAAGCTGATGTAGAGGACGAGGAGGGCCGTGCCGGCCGCCGCGATCCCGCGTCCCCGCTCGCGCCAGAAGAGGGCCGCCAGGAGCGCGAGAGATGCGATGCCGGTGACGATCGGATCCAGGATGAAGACCCAGTCGAGAGCGTAGCGCGCCCGGCTCGCCGGGACGAAGAACATCGTGCCGAAGGAGGTGATCCAGTCGAGCAGGATGTGGCTGACGATCCCCGAGGCGCAGAAGAGCCAGAGATCGGAGAAGCGCGCTCGCCGGAAGAAGAGCCGCGCGATCAGCGCGAGCGCCAGCGCGAAGGCCGGCATCGCCAGAAAGGAATGCGTCCAGCCGCGGTGGTTGCGCAGGTAGCTGATCCGGTCCGGCGTGAAGAGGAAGTCGCAGTCCGGAAACATCCCCGCGAGCGAACCCAGGAGAAGCGCTCGGCGGCCGGGCCGGTCTCCCAGCACCCTCGCCGCGACGGACCCCGCGATCCCGTGGGTGATCGTGTCCATGCGCGGCGGGATCGTATAATTGGACACTTTCCATGCAGTGCATCCTGCTCGCGGACGACAGCGGACAGTTCCGCTCGATTGCCGAAAAGGTGGAGCGAAAGACACGGTGCCGGGTCGTGCTGGCCGGGAGCGCCGCCGACGCGCTCTCGATGGCCCGCCGCGAGCGGCCCGACATCATCTTCCTCGACGCCGACATGGTCGGGATGAGCGGCATCGACGCCTGCCGGGTGCTGAAGGCGGACCCGCACTTCACCCACACTCCGATCGTGATCACGGCGGGCGGGCCCCTGGCGTCGGAGGACGGCCGGCGCGCCGGCGCCGACGAGTGCCTCGACAAGCCGTGCGACGAGTCCGCGATCGGCGACAGCGTCCGCCGCCACCTGCTCCTCTTCCCGCGCGACGGCGCCCGCAGTCCCGCGGGCTGGCCGATCACCTTCTGGCGCGACGGCCTCCAGCACAACGGGACCTTGAGAGACCTCTCGCGCGGAGGCTTCTTCATCCAGACTCCGGTCCGCCAGCCGATCGGGGCGCGCATCGAGGTCTCTTTCGAGGTCCCCGGCGAGAAGCCTCTGACCGTCGTCGCCGAGGCGCTCGTGGTCCGGATGGGCCAGGACTCCGACGGCGGCCTCGGCTGCCGCTTCTTCCGCGTGACCGCCTCCTCGCGCGCCGCGCTGGAAGAGTGCCTCAGGATGCTCGACGCGGAAGAGACCCAGACCTCCCCGCGCCGCCGCGAGGCCCGCGACGATTCCTAGGACAAGCCGGCCGGCCTAAGGCTTGTTCTGAAATACGGCTTCCCCGGACTGTCGACTGTCGGCTGTCGACGGTTGACTTCCAAGGTCTACCAGCTCGATCCCTGCTTCCTTCGCGACCTTCAGGGACTTCTCGTCGCGGTAGAACTCGCCGTAGTAGACCTTCGTGATTCCGGCGTTGGCGATCAGCTTGAAGCAGGGCCAGCAGGGGCTGGCGGTCGTGTACAGCTCGGCTCCCGTCACGGAGACGCCGTTCTTGGCGGCCTGGATGATCGCGTTGGCCTCGGCGTGAACGGTCCAGACGCAGTGGCCGTCCTCCATGACGCAGCCGACGTCCTCGCAGTGCGGCAGTCCGCGGACCGATCCGTTGTAACCGGTCGAGAGGATCGTGCGGTCGCGGGCGATGACGGCGCCGACGTGCTTGCGCGGGCAGGTCGCGCGCGTCGCGACCTGGTGCGCGATGTTCATGAAGTACGTGTGCCAGTCGACCCGGTCAGGCATCGAGGGAATTATGTAGGAGTCGACAGTCGACAGTCGACAGTCAACAGTGAAATCCGCGACCTCTGTCGACTGTGGACTGTTGACTTCTCCATATGTGCGACAATCCGCTCGGATGTCCATCGGATGATCAAGGACCGGCGTGTCGTTGTGACGGGTATCGGCGCGGTCACCTCCATCGGGGCTGACGCCGCGGAGTTCTGGTCGAATCTTCTCGCGGGCAAGTGCGGAATCCGGCCGGTATCGCTCTTCGACGCCGTCCCCTACCGGACGCAGACCGCGGCCGAGGTGGGCGAGATCCCGGACGGCTTCCTCTCGGCGGCCGAAAAGCGCCGGATGTCGCGGGCGGACCGGATGGGGCTCGCGGCCGCTCGCGAGGCGGTCGAACAGTCCGGGCTCGATCTCTCGAGCGAGGACCCGGCCCGCCTTGGCGTGATCCTCGGCGGGGGGACTTCCGGCCTCCTCGATTCCGAGGACTTCTTCTTCCACCATCTTCACGGGAAGAAGGCCCGCCCCTCGAAGGTCCTGAACCACATGCCCGACGCCATCACCGACCGCGTGGCGCAGCATTTCGGAGCGGAAGGAATCAAGTCCACGATCACGACCGCCTGCTCCTCCTCCGCCAACGCGATGGGCTACGCGCACGACGCGATCGCGTCCGGCTGGGCCGATGTCGTCATCACCGGCGGCTCCGACGTCCTGGCGCGGCTGACGTACGGCGGATTCAACTCGCTCCGCTCCGTGGATCCCGAGCCCTGCCGTCCCTTCGACCGCGAGCGCAAGGGGCTCTCCATCGGCGAGGCCGCGGGAATCCTGGTCTTCGAAGAGCGCGAGCGAGCCCTTCGGCGCGGCGCCCCGGTCCTCGCGGAGTTCCTGGGCTACGGCGTGACCTCGGACGCCTACCACATGACCGCTCCCGATCCGAGCGGGGCGGCCGGGGGCCGGACCATCCAGGCCGCGCTCGAGTGCTCGGGGGTCAACGCCTCGGACGTGGACTACGTCAACGCTCACGGGACCGCGACGCCGCAGAACGACTCCGCCGAGACGGCGGCGATCAAGTGGGCGCTCGGCGACCGCGCCAGGGAGATCCCCGTCTCCTCGATCAAGTCCATGGTCGGCCACTGCCTCTGCGCCTCGGGCGCGATCGAGGGCGTGGCGACGGTCCTCACCGTGCGGGACCAGTTGATCCCGCCGACGATCCATTACGAGAACGCCGACCCGGCGTGCGACCTCGACTACGTCCCCAACGCCGCCCGGGAGGGGCGCGTGGAAATCGCCTTGTCCAATTCGTTCGCGTTCGGCGGAAACAGCTCGGTCGTCGTTTTCGCGAGCCCCGGGCGGTGACCTGCAAGTCCACAGTCGACAGTCAACAGTCAACAATGAGGGACCGGCCTTCGTCCTGTCGACTGTCGACTGTTGACTGTTGACCCCCGCGATGTCTTCCCACGGGGTGATCACCGGCACCGGCGCGGTGTGCCCGCTCGGGCGTACGGCGCCGGAATTCGTCCGCCGGCTCTTCGCGGGCGAGAGCGCCGTCCGGCCGCTGACGGCGGAGGAGAAGGACGGCCTCCAGGCGACCCACGTCGCTCGCTGCGACGGGTTCACGCCGCAGCCCGAGATCCCGGCGATGAAAGCGAGGCGGTTCGACCGCGGCAGCCAGTTCGCGATCATCGCCTGCGCGCAGGCGCTGGCGGAGGCGGGCTACGACGTCTCGAAGAGCCCGTCGGAGATCGGCATCGCGCTCGGCACGGGCTCGGCGGGAGCGGGTGCGCTGACGGAATTCCTGCGCGTCCTGCTGGTGGAATCTCCGGAGGCCGCGCCCCCCTTCCACTTTCCCAACACGGTCGCCAACGCGCCGGCCTCGCAGGTCTCGATCGAGTTGAAACTGCTCGGCCCGAATGTCACCATCACCCAGAAGGACCCTTCCGCCTTGAACGCACTCCTGTTCTCGTCGATCGCGCTGTCCTCGCGCCGCGCGCGGGCGATGCTCGCCGGCGGCGTGGACGAATGGAACCGCTACTACGCCCTGGGATTCGACCGGGTGGGCGCTCTTCGCGGCGAGAAGAGGCAATCCGGCATCGTCCAGGGAGAAGGCGGCTTCGCGGTCCTCCTCGAGAGAGAAGAAGACGCCCGGGGCCGCGGCGCCGTCCCACTCGCCGCCGTGACCGGCATCGCGATGGCCGGGTCGCCGTGCGAGCCCTACCGGTTCACCGCCGACCGCGAGACCGTCGAGAAGACGATCCGGGGCGCCCTCGCCGACGCGGGCGTCGAGCCGTCCGGGATCGACCTGGTGTTCCCGTCGCGCAACGGCGTCCTGGACATGGACGCGGCCGAGGACGAGATGCTCCGATCGATCTTCGGAAAGCGGCCGCGATCCGTTTCCGTCAAGGACGCGATTGGCGAGATGGCGGCGGCCGGAGGCGGCCAGCTCGTCGCCGCGTCCCGCGCGGTCTCGCGCAAGGACAACCCGATCCCGGAGGGCGAGCGGCCCCGGCGAGTCCTCGTGGATTCTTTCGGAGCCGGCGGCAACTTCCTCGCCGCCGTCGTCGAAGCGGCTCGGGTGCCGGCCGCATGAGCGCCGCGGCGCGTCCCGGCCAGCCGCCGGAACTGCGGGGCTTCTCCATCGAGGTCCCCGTCCGCTTCGCGGAATGCGACTCCTACGGGGTCGTCTGGCACGGCCACTACGCCCTCTACCTCGAGCAGGTGCGCGAGGCGTTGACCGCGCGCTTCGGATTCACCGCGTCGGGCGCGCTGACGCGGGGCTACCGGGTGCCGATCACGCGGATGGAGATCCGATACCGGGCCCCCGCCCTGCCGGACACGACCGTCACCGTGACGGCGAGGCTTCGCCCGCCCGAGGTAGCCCGTTTCGTCGTGGATTACCAGGTCCGGTCGGCGGGGGGCCACCTCCTCGCCGATGCCGTCACCGAGCAGGTCGTGGTCAACCCCGCCGGCGAGCTCCTTTTGACGCTGCCGGCCGATCTGCGGAAAATGGCGGAGGGAATCCTGGAATACCAGAAAGGAATGGACACGAACCCGTGAACTGGAAGATTTTTCGTCGCCCGGCCGCCAACCCGGCGCAGCGCCGCTCGGTGGGGTTCCTCGCGCGCTTCATGGTTCTCCTCGTCGTCTTCTACCTGATCGTAGCGTCCAGGCCGGTCAACGACTACGTCATCGTGCCCTTCACCACCGGCATCGCCGCGGCGTCGGGAGTCGTGCTGCGCGCGATCGGCGAGCCGGCGATCGTCGCGGGAACCGAGATCCGATCGGGGACGTTCGGCGTCAACATCGAGAACGGCTGCAACGGCGTCGAAACCGCACTGCTCCTCGCCGCGGCGGTCCTCGCCTTCCCGGCCGGCTGGCGGCAGCGCCTTTTCGGGTTCCTGCTGGGTTTCGCCGCGATCCAGGTGGTCAACCTGATCCGCGTCGTCTCGCTCGTCTGGATCGGCCGCCACCGCCCCGCCCTCTTCGACTCGTCGCACACGGTGATCTGGCAGTCGGCGGTCGTTCTCTTCGGCGTCCTGCTCTTCCTCCTGTGGGCGTCGCGCCAGACCCGCCGCCCGGTTCCGACCCCCGAGGAGAAGGCCGGCCGCTGATGCTCGACCGCGGCGCGGCGATCCGGCTGATCGTCGGATTCGTTCTCGCGCTCGCCTTCTGGTTCCTTTTCTCGACGATCTACGAAGGCGCCGTCGCGCCGGCGGCGGAGTTCCTGATCCGGCTGGGCGAGAGCCCGGCTGTCACGCGCCTCGAGGCGCCCGGCAAGGAGTTCCTCCTGCGCCGGAGCGACATCCCTCCGGGCGCGAAGCAGCCGGGACTTCCCTCGGCGGACCTGCATTTCAACTTCGTCCTGCTCGCGGCTCTTTTCGCGCTTCACCCCAAGCCCTGGAGGACCGACCGCGTCGTGAAGCTGATCCTCGCGATGCTCTGCCTCTACGCGGTGCACGTCGTCTTCCTGGTCTTCGAGGTGGAATCCCTCTACGCCACTCGCTTCGCCGAGTGGAGCATGGCGCACTACGGCACGGTCGCTCGAAACTTCTGGGCGGGCGGCTTCCACTTCTACCAGATCGCCGGCCGCTTCGCCGCCCCCTTCGCGATCTGGTGGCTGTTCGGACGGGACACGCCCGCCGAGGCACCGCAGACGGCAGCGGTTCGTCCCAAACGGAGAAAGCGGAAAAACTAGGCACGCCGGAGGCGAAGCGATCGAGGGACCTCCTCGACCGAGCCGCGTTCGCACAACCCGCGTTCGCGGCCGGGTAGCCGGCGGTTACCGCCTCCGTTCGCGGCGCAGGTAGCGGTAGTCGGGGATCTGGTATTCCTTGAGCTTGGCGATCAGCGAGCCGCGCGAGATGTTGAGGACCGCGGCGGCCCGGCTCTGGTTCCCCTCGACGCGGCGCATCGCGCGGTCGATGACCTCGCGCGTGACCGTGTCCATGATCTTCTTCAAGTCGTCCGTCTCGCGCAGCATCAGCTCCGCCGAGGAGAGCGGATCCGGACGCGGCGCGATCTCGACCGGCACCGGCCGTCCTTCCTTCTCCTCCGCGTTCCAGGTCGCCGACGCCAGCGCGATGCCGGCGACCTGGGCAAGCTCCTCGAGCAGCAGGACCGCGCGGGCGGGAAGCCTCGGGTTCTCGCGCACCAGGATCGCCAGGGAGAAGCCCCCCTCGCGCGGAGGCTCGACGATCAGCGTCAGGACCCCCGCCACGGTCTCGGAGCGGACGACCCTCTCCCCCGAGGCGACGTCCTCGAGCACGCGGGGCGGAAGAGCCGGCCTCTCGAGGAAGGTCGAGGCGAGCGGCCGGAACCCGTGCGCGTCCGAGAGCTCGCCGACGGCCCACTCC
>DATFWF010000134.1:0-16518 GCA_035259605.1 Thermoanaerobaculia bacterium
CGACTCCAACCGGGTCGCGGTGCTCTGGGCGCTGTCGCTGCCCGCCTTCCTGGCCGCGGCCAGGACCTGCGACGGCCGGCCCGCCGTGAGGCGCCCGACGCTCCAGAGTGCGGCGCTGCTCCTCGCGGCGGCGGCGATTCCGGTCCTCGTGCGCGTCGCCAACTTCGACTCCGACCGGATGCACGGCGACGAGTTCCTGACGGGTTACTTCTCGCTGACGCACGACTTTTCCCACCGTCCCTTCTTCGGGTACATGCCAGAGAAGTGGGAGTGGCAGGGGCAGTTCCCGACGACGTACTTCTTCCTCCAGAAGCTCCTCCTGGCCGTCCTGGGGGTCAGCACGACGGCCCTGCGGCTCTCCATCCAGGTCTACGTCGCGATCATCGGCCTCTGCGTCTTCCTGATTGCCCGCGAGATCCTGGGCAACGCCGCCGGGATGATCGCCGTCTTCCTCTATTCCTTCCTCGCCGCCAGCGTCTACCTGGAAACCCTGGCCCATTTCTTCACGGCCGCCACAGCCGCCTTCTGCGTCTTCTTCTACTTCGCGCTTCGGGCCTACAAGACCGGCAGCCCGTTCCACGCGGCGGCGGCCGGATTCGCGTGCGGCTTCTGCTACCTCTTCTACTACTCGAGCTATCTCGCGTTTCCCGTGCTCGTGACCTTCGCCGCGGTCCACGGGATCCGGGCCCGCAGGACCTGGCCGCTCCAGAACTTCGCCATCTCGCTGGCCGGGATGCTCCTGGTGCTGGCGCCGTTTCTGGCCTTCATCGCCCGGTCCGGGAACTACGCCTTCCGCCGCGTCGAGGACATGTCGCTGGTGGGGGGCGCCGCCGCGGAAGAGGAAGCGCGCCCGGGGCCGCTGACGCTCCTCGCGAAAAACGTCCTCCTCTCGGCGAACTCTCTGTTCCGGGACGGCATCGCCGGCGCGGGCGGCTTCGAGTTCGGCCACTTTGCCATCCTCGAGCCGCTCTCGGTCGCGCTGTTCACCGCCGGTCTCCTGCTGGCGGCCATCCTCGTCTTTCGGAAGACGGAGCTGCTGTTCGTCTTCGCGACGCTCGCGGGCTGCCTGGCCATGGTCGCCCTGGCGGTCCCCCCTCCCACCGGCCACCGGTTCAGCCTGGCCCTCCCCTTCGTGGCGATCGTCATGGCCCTGCCCCTTCGCTTGCTCCTCGAGAGGCGGTGGGCGCCGGCGACCGTTCGCGCCGCCCTGGTCGCCGGCCTCCTCTTTCTCTACGCCTCTCTCAACGAGCGCCGGCTCGTCGAAGCCGTCATCCGCGACGCTTCTCCCGACGAGCTCCGCCTGTCGGAGCTGCTCAACCAGAGATTCGGCCCTCGCCACCTCTACGTCGCGGCCTTCGACGCCTTCTTCTTCGAGAAGGTCTTCTATTTCCAGGACCGCTGGAAGGGGCTGCGCCGCGTCGATACGAAGTTCCATTCGTACCTGCTCGAAAACTTCCGGCGCGGCGAGAAGTACGTCTACGTCATGATCCTGGGCGACGCCTTCCGCAGGCAGTTCGAGAAGGCCGATCCCGCCGGCCGGTACACCCGGTTTTCCGTCGGCTACAGCCTTTTCTTCAACTGATTCAGCTGCGGAAGACCTTCTCTTCGGTTCCGTCGAGCCAGCGGTCCACCAGCTCCACTCCCTGCATCAGCGAGTGGTCCTGGTTTCCGATCTCGTATTTCCAGGAGCCGAAACGGCCTCGCGAGTAGATCTGCTTCGACTCCAGGTAATCCTGGATCATCGAGAGGGCTTCGTCCCGGTCCACGCTGGGGATCGGGTAGGCGTGGGCGGCGTGGATCAGATACTTCGATTCGATCAGCGGCAGGTCGGAGCGCTCCAGGATCCCTTCGGCGACCAGGCCCTCGACGACCGCGTCCACGAAGTCCCCCGGGGGAAGGTGGTGGAACCGCGAATAGGTCGTCTCCATGAGGAGCGAGCAGTACTTCGCGGTGTCGCCGCCCGGGACGATGTTCGGCGAGTAGTTGGAGAGGTACGTCATCCGGTAGAAGGGCGTCTTCGGATTGGGGAAGTAGATCCAGTTCTTCGGAGAGGGCGACGGCCGTTTCAGGCCGATCCCGACCGAGAAGAGGCGATTGAAGAGGAGCCGCTTCGAGGCCAGGCGGATCTTTTCGGGCGCGTGGACGAGGCGGGCGACGAAGGCGTCGAGCGGCAGGGTCGTCAGGAGCTTCTCGTAGCGGCGGGTCGTCCCGTCGGAGAAGGCGATCTCGCGCTTTTCCTCGTCGATCGACGCCGCGCGCTTCTTGTAATGGATGCGCTCGGCCCCGATCGGCGGGATGAAGGCCAGCCACAGTCCCAGGGTCCCCCTCGTCGCGGGATACCCGAAGGTCGCGTTGGGGCCCCAGTCGGTGACCTTGGGCAGCAGCGTCGTCTCGAGCGCCTTCTTCCAGTCCACGACGGCCACCCGCTCGGCGATCCAGTAGAAGCCCATCTTCTCGAGCGGCGTGGACCAGACCTTCAGGTTGTAGGGAACCATGAAGTGCTTCGCCACTCCGGCGCCGAAGCGGGCCTGGATCCACTCCTCGAAGTTCGTGTAGGCCCGGTTGCGGTCGATCGTCTGCGACTCGACGAGGCCGACCAGGCACTCGAGCATCGCCTTCTCCGGCAGCGAAGAGAGGTGGTTCTGGAACGGGTACCGGACGTAGCGGTCCTCGAACTTGATCCAGCTCTCCCGGTCGATGCGGCGGACACCCTCCTTGCCGAGGAGCTTGTCGAGCAGCGCGTTGAAGTACGGATAGCCGGAGAAGATGATGTGGCCGGAGACGTCCCAGGTGTAGCCCCTGTCGTCCTCGAAGCTCGTCGCGAGGCCGCCGAGCTGACCGGCGCGCTCGTAGATCTCGAAGTCGTCCACTCCACGCTCGCGCAGGCGGTAGCCCGCGCCGAGCCCCGTCGGCCCGGCGCCGAGGATGACGATGTCGCTCAACGCGCCGCCGTGACGCGCTTCATCGCGTCCGCCCGCTTGATCTCGCCGCGAAGCTCGAAGAGGTAGCGCAGCACGCGCGTGATCGTCCCGAGCATCTTCCAGGGCCGGTGGATGCTCTGCCCCGCCTCGCGCGGAAAGTGGCGGACGACGACCTCGGAGACCTTCCAGCCGGCGATCCGGCAGCGGGCAAAGATCTCGTCGCCGACGAAGTTGATCCGGTGTCGGATCTCGAGCCTGCGGGCGACGTCGCGGCGGAAGGCCCGGCAGCCCCCGTTGATGTCGTGGAGGGGCGAGCCGAGGATCCACTTCGAGAGCGTGTTGAGCCCCCTGGAAAGGACCAGCCTCGGGAGCGGGTCGTGCCTCTCCTTCTTCCACCCGAAGACGACGTCGGCCCCCTCGTCGATCGCGGCGAGAAAGCGCGGCGCGTCGGCCATCGTGTGCTGCCCGTCGCCGTCCACGACCATGACGACCTGGCCGGGCGTGTTGCGCAGAGCGGTCTCGGTGGCCACGGCGTAACCCTTGTTCCCCTGGTGGTGGACGACCAGGATGCGGGGGTCCTTCTTCGCCAGCTCCTCGGCGATCTCGCCGGTGCGGTCGCGGCTTCCGTCGTTGACGACGACGACCCGCCAGTCCAGGCCCGGCACCGCCGAGAGCGAGGAGACCGCCTCCGCGACCGTCTTCGCGATCAGCTCCTCCTCGTTGTAGGCGAGAAAGCCGACGCCCAGGCGGGGCGCCTTCTCATCGGGCATAGATGATTCCTCCGGCCGTGAGCACCCAGCCCACGACGATCAAGAGAAGCCAGGGGTCGTCGATCAGCAGAGCCCGCGTCGGGTTGCCTCCCCCGCCGCGCCGGTACACCAGGCGCACGTAGCGCGCCACGCCGAGGATGACGAAGGGCACGGTCGCCGCGAAGGAGCGCCCGCCGTGCCGCTGCAGGGTCGAGGGGATCACGCTGTACACGGCGTAGCTCGCGACGACCGTCAGGGCCGACGTCACGAAGACGAAGTCCAGCCACTCGGCGTGGTAAACGGCGAGCACCGAGCGGTGCTCCGCCGAGGACTTCGTCCCGGCGTTCTGGAGCTCCCACTGGCGCTTGCCGACGACGAGGAACAGGGCGAGCGTGTAGGCGCACCCCATCAGGAACGGCGAGGCGGGGACGTGGGCCAGCGCGGCCCCCGCGAGCGCCCTCAGCGGAAGCCCGGCCGCCACGATGAGCGCCTCAAGAAAAGGGACCTGCTTCAACCCGAGCGAGTACAGGACCATCAGGCCGGCGTAGAGCGCGCTCAGTTGCCCGAACGCGCCGTCCAGCAAGAAGGCCGCGAGGAGGCCGCCCGCCAGGAGCGCGATCCCGGCGGCCACGGCGGTCTTCACCCCCAGCAGCCCCGTCGCGAGCGGCCGGTTGCGCTTGACGGGATGCGCGCGGTCGCGCTCCCGGTCCTTGACGTCGTTGATCAGGTAAACCCCGCTCGAGAGGACGCAGAAGACCGCGAATCCTTCGGCCGCCAGCGCCCATCCGCTCGAGCGAGCGAGCGCGCCGCCGAAGAGAAACGGGAGCGGCAGCACCAGGTTCTTGACCCATTGCGCCGGTCTCAGAGACACGAAGAGCGAGGACAGGACACCCGCGGAGGAGTATCCGGCGGCCGCCGACGCCGACCCGCCCGAGGATGTGGCCGCCATCTGTACAGTCATTGTAACCGCCCGCCCCGCGATTTCCAACGCAGCCAGGAGCCTGATCAGGCAGCATCGCGGACAATCCGCCCCTGCGCCGTCGGCATTCCCTACGGGGCACGCGCCCGCAGGCCGTGATTGGAAGAACCAGCGGGGGCGCTGAGGGTTCCTCGCAGTTCAGCGTGGTGCCGGCTGCGGCGTTCCATGCTCGTCACCCATCACCCCTACGGGAACGCCGCCGGCTCCGGGTGTACGGTTCGGCTACTTCGCCGGTCTGGAGCCCCGGCGGCGGGCCCGCCTCCCGGAGGAGTGCATTTTGCGAAGGCGCATCAACAACCATCTCGGATGCGCCAAGCCGGAAATGCGACTTCGCAACATAGCGACGGCAGGTTCTCGAAAGACCTGCGAGCCGTCGCGTGCCGACGAGGGAGGCGGGCCCGACGCCGGGGCGGATAAAAAGCCACAAACACAAAGTCGCAGCTACAATCGCGTGGGAGGCGCCGGCCTTTTGCACCAGCCCGGGACACTGATCGAGGGGAAGTACGAGATCCTCGGCAAGCTGCGCGAGGGAGGGATGGGGACCCTCTATCGCGTCCGCCACCGGCTGCTGGACGAAGTCCGGGTCGTCAAGGTCCTGAAAGCCGGCGCTCTCGGCAACGAGGAGATGAAGCGCCGGTTCGTCGAGGAAGCGAGGACCGCGACCCGCCTGAAGCATCCCAACATCTGCGCGATCCACGACTTCGCCATCGACGAGGAGGGCAAGGCCTACCTCGTCATGGAGTTCATCGACGGCGTCAACCTCGCCGACCTGATCCGGCGCCAGGGGCCGAGGAGCCTCAGCCTGACCCTGGAGATCGCTCACCAGGCCCTGGCGGCCCTGGGCTACCTCCACCGAAAGAACGTCGTCCACCGCGACGTCGCGCCCGACAACCTCATGCTCACCCGCGACGAGGACGGCCGCCCGCACATCAAGCTGATCGACCTGGGGATCGCCAAGACGCTCGACCGGCCGGGAGAGATGACCTCGACGGGAGTCTTCCTCGGCAAGCTCAAGTACGCCTCGCCCGAGCAGTTCGGCTCGCTCCCCGCCGGCGAGAAGCTCGACGGCAGGAGCGACCTTTACGCGCTCGGCGTCGTGCTCTACGAGATCCTGACGGGCAAGTACCCGTTCGTCGGCGAGAGCCCGAGCGAGCTGCTGCGGGCGCATCTCTTCGACAAGCCGATCCCTTTCTCGAAGTCGGACCCGGACGGAAAGGTTCCGCCGGAGGTGCGGGCCGCGCTCTCGAAGGCGATGGAGAAGAAGCGCGAGGACCGGTTCTCGACCGCCGAGGAGTGCGACCGCGAGATCGTGGCCCTCAAGGCGAAGTACGCCGAGAGCGACCAGCTGGACGACACCGCGCAGATGATCTCGCGCGTCCGGGAGATGCCCGGGTCCGCCAATCGCGAGATCACGCCGAGCGTCCAGGACCGGCTCGATCGCCAGTTCGCCGCCTCCTCGACTCCGCATCCCCCGCAATCCGCGCCCCGCCGGGTCGGCTCCGAGGAGGGCAAGACCGAGGTCGTGCCGAGGGCGGCGGCGTCTCCGGAATCCGAGGTGGACACCGAGCCTCTGAGCCGCCAGCGCGGCCGGCCGCCGTGGCTCGCTCCCGCGATGGCGGCGGGAGGCGTGGCGGCGGCAGTTCTCTTCGCGGTCGCGCTGCTCTGGCGCTCCAAGCCCGCCGAGGCTCCCCGCGCGCAGCCGGTTCCCACCGCGCCCGCGCGCGTGCCCTCGCGCGAGAGCCCGCCAGCCTCCACCGCGGCGCAGCAGCTCCCGCCGCTCCCCTCGGCGCCTCCGGCGACAGCCGCCGCCGAGCCGACTTCTCCCCCGCCGCCGACCGCCGCCTCGGACGAGCCGACCGAGCCGACCCGGAAATCCTCGCGCGAGGCCGAGCAGGACCCCCGGCGGATCCGGACACAGGCGGAGCAGGCGCGGGCGAGGGCCGCCGACGCCCGCGACCGCGCCGCGAAAGCCCACGCCTCCGAGCAGGCCCAGGCGCTCTACGAATTCGGGATCGGCAAGGAGAAGGAAGGGCGCGACCTCCTCGCGCGCGGCCAGGCTGCGGCGGCGCTGGCGGCCTTCGAGGCGGGCCGCGACTCGTTCGACAAGGCCGAGCAGTTCAGCCGCAGCCATCCTCCGGTCCGGGCGGCGGTGCCCGAGAGAGCCGCCGCGGCGGCGGAGCCCGCGCCGCGGCGCGAGGCGGCCGTTCTTCCCACGGCCGCTCCGCCGCCGGTCCGCGTCGCTCCGACCGTCGAGGCCGCCTCGCGGCCGGCCGAGCACGCCACGGACGAGGACAAGATCCGCGACGTGATCCGCCGTTACGAGAAGGCCCAGTCCTCGCTCGATCCGGACCTCTACGCCGCCGTCTACCCGGGCGTGGACAAGGCCCGCGTCCGCGCGGCCTTCGCGGACCTGAAGTCCCAGGAGCTGGAGTTCGAGATCCAGCGCATCGAGGTTGCTCCCGGCGGTTCGACCGCGCAGGTGCGCGGCATGGAGAAGCGGGTCGCAGTTCCCCGGGTGGGAAGCGAACAGCACCTCGCGACCAGCCGCGTCCTCACGCTCGAGAAGCGCGGCGACTCCTGGGTGATCACACGGCTGGGCGGGTGACCCGGCTCAGAAGGACCTGCTCAGAAGGAGTAATCCAGGCCGACGAGAGGCGAGAACTTCGCCTGGAGGCCCCGGCCGTTGATCGAGAAGAGGCCGTTGACCGTCAGGAGGAGATTGCCGATCGGGTTGACCTTCAGGCCGACGGAGCCGAGGAAGCTCGTCGAATCCTGCTCGGTCGCCACGAGCTGCTTGAGCGTCGTGGAGTGGAGATCCACCGGGTCGGTCGCGATGTTGGTGTTGTAGTTGAACGTCGTGTCCACCACCCGCAGGACGCGGGTGTCGCGGAACGTCCGGCCCAGCGCGTCCACGATGAAGGTCAGCCGCGGGGACAGCGCCCAGTCGAATCCGGCCGCGTAATCGATCACGTCGGGAACGCCGTGGTTGGACCACGCGTAACCCGCGTTGATGTGAGGCGAAAAGGTTCCGTAGTGCGCCGACCCGATCAGGTAGCCGCGGATCTGAGTCGCCCCGGTCCCCAGCAGGTCGAGCTCGTTGCCGGTAGGCAGGCGCGCGTCCATCCCGACCGCGAACCCCATCCGCGGATCCTTCGTCAGTCGGTACTTCCCGCGGAGAACCACGTCGCCGACGCCCGAGGCGCTCCCCGACTGCCTTACCCTCTCCGTGTCCTCGCCGCTCGGGAACCGGTGGATGCCCACGGTGTTCGCGTTGCCTCCGGTCGCGAGCTTGTTGATCGACGCGTCCGTCTGGGCGTCGATCTTCACCTCGACGATCGGGATCGCGGCGCCGATGTCGAACCGGTCGTTCACGCCGTAGGTCAGCGTGAAGGCGCTGATATTGGTCTGGATCTTCAGAAGGGTGGTCGTCTGGATCACGTCGCCTTCGAAGAACGGCCGGAGGCAGCAGGGCGAGGGAGGAAGGTCCTGGTGGGTCAGGACGATCTTGACGTCTCCCTCGCGCAGCTTCAGGTCGTCGATCTTGTCGAAGGAGAAGTGGCTGAAGTTCAGCGCGAACGCGAACTTCCCCTTGCCGATCGTGTCGGCCCGCTCGGTGTAGATCGGCCCGAAGCTGTCGGTCACGCGCGTGAAGACGCCGAGCGCCGGGTCGAGCTGGTAGCTGAACCCGCCGGCCGAGGACGCCAGCGGAAAGTTCGAGAGCTGGATCGCGAGCTGGTCGTTCAACTGCTCCAGCGGCACGAGCGAGGCGTCGCCGATGAAGTGGTGGGCGTGGCTCGGGAAGGGCGACCCCGCCGGCGGCTCTGCCAGCGTGATCCCCTGCCGGAAGAAGTCGACCAGCAGGTCGCGCAGGTTGAAGGCCTGGGCCGAGGCGAATCCGGGGGCGAGGAGCAGACCCGTCGCGAGTACCCCGAAGCGAAAACGCATCACGCGACCCTCCCTTTCCAGAGCCTATCGGACCTTCGTCCCGTTTCGTAGGGGAGGGGCTTGTCCCTCCCGCCCGGCCGTGCTGCTATCGACCCGGATCGCGGGTCAGCGCCCTGTATTCCTTCAGGTGGCGCAGGGCCTCGGCGATCCGGCCGAGGTTCTCGCAGAGGTTGGCGGCGTTCCAGTGGGCGTCCGCATTCCGGGGATCGAGAGACACCGCCCTTTCGTAGGCGGCCAGCGCTTCGGTCCGGCGGCCGAGGTCTTCGAGCGAAACCCCGAGGTTGAACGCGGCCGTCGGATCGTTGGGACGAGAGGCGAGCGCCTTGCGGTAGTGCTCCTCGGCGGCGCCGGCGTCGCTGGCTTCGTGGAGGAGCCGTCCGAGGTTGATGTGCGCGTCGGGATGATCGGGATCGATCGCCAGCGCCTTCTCGTACGCCTCGATCGCCCGCTTCGAATCGAAGGCTTCCGAGTCGCATCCCCGCCGGTACCAGTCGTCGGCGCAGACCGCGGACGCCGGCGGCTCCGCCTGGGGCTTCGAGAACTCCTGCGGCCGCGCCGGAGCGGACGGCTCCGCTCCCCCGGCGCCCCCGAAGTCGAAGAGGATCTGTCCCGACTCCGGCTGCCATTGCTCGCGGCCGTCGCTCGCGACGATGCGTTCCCCTTCGACCGTGATCCGCACGGCGGCGGCGCCGTCCTCCGGCAGCTGGCCGCGCAGCTTCGCCAGCGTCTCCCGCACGCGGCGCGCCGGCAGCCTCGCCTGGAAGAGGCCGCGCGCGGTCTTCAGCGAAACGAGGTCCTGGAAGGAGAACCGCAGCTCGCCGCGAGGCCCGCGGCCGGGCTCCAGCCATCCGGCGACGACGGCGGCGCGAACCTGGCGCGGCGTGAGATCCAGGATCCGCGCGACCTCGGCCGCCGAATAGCTCTTCAATTCCCTATCTGCGCGACGCCGCCTTCTTTTCCGCGCCCCTGGCCGCCTGCCTCGCGGGCTTGCGCACCGACGCGGCGGCGGCGGGTTTGCGGGCGGGAGCGGCCGGCTTGCCGAGGCTGCGGCGCAGCGCCTCCATCAGGTCGATGACCTCGCCCTTGGCGGGGGCGGGAGCCGAGGAGATCTCCTCGCCGGTCTCGATCTTGCGCTTCAACTGTTCCTGGATCCGCTTCTTGACCTCGTCCTCGTAGGCCTCGGGGCGGAACTTGTCCACGGCCCGCTGCTCGATGAGCATCGTGGCGAGCTTCAACTCCGCGTCCTGGACTTTCTCCTTGTCGAGCCCCACCTCGGAGAAGGGCCGGACCTCGTCGGCGTAGAGGAGCTGCTGCATGACGAGCCCGCCGTCGACGGGGCGCAGCATCACGAGGTACTGCTTGCCGCGGGCGGCGTACTTGGCGAGGGCCACGCGGCCGGTCGTCCGAAGCGCCTCGTTCATCAGCCAGTAGGCCTTGGCGCCCCCCTTGTCGGGGCCGAGGTAGTACGGCCGGTCGAAGTACACCGGGTCGATCTCCGCGACGGGGACGAACTCGGTGACCTCGACGGTCTGGGTGGCCTCCTCCTCGAGGGCTTTCAGCTCCTCGGTGGTGAAGAGGACGTACTGGTCCTTGGCGAACTCGTAGCCTTTCCGGAGGTCCTCGCGGGGGACGACGATGTTGTCTTCCTTGGGACAGATGTACTGCTGCTTCACCCGCGAGCCGCACTTGCCGTGCAGCATGTTGAAGGAGATCCCGGCCGAGGCGTTGGAGGCGGAAAAGAGCTTGACCGGGATCGAAACGAGTCCGAACGAGATATTGGCGGTGCCGATCGCTCTTGCGCTCATAACGCTCAAGTTTAGCAGCCTTCTCCCTCTCCCGGAGGGCAGGGCCGGGGTGAGGGGACTCCGGGGGAGGGACCTACGCCAGGAGGCCCAGGAATTGAGAGGCGAGACGGGGCCCGGTTCCCTCCTCTTCGTGCTTGAAGAACGCGAAGGCCTCGCTCCAGGGCTGCGCGAGGAGCTTCGACGCGCGCTCGCGCAGGTCCTCCCCGGTGTAGTCCTGCCGCCGTAGGCGCAGGTACCCCCAATCCGCGGTCGAGACGAAGGGCGTGGCCAGGTCTTCGTCCTCGGCGACGCAGAGGGCGCACCCCCGGGCCCGGAGCGCCTCGAAGACGTCCTCCTCGAACCAGGACTCGTGGCGGAACTCGAACGCGCAGCGGGAAGCGGGCGCAAGCACGGCCAGGAAATCCGACAGGCGCGCCAGGTCTTTCTTGAGATTCGGCGGAAGCTGGAAGAGCACCGGGCCCATCCGGTCCCCCAGCGTCACCGCGATCTGGAAGAAGTAGGCGACGGACTCGGCGGCGTCCTTCAGGCGCTTGCGGTGCGTGATCTGCTGCGAGGCCTTCAGCGCGAAGCGAAACCCGTCGGGCACCTGCTCGGCCCACTTCGACAGCATCTCCGCCCGCGGCATCCGGTAGAAGGTGTTGTTGATCTCGACCGCGGAGAGCCGGCTCGCGTAGTGGCGGAGCATCTCGCCGTCGGGAAGATCTTCCGGGTAGAAGGTCCCCTTCCACTCCTTGTAGGAAAACCCGCTGGTCCCCGAAAGCACCCTCACGCCGGATTCGATTGTACTGGTGCGGGAAAAGGCCGGTCCTTTAAGATTTGTCTCACGGAATCCATGACCATGACAGGGAGACGCCGCCCGAGCGGCGGTCGCGCCGTGCTGGCCTGGCTCGCGGTCCTGCCCGCGATCGCAGCCGCGACCTGAAGTTCACGGACGTGGCGACGTCGGACATCTTCTGCCGCCACGTCCGGCTGCCGGCTCTACGGGCCCTGAGCCGCCGAGCCGTCACACGGCTGCGGCAGCGCAGTCGTCGATCTCGGCGAGAAGCTGCGCCTTTTCGCCGCTCTCGAGAACGCTGGCTTCGAAGGAGTTCTTCGCGAGGGTGACGATGTCCTGGCGCGTCAGCCCGAGGGCCCTTTGCGCGGCGGCGTAGTTCTCGCCGACGTAGCCGCCGAAATAGGCGGGGTCGTCCGAGTTGATCGTGACGCAGAGGCCCCGGTCGAGGAGTGCCTTGAGGTTGTGTCGGTCGAGCGACGGGAAGACGCGCAGCTTGACGTTGGAGAGCGGGCACACGGTCAGGGGGATTCGTTTCGCGGCGAGCTCGCGGACGAGGGCCGGGTCTTCCGCGCACCGGACTCCGTGATCGATCCGGCGCGCCCCCAGGAGATCGAGGGCTTCCCGGATGTATTCCGGCGGCCCCTCTTCCCCGGCGTGAGCGACGGCGAAGAGTCCTTCCCGCCGGGCGTGGGCGAAGACCCCCTCGAACTTCGACGGCGGGTTGCCGCGCTCGGCCGAGTCGAGGCCGACGCCGTGGATCCGATCGCGATGCGGGAGCGCCTGCTCCAGCATGGCCTCCGCATCGGCGGCGGACAGGTCCCGGAGAAAGCAGAGGATGAGCCTCGATGAGATGGCGAGCGATTTCCCGCCCTCGGCGAGCGCCTGGCTTATCCCGCGGACGACTGTCTCGAACGGGATTCCTCTCCGGGTGTGCGTCTGCGGGTCGAAGAAGACCTCCGCGTGGCGCACGCCGGCCGCGCGGGCGCGTAAAAGGTACGCAGCGGTCAGCTCGAAGAAGTCCCGCTCCCGCCGCAGAACGCTCGCGCCTTCGTAATAGAGGTCGAGGAACGATCGGAGGTCTTCGAAGCGATACGCCTCGCGCAGCTCCTCGACGGTGCGGAACCGCAGCGCGACCCCGTTGCGCGCCGCGAAGGCGAACATCATCTCGGGCTCGAGCGTCCCCTCGAGGTGGAGGTGCAGCTCGGCCTTCGGGATTGCCCGGAGGAAGGAGTCCAGGTCCGTTTCCCGTCAGCCGGTTGGCCCCTGGTACTTCAGCTCGGAGGCCTTCCTCATGACCTCCATCCCCTCCTGGACCGTCATGAGCGGCGTCGTCGCGATGTGCCTGACGTGGCCGGGAGCCATCACCGCGAGCGAGAGGGCGCCCGCCGTCGCGGCGTCCGGGACCTCCAGGATCGCGACGACGTCCTTCTCGCCGAAGGCGAAGTAGAAGGCCTTGAGCTTCCCGCCCGCCTTCTCGATCAACTTGCGGTAGATCTTCTCGCGGTCCTCCGGCTTCTGGATCATCTTCGCCCAGGCGTCGGCCGTGTAAGAGCCCTGAACCATGAAATGCGGCATCGCGGTTCCTCCTGCGCGGCGACTCTACAGCAGCGGCCGGCGATTAGACTCTGCGCGGGGGACGGACGAGGATGACCGCAAGGACGACCGGGATGGTGGACATGGAGAGCAACACCACGCTCGTCCAGTGCTATCCGGCGCACGAAGCCGTGCCGGAGGGCCCGGGACCGTTTCCCCCGGTCCTCGTCCTTCACGACCGGTTCGGCCTGACGCCGCACTTCAAGGGGATCGCCAATCGCCTCGCGGCCGAGGGGTTCTACGCGCTCGCCCCCTCCTTCTACGCGACGCCGTCGAGCGTCGCCGACGTCGCGCCGGAGTTCCTCCGGCCCGCCGTGCCGGCGCACTTCGACTACACCCGGGAGGAGGAGGCCGAGGCTCGCGCCGGGATCCTCTCGGACGGCCGGGCCGAGGAGATCCTCCGGCAGGCCCTCGATTACCTCGCCCTGCGCGCGGCCTCCCGCAACGGCCCGTGCGGGGTCCTCGGGTTCTCGATGGGGGCGCGGCTGGCGTTCCTCGCGGCCTGCCGGTTTCCGGCCGACGTCCGCGCCGCGGCCTGTTTCTACGGCAAGGGAATCGGCAGCGCGACCGCGACCCAGCTGGGCCGCCCCCGGCCGCTCGACCTCGCCGAGAGCCTCCAGGCCTCGCTCCTGCTCTTCTACGGCCAGCTCGACACGACGATCTCCCGCAAGGAGCGGGCGCTCGTCGAGCGGAGGCTCTCCTTGCTCGCGAAGGACTTCCGCGTGGAGGTCTTCCGCGACGCGGGCGAGGACTTCTTCTGCGACGAGCGGGACACGCACCGCATCCATGCCTCGAAGGTCGCGTGGGAGGAGACCCTCGCCCTCTTCCGGCGATGCCTTTGAAGATCCGCGCGCTCCTGCTCGACCTCGAGGGAACGCTGTACGAGGCGGGCCGCCCGGTTCCCGGCGCCGCCGAGGCGCTCGCAAAGCTCACCGAGCGGGGGATCCCGCACGGGTTCGTCACCAACACCACGAGCCGCCCGCGCTCGCGCATCGCCGCGGAGCTCTCCGCGATGGGAATCTCCGCCGATCCGGGCCGCATCTTCACGGCCCCGCTCGCCGCCAGGCGGTACCTGGCCTCGCGCGGGCTGACGCGGTGCCACCTGATGGTCGCCCCGGCGGTCCTCGAGGATTTCGCGGGCATCGAGCACGACGGATCTTCCCCGCAGGCGGTCGTCGTCGGAGACGTGGGCGAAGGCTTCAGCTTCCCCGCGATGAACGAGGCCTTCCGGCTGCTCATGGCGGGTGTCCCCCTCGTCACGCTGGCCCGAAACCGCTACTACCTGGGCACGGGCGGGCTCGTCCTCGACCAGGGCCCCTTCGTCGCGGCGCTCGAGTACGCGGCCCGCTGCGAGGCGACGCTCGTGGGCAAGCCCGCGCGGGAGTTCTTTGCGCCCGCCCTCGAGATGCTCGGAGTCTCGCCGTCGGACGCCCCGGGCGTCTCCGTCGTCGGCGACGACCTCGAGGTGGACGTCGGCGGCGCGCAGGCCTGCGGAATGCGCGGGGTCCTCGTCCGCACCGGCAAGTACCGCCGCGCGGACGCCGAGCGCTCCGCCGTCCGCCCCGACGCCGTTCTCGATTCCGCCGCCGGCCTTCCCGGACTGCTTTCCTCCGGAGATTGAAGATCCGGCGGTAACGCTCAGCGCGGGCGCAGCTTCGCCCGGGCGCGCGCCAGCGCCGACCGGACGCGGCGCGCAGAGGTGCCGCCCGGAAGATCGCGCGAGGCGGCGGAGGACTCGGGAGTCAGGCGGCGCAGGAAAGGACGCAGCTCGCCGGCCTCGCGCGCCGCGGTCTCGCGCAGGTCCTCTCCCGCGGCGGCGGCCCGGCGCGTCCAGCGGGCGACCCTCTCGTGCGCGTCCCGGAACGGGACGCCTCGCCGGACGAGCTCCTCCGCGATGTCGGTCGCGAGCGACGACGGATCGATGGCCGGCCGCTCCTCCGCCGGCCGGATCCGCAGGCCCGCGGCGGTTTCGGTCACCGCGGCGAGCGAAGCCTCCAGCGTGTCGGCGGTGTCGAACAGAGCCTCCTGCGTCTCCTGAAGGTCGCGGTTGTAGGAGAGCGGCAGTCCTTTGAGGGTCAGCAGCGTCGCGGCCAGGTGGCCGGCGACGCGGCCCGTCTTTCCGCGAACGAGCTCCAGCGCGTCCGGGTTCTTCTTCTGGGGCATCATCGAGGAGCCCGTCGTGACGCTCTCGGAGAGCGTGAGCAGGCGATATTCGTCGCCCGTCCAGAGGATCAGGTCTTCCGAGAGCCTGGAGAGGTGGACCATCGCGAGGGAGGCGGCGGCCTCGAATTCCACGACGAAGTCCCGGTCGGAAACGGCGTCCAGGCTGTTGGCGGTCACGGACGGCAGGCCGAGATCTCGCGCAGCCGCGACGCGGTCGAGAGGCAGCGTCGTCCCCGCGCAGGCGCCCGAGCCGAGCGGCGAGACGGCGGTCCTCCGCCGGCATTCGTCGAGTCGGTCGAGGTCGCGCAGCAGCATCTCGACGTAGGCGTGGAAGGCGTGGGCGAGGAGGACGGGCTGCGCCGGACGCGTGTGGGTCCGGGCGGAGACCACGACCTTCGCCTCGAGAGCCTCCTCCGCGCGGTCGAGGAGCGCCCGGCCGAGCGAGCGGAGTCCCTCCGCCGCGCGCCCGATGGCCTCGAGCGTCCAGAGGCGCAGGTCGAGCGCGACCTGGTCGTTGCGCGAGCGCCCCGCATGGATGCGGCGCCCGGCCTCGCCCGCGAGCGCGATCAGGCGCCGCTCGACGTTCATGTGGATGTCCTCGTCGGCGTCGTCGAAGCGGAAACGGCCTTCCGCGATCTCTCTCTCGATCGTCTTGAGAGCCTTCTCGACCCGCGCGAGGCCGGCCTTCGTCAGCAGGCCGGCGCGCCGGAGGACTCGGGCGTGGGCTCGCGTGCCGGCGATGTCGTGCTTCGCCAGTCTCCGGTCGAAGGGATGGGAGAGCGAAAGCTTCGCCAGCGCCTCTCCCGGCGCGCCCGCGTATCCGCCTCCCCAGAGAGCCCTGCCCCTCCTCTTGCGCTTCACTGGAAGTACGCGGCGATCGTGCGCCGGTAGATCTCCGGGGCCGCCTGGAGAGCCTCGACCGAGATGGACTCGTCGGCGCGATGCGACTGCTCCGGCGTTCCCGGGCCGAACACGATCGCGGGCCTGCCGCGCAGGTGCGCCAGGTCGCTGACGCTCGGAAATCCCGTCGCGCCCTTCCCCGGCACGGCTGCGAGCGCCGCGTGCGCGATCCGGGAGCCGGGATCGCCGGCCACGGGCTTCAGCCGCGAGGAGAGCACCTCCACCTCGGCCGACACCGCGCCCCGGATCGCCGCGATCATCGCGTCGTTGTCGAAGGCCGGGATCGTGCGCGCGTCCACGGTCAGCTCGCACCGGTCCGGGACGACGTTGGACTTGACTCCCCCGCGGATCATCGTCACGGCGGCGGTCGGCCTGCCGAGGAACGGGTCCTCGGCGTCGAAGCGCAGGGCCTCGATCGCCAGGGCGTCCCTGGCGGAGCGCGTGATCGCGTTGTCGGACAGGTGAGGGCGCGCGGCGTGCCCGGCCCGCCCCCGCGCGGCGACCCGCAGCTTGACGAGGCCCTTCTGCGAGACCGCGACGGCCAAGCCGTTGGGCTCGCCGACGATCGCCGCGTCGAAGGAGAGCTCGCCGACGAGCTTCTCCAGCCCCTCGCCGCCGGTCTCCTCGTCGCAGGTCGCGGCGAGGAGCAGCGTCGCGGAAGCCGGCAGCGGCGCCGTCAGGAAAGCCT
>DATFWF010000135.1:0-11724 GCA_035259605.1 Thermoanaerobaculia bacterium
AGAGCCGGGCCGCCACGCCAATATCGTCGAGGGATTCGGAGACCTCGTGGTGCTCGTCAACCCGGCGTTCGAGGCATCGCTCTACCTCACTCTGCGCGAGCTGTCACGATCGCTCGAACGCCTATCGCCCCTGCAGACTCCTGTCCTCATCACGGTCCAGTCCGAGTCGGACATGCCCAACGGAACCTGGTTTCCGCTCGGCCAGTGGCTGGCGACGATCTTCCAACATGCGGCGAACCGCTCCGAAAAGGTCTCGATGAGGACCTCTGTCGGCAACTACGAGGAGTTCTGGGACTACCGCCTTGCCGTGCCGGCTGAAGGAAAGACGGCTTCCAGACCCCGGGCGGACTCGCTGGCCCTGAGAGGCTCCGGCTGCGTGTGCGACCTCGACCTCGAGACCAGCGACGCCGACCTGGAGAATCTGATGGCGCGAGCCTCGCGTCTCACATCGGAGTCGCCCGCGGGGTTGCAGGGGCCCGCCATGACCTGCGACCGCAGCGGCCAGTACGGAAGATCGGTGCTCACCTGCCTCAAGCCACAGGACCGCGCCACTCCGTTCTGGGTCATCCGGGCGAGCGACGAGGTCATCCACGGGCATAACGGCATCTTCACCAACCCCTTCAACGACTTCGTCCGTCAGGTGGTCTTCGAGTCGCTCGCGCTCAAGGCGCGGCGAAGTGCTTCCCGATCCGAAGGGGGACCGCCCTCCCCCTGATCGATTCGCCGTTGCGGGTCGCACAAACCCTCGACAAAACCTCGGCAAAACCTCGGGATCCCGCGCGCGGCCCGCCCGTACCAGCAATACGGGAGGGAACATGTCGAGATACCGCCTGACCGTCAACGGCCGCCGCCGCGAGGTGGAAGCCGAGCCGGACATGCCCCTGCTCTGGGTGCTTCGCGACCGGCTCCTGCTGACCGGGACCAAGTTCGGCTGCGGAGTCGGAGCCTGCGGAGCGTGCACCGTCCTCGAAGACGGCAGGGACGTCCGCTCCTGCCAGGTCCCGGTCTCGGCGGCGGCGACGCACGCCTACACGACGATCGAAGGGCTCTCCCGCGACGGCCGCCACCCCTGCCAGCTCGCGTGGCTCGAAGAGGACGTCGCGCAGTGCGGCTACTGCCAGCCGGGGATGATCCTCCAGGCGGCCGCGCTGCTCGCCGGCAAGCCGCGGCCGACCGACGCCGACATCGACGAGGCCTTCGCCGGCCACGTCTGCCGCTGCGGGACGTGGCAGCGCGTGCGGAAGGCCGTTCATACCGCGACGCGGCTGGGAGGCGCGCGATGAGCGCCTCGCGGCGGGATTTCCTGCGGTGGAGCGCGTTCGGCGGCGCCGCTCTCGTGATCCCCCTTCCGCTGCTCGGGAAGCGGGACGCGGCAGGCGCGCCGGCCTCGTTCGCTCCAAACCAATGGCTCCGCGTCGGGGCCGACGGAAGAGTGACGCTCGTCATCGCCCGCTCCGAGATGGGCCAGGGAGTCCGGACGTGCCTGGCGATGATCCTCGCCGACGAGCTGGAGGCGGAGTGGCCCTCGATCTCGATCGAGCAGGCCTCTCCCGGCCCGCTGTACGAGGACCTGAACACCGGAGGGAGCGACAGCGTCGAGTCCTCCTGGATGGTCCTCCGGCGCGCCGCGGCCGCGGCCCGGGAAATGCTGATCGCCGCCGCGGCCGCGCAGTGGCAGGCAAAGCCGGCGGAGTGTCGCGCGGAGAACGGCTCGGTGCTCCACGCCGCTTCCGCAAGGCGCCTCCCTTTCGGCCGGCTGGCGGCCGCCGCGGCGAGGCTTCCCGTTCCGAAGGAGCCGGTGTTGAAAGACCCGAAGGACTTCCGGCTGATCGGAACGAAGGTCAGGCGAATCGACGGCCCGGACATCGTCACCGGACGCGCGCGGTATGGGTTTGACACTCGCCTGCAGGACGCTCTCTTCGCCGCGATCGCTCGCTGTCCAGTCGCGGGCGGACGCCCCCGGCGCTTCGACGCGTCGAAAGCGAAGGCTGTCGCCGGCGTCGTGCAGGTTGCCGAGATTTCCGCGGGGATCGCCGTCATCGCGCGAGACAGCTATGCCGCGCTCTCCGGCCGCGATGCGCTGGCGATCGAGTGGGACGAAGGCCCGAACGCCGCCCTGACGACGGCGGAGCTGACACGCCGCCTGGACGCGGCTGCGTCAGGGGCTTCCCACGTGTCCCGGCGGGAAGGAGACGCGGACAAGGCGCTCGCCGGCGCCGCGGCGCGCGTGTCGGGAACGTACCGCGACGCCTTCCAGGCGCACGCCCAGATCGAGCCGATGAACGCCTGCGCCCGTGTCTCGGGCGGCTCGTGCGAGATCTGGGCGCCCACGCAGAACCCGCAGCGAGTCCAGAAAGAGTCGGCGAAGCTCCTCGGGATCCCTCCGGAAAGAGTCACGGTCCACGTCACGCTGATCGGCGGAGGGTTCGGCCGCCGGCTCGGGGCGGATTACGCGACGGAAGCGGCCGAGGTGGCGCGCGCGGCCGGCAAGCCGGTGCATGTCGTCTGGTCCCGGCGCGACGATTTCGAGCACGACCGCCTTCACCCCGCGGGGCGCGCGGACCTCGAAGCGGGTCTCGACTCGTCGGGACGGATCGTCGCGTGGAAGCACCGCTTCACGACGTTTCACCTCTCGATGTTCGGCCCCTTCAATCCGAAGGCCGACGAGCCGGACGTGAGCCCGTGGGGCGGCTATGACAATCCCTACAACGTGCCCAACCAGACCGCCGAGTGGAACGCCGTGGAATCGCCGATCCACACCGGCGCCTGGCGCTCGGTCGACTACCCGGTCAACGTCTTCGCGCGCGAGTGCCTGCTCGACGAGATCGCGCACAAGGCCTCTCGGGATCCCGTGGAGCTCCGGCGGGACCTTCTGACCGGAGAGTTTCCCTTCGTCTCGCGAAAGGTAGATCGCGGCAGGCTCCGTGCCGTCGTGGATCTCGCCGCGGCAAAATCCGGCTGGGGCTCGCCGCTTGCTCCCATCGCAGGGCGCCGCGTGGGCCGTGGAATCGCCTGCAACGTCTACCACGGCCGCACCGCGCTGGCGCACGTGGCGGAAGTCTCCGTGGGGGAGAAGGAAGACGTCCGCGTCCACCGGATCGTCTGCGCCGCCGACTGCGGCCTCGTCGTCAACCCTCTCGGACTCGAAGGCCAGGTCGAGAGCGGAGTGGCCTGGGGGCTTTCCTACGCGCTCAAGGGCGAGATCACGATCGAGCGGGGTCGGGTGGCGCAGGCCAGCTATCGCGACTTCCCGGTGCTGGGGATCGCCGAGATGCCCCGCGTCGAGGTCCACACGATCGCCAGCACCGCACGGCCGACCGGATTCGGGGAGCAGCCTGTCCCGCCGGTTGCTCCCGCGGTCGCCAACGCGATCTTCGCCGCGACCGGACGCCGGCTGTACCGCCTCCCCATCCGACCGGAAGACATCGCCGGCTAGCGGGGGTTCTCGATCAGGCGGATGTCGCAGGACTGGCGGTCGACGCGGGAGTAGAGGAGCGATCGGCCGTCGCGCGAGACCGAGAAGCCCGCCCAGCCCTGCTCGCGCAGAGGAGCGACATCCACGGGCTCGCTCGCCCCGAACGCGAGGAGCGCCACGCCGGGCTGTGGATGCCTCGCGTCCACGCGGCGGAAGTAGATTCCCTTCTCGCCCACATCCCAGTTGCTCCAGTCCTCCGGCGCGAGGCTCGCGACGGCGCGGGACGCCTCGCCTCCCCCCGATGGCTGGCTCCAGATTCCGGCGGTGTCGGGCTTCGTGAAGTAGAGAGTCCGGCCGTCGGGTCCCGCCCTCGCGCGGTAGCCGCCGCCCGACGTGACCGCTGCGGCCCGCTTGTCCGCGAGCGAAAGCCTCCAGACCTCCCACGAGCCGTTCCTGGGGGAAGCGAAGTAGACGGACTTCCCATCGCGCGACCACGAGGGCGCGAGCGAATCTCCCGGCCCCGACGTGAGCTGCTCGGGCGTTCCTCCGTCGGCGGTCACGGCCCAGAGGTCCGCGCGCGCCGGACGGCGCGCCGAGAACACGATGCGCCGGCCGTCGGGCGACCAGTCCGGGCTCTCCAGCCGCGCTCCGCCGAGTGAAGTCAGCCGGCGGGCCGAGGAGCCGTCGGAATCCGCGACCCAGATCTCCTCGGAGCCCGAGCGCGTCGAAACGAATGCGACGCGGCGGCCGTCCGGGCTGACGGCCGGCTGGAAGTTCCACTGGTCGGTGGTCTGCGTCAGGGCCCGCGGGGCCCCGCCGTCCGTCGAAACGGACCACAGGTTCAGCTCGTAGAGCCAGTTCTCGAAGGCGATCGAGTCGCGCCCGCGGGCCGAAGAAGGGTGCTTGATCTTGACGCCTCCTCCGGCGACGAAGGACGGCTCTCCGCCGGAAGCGGCGACGCGCCAGAGGCTGTAGATCCCGGCGCGGCTCGAGGAGAAGACGAGGCTCTCGCCGTCGGCCGCCCAGCCAACTCCCATCGTGTCGCGGTTGTCGAAGGTCAATCGCTTCTCGCCGCCGCCGTCCAGGCCGGCGGTGTAGACGTCGCTGACTCCCTCGGTGATGTTTCGGGTAAACGCCAGTTTCTTTCCGTCGGGAGAGAAGGCGGGCGATGAGTCTCCCAGGATTCCTTCCGGCGGACTCGTGACGGCCCTTCGGGAGCCGGTCTCGACGCCCATCAGCGCGATCCGCAGCCGCGAAGAATCGTCGCGACCCGCGAAGGCGAGCCAGCCGCCGTCGGGCGACCAAGCAAGCCGCCGGTAGTCGCGGTCGCCGCACGGCCCCAGGCTCCTCTCGGAACCGCCGAGCGAGGCAACGATGAGGATCGCGCACCCGGCCGAAGCGGAGCGCGTGAACGCGATCTTCTGCCCGTCCGGCGACCACGCCGGGACGCGGTCCTCGACCCCCGGCTCGCGTGTCAAACGCAGGGGCGATTCCGAGTCCACGAGCTGGACGTAGAGGCTGTAGGCGCCGCCGCTCCCCCCGTTCCAGACGAACGCGACCCGTGTTCCGTCCGGAGAGATCGCGGGGTCCCGCTGGTTGCCCGGTAGGCTCGTCAGCGGCCGGATGCGCATCGGCGGGCGGGCCGGCGAGGCCCGACGGCTCCAGAGAAGGATCGCGGCCGTGGTGACCGCCGCGGCGAGGATGGCGGCGGTGAGAACGACGAGAGCGGTCACCGGCGAGGATCGTGCCTCGGTCGGGGAAGGCTCGGGCGGCGCCGGCGCTTCCCCCGCGGGCTGAGGGGAGAGAAGAAGCCGGTACCCCGACTTGCGGATCGTCTCGATGACCCGGGGTGCGGCGGCGCTGTCGTCGAAGACGCGGCGCAGCTCCGCGATCGCCCGCGTCAGGACATCCTCGCTGACGAACGTTCCCGGCCACACGTCGGCGAAGAGCCGCTCCTTGGGGACGACCTCGCCCGGCCTCTCCGCGAGGCACCGGAGCACCCGCATGATCTTCGGCTCGAGCTGGAAGGTCTGCGTCGGAGTCCGGATCCGGTTCAACGAGGGCTGCACTAGCCGGTCGCCGATCCGGAAATCGGCTTCCGGTCCGGCTTCCCCGCGGAATGACTCTTCCGGCGCCATGCTCATGGACGAGGCTCTCCCGTTCTGTCTGTACGAACGCCGGGGAGCGCGGTTTTCAGGCCCGGGAGGGCGGCAGCCCCATCCTGGCCAGGAGCGCTCCGAACCTCGGGTCCGCGCGGAGCGAGTCGAATCCCGGCATCCCGATGAAGGCGAGGGAGGGCTGGTGCTCCGTCTCGGCCTGTTCCAGCACCCGGAATGCGGCGTCCGCATCGCCGAGCGCTCCCAGGATCCACGCTTCCGAGACGACCGCCGGCGCGGTCGCCGGTCTCTCGCGGAACTCGGCGAGGACCTGCCGCGCGTCGTCGTTCCGGCCGGCCGCTGCGAGAGCCCACCCCAGCGCGCCGTGGATGAACCCGCGGCGATGGAACGGCGTCAGGGCCTTCTCGAGCATCGCGATGCCGTCGGCTCCGCGGTTGAGGGCGACCCGCGAGACGCCGGCGCCCCAGAGCGCCAGGGTGTTCTCGGGCTCGAAGGCGAGGGCCTGATCACAGACCGCTTCGGCCTCCGCCGGCTGCCGGGAAAGGAGCAGCGAGATGCCTTGCATCGCGTAGGGGTACGGCGCGAGCGGGTCGGCCTCGCGGGCCCGGCGGAAGTCCTCGGCCGGCCCGCCGCGTCCGAGGATCGTCTTCAGCATGCCGCTCCAGCAGAGGGCCGGCGGATAGTCGGGCGCGAGCTCCAGGGCCCGGCGCAGCGACTTCTCGCACGAGGACCAATCCCTCTCGCCGAATGAGATCAGGCCTTCGACGTAAAGCGCTTCCGCAGATTCCCCCTGGCCCGCCCTCGCCTTCGCGAGCGGCTGTCTCGCCGAAGCGAAGGTCTCGGCGGCCCGGTCGAGACCATAGAAGGTTCCGAGGATCCTCACCTCCGAGAGCGACACCCAGGAGGGCGCGTAGGCCGGATCGAGGCGCACCGCCTCCGCGAATTCCTTCGCCGCCGCGGCGAAATCGTTCTTCGAATACCGCAGGTGGCGGCCCATGAGGTAATGCCGGTAGGCCTCGAGATTCGTGACCTGCGGCCGGACGCGCACCGGGGCCTGGTCTCCGGGCGACAGCTTCGCCCGCACCGCTTCCACGACGCCGGCGGCGATCTCGTCCTGGAGGGCGAAGACGTCCGCAGCCTCGCGGTCGTAGCGTTGCGACCAGAGCTGGTAACCGGTCTCGACGCCCGTCAGCCGGGCGGTGACCCGCAGGCTGCTCGCGGCGGTCCTCACGCTCCCCTCGAGGATGTGGCTCACCGAGAGCACGCGGCCGATCGCGGGGAGGTCGTGCCCCTCCCGGGCCGCGCGGAACGCGGAGGCCCGGGCCGCGACGCGGATGCCGGGGACCCGCACGAGGGCGTTCATGATCTCTTCGGCCATTCCCTCGCAGAGGTATTCCTGGTCTTTCGCCGCGCTCAGGTCCTCGAAGGGAAGGACCGCGATCGCCACGAATTCCTCGTCCACCCGGATTGCCGCAGAGGCGGAGATCAGGGGACTTGTCGTCTCCGGACGACGCCGCGGCGGCGGCACCGTCGTGGTCAGCGACGCCTCCTGCCGCAGCTCCTTCAGCTCGTTGTAAACGTCGCGGGAGGTCTGGTAGCGGTCGCGGGGGTCCTTCTCCAGGCAGCGGCGAAGGATCCTCGCGAGCTGCGGCGGAAGCTCCGGGCGGATCTCGGTCACCGGGTGCGGCCGGTCGCGGAGGATCGAGGAGATCATGTCCACGTTCGAATCGCCGTGAAACGGCCGGTCGCCCGTGAGCATCTGGTAGAGGACGATGCCGAGAGAGAAGACGTCGGAGCGGGCGTCGATCTTTCCGCCCCGCGCCTGCTCGGGGGACATGTACGCGACCGTGCCGAAGACCTTCCCTTCCCCGGTCAATTCGACGCGGCTCGCCGTCGGCATGTCGGTGACAGTGCCATCGGGGCCCGGAGCCGCGAGCTTCGCGAGGCCGAAATCCAGGACCTTCACGCGCCCATCGCGGGTGATCATGACGTTGGAGGGTTTGAGGTCCCGGTGCACGATGCCGCGTTCGTGGGCCGCCGACAGCGCGTCGACCAGCGGCAGGGCGACCTCGAAGAAACGCTCGAGAGGGAATCCTCCCGCGGCCATCGCGACGTCGAGGCCCTCCCCTTCGACCAGCTCCATCGCCAGGTAGTGCGTCTTTCCCGACTGCTCGACGGAGTAAATCGTGACGACGCCGGGGTGATTGAGCGCGGCAAGCGATCGGGCTTCTCTCTCGAAACGGCCGAGCCGCTCCGGGTCGCCCGCCACTTCCGCCGGGAGGACCTTGATCGCCACCTCGCGGCCGAGCTTCGTGTCGCGGGCCCGGTACACCTCGCCCATTCCTCCCGCGCCGAGCGGACCGAGGACTTCGTACGAACCGAGCCTGCTTCCCTGGGAGATCGTCATCTCGTCGTCAGGATACTTAGCGCCTCGTGGCTCCCAGAACGATAGCGCGGGTTTTCTCAGGCCGCGAAGGGGTCGATCCAGGCCACCCCGGTGCGCTTGATGTCTTTCGTGTTTCGGGTCGCCAGAGTCAGGCCATGGACCCGGGCCGTAGCGGCCATCAGCCCGTCGATGACCGGAATCGGGTCGGGGACGTTCAGGCGCCCCCACTCGTCGGCGATCGCCTGATCGATCGGCAGAATCCGATCCGAATGCTCTACCAGGAGACTTCGGAGCCAGGCTTCGAGGACCCGGGCCGACCGAGAGTCCCGCTGCCGGATGCGCTCGACTCCTCTTCGGATTTCCCCGACGGCGAGAACGGAGAGGTAGATGTCGTCCGATGGGAGGCCGCCAAACCAGCGAGCCACGCGCGCATCGCACCGGGCCCCTTTCCGCAGCTCGGAGAGGACGTTCGTGTCGATCAGGTAGCTCAAATTCGGGTCCGGCGGCCGGTGTCACGGGGCCTCGCGAAATCCGCCTCGATGCCCACGGACGGCATCTCGAGGAGGCGCTGCTTGAGCGTCTTCCCCATTCCGCGCCGCCCGAGGGCCTGCCGGAGGATCTCGCGGTGTTCGGCTTCCGCCGATTTCCCGTGCCGCGCCGCCCTCATCCGGAGTTTCCGGACCAGCTCCTCCTCGAGGTCTCGAACGATCAGTTGAGCCATCCTCCCCTCCCGGATGATAGCGATGATATCACGCAGGCGCGGGGACGGCGTGCAGCAATCGGTCGGACTATTTCGCGGCGATGAGCTTCTGGAACCTCGGGTTTTTGCGGAGCGGGTCGAAGTTGGGGTCGATCTTCAGCCAGCCGGGCGAGAGGTAGTACGGGATCTTCAGCAACGGCTCGAGCTGGTCGAGCGCCTTCTCCGGCTCGCCGGTGAGCATGTAGATCCGGGTGAGCTGGTGTTGGATGTAGGGGCCCAGGAACGCATCCTTCGAGACCGGCATCAGCGCGACGCCCCGCTGGCCCTCCCGGATCGCCTCCTCCTTGCGGTCCAGGTAAGCGAGGGTAAGACCAAGGATGACGTGCCGCTGCGTGTCGTCGGGCGTCTGGCGCAGCTGCTCCTCGAGGGCCTTGCGCGCCTCTTCCGCATGCACGCGCACGTTGGCTCGATCTCCCTTCAGAGCATAGGCCTGCGCCAGGCAGATCCCCCATGCACCCCGATCCTCGTCAAACGCGCTCGGCGTCAGGCGCAGGAGCAGCTCGCGCTGCCCGTCATCCAGGACCCAGACGAGATCGTTGTAGTTCGCGAGATAGACCACGAGCGCCGTGGGCTCGACTGCACCGGCCGCGGCCTTGATCGCCGCGCGGGCTCCGGCGAGATCTCCCTCGGCGAGGAAGGTCATCGCCTTGCGCTCGATCAGTTGGAAGTTCGAGGGCGCGATGGCGAGACCGCGGTCGAATACCGTCCTCGCCTCGGCGGTGCGCCGCAGGTAACCGAGGGTCAGGCCGAACCGCCGCAGCGCCAGGACGGACCGGGGGTCGAGGCGCTCGGCCTGCTTCGCGTGCTCCAACGCCGCCTCCCAGCGTCCAAGAGCCTGCTCAGCCGCGGCCACTGCCGAGAGCACTTCCGCGCTTCCCGGTGCGAGCCGCCGCGCCTTCTCGTACTGCTCCAGAGCAAGCGTCATTTGCACGGCAAACCATCGCTGGCAGTCGCCGAGGGCGACATATCCCTCCGAACGCGTGGGGGCCAGCGTCACGGCCTTCTCGGCTGCCTCGCGGGCTCGTCTGGCGAGCTCCGGCGCGGGCATGCCGTTGACGTAGATCAAGGAGTTGGCGCTCGACAAGCGCGCCCACGCCTGAGCGAAGTTCGGGTCCAGCGCCACGGCCTGCTGGTAGAAGCCCAGCGCCCTGCGAAGGGTGGGAGGATCGCCGACCGACATGCCCCTCGAAGCCTCCTCGCCCTTCAGGAAGGCGTCGTAGGCGGCGAGGTTCTCCGTGGGCTTCTCGGAAAGCCGCTTCTCCTCGCCGCCTCCCAGGGCGGCGCCCAGGGCCTGAGCCACCCTCGCCGCGATGTCGGACTGGACCTGGAACACGTCGGTCAGCGACGCGTCGAAGGGCTGCTGCCACTTCGAGGTCGGCGCGTCGGGCCGTGTCACGTCCACGAGCTCCGGGCTGACGTGAACCCGGCTCGTCCCGCCCGACTTTTCCCAGCGCACCGTCGCGGTCAGCAGGTACGGCGCGTTGAGCTCCTCAGCGATCTGCCGTGGAGTCTTCGTGGTCTTCTTGTACGGGGTTGAGCTGGCCCGGGCGATCACCTGGAGCCCCGGAATGGAGGTCAGCTTACCCCGCACCTCGTCGGCCATCCCGTCGGCAAAGTAGTCATCCGCGGACGAGCCCAGGTTCTCGAATGGCAGGACAGCCACGCGCTTGACCCCCGCCGAGGCCGAGGAAGCTGTCGAGCCCGGCCGCTTCCACAGGATGAGCCCGACCGCGGCCAGGACGAGAACCGCTGCAACGGCGATGATACGAGCCCGGGATGAGGTCTTCACCGCGGCCTGCGCCCCGCTCACGGCCGCCGTCGCGCCCGACATCTCCGACAGGTCGAAGGCGAGGTCTCGGGCCGACTGGAACCGGTTCTCCCGGTCCTTCTCCAGGCAGTGCTTGACGATGTGGTCCAGAGACGACGGGATGTTCCGGCCCGACTGTGTGAGCTCCGGCGGCTCGTCCCGCATGATCGCCGCCATCGTGTCGCTGGCCGTATCGCGCCGGAACGCCTTCCGGCCCGACAGCATCTCGTAGAGCATCGCCCCGAACGAGAAGATGTCGGTGCGGTGATCGACGGGCAGTCCCCGCACCTGCTCGGGCGACATGTAGCCGACCGATCCCATGATCGTCCCCGGCGCCGTGTGCTTCGAGCCCGTCGGAGCACTCGTCTGCTCCTCCGCTTTCTCGACGCGCTTGGCGATACCGAAGTCGAGAATCTTGACGTGGCCGTCCTTCGTCACGAAGACGTTCTCGGGCTTCAGGTCCCGGTGGACGATGCCTTTTCAGTGCGCGGCTGAGAGCCCCCGGGCGATCTGCTGCGCCCAGTCCACCGCCTGCTTCTGCGAGACCGCTCCCGCGTCGAGCTTGTCGTGGAGCGTCTCGCCTTCCAGCAGCTCCATGACCGCGTAGGAGACGCCCTCGTGTGTCCCGAAGTCGTAAATGGAAAGGATGTTGGGGTGAGCGAGTGCCGCGACCGCCTTGGCTTCCCGCTCGAACCGACCCAGCGCCTCGGGATCCGCCGTCAGGTGGGCAGGCAGGACCTTGATCGCGACGTCCCGCTCGAGCTTCGAGTCCCGCGCCCGGTACCCCTCCCCCATCCCTCCCGCCCCCAGCGGGGAGAGGACCTCGTACGGTCCGAGCTTTGTTCCGGAGGACAGTGTCATTTCGCGGCGATCAGTTTCTGGAATCTGGGGTTGTTACGGAGCGGGTCGAAGTTCGGGTCGATCTTCAGCCAGCCCGACGAAAGGAAGTACGGGATCTTAAGCAGCGGCTCGAGCTGGTCGAGCGCCTTCTCAGGTTCGCCGGTGAGCATGTAGATGCGGACGAGCTGGTGCTGAAGGTAGGGACCGATGTTGGCATCCTTCGAGATCGGCGCCACCAGCGAGGCGAGGATTTCGTACGGACCCAGCCGAGTTCCGGGTGAAATTGGCACGATGATCTGGCCCGATTCTACAGTTTGATCATTCCGATCACCGTTCGATCTCATGGGCTGTCGTCCACGATGAGGATTCGCACCCGCGCCGCTCGGGACGAACTCCGAT
>DATFWF010000136.1:0-5453 GCA_035259605.1 Thermoanaerobaculia bacterium
CAGGTCCGACCAGGCCTGCTCGATGTCGCGGCGCAGGCCGTTGCGAACGGCCGCGAGGGTGGCTTTCGCTCCGGAAAGCGCCGCCTCCCGCTCGGCCTTCTTCTCGTCGAGCCTCCGCGGATGGACCCACGGCAAAGTGAAGGAGACCGAGACTCCGGCCATGTCTTCGAAGCTCTCGCGCCGGCCGTAGTAAGTCTGGAGCATCCAGTCGGGCCGGCGCTCGAGGCGAGCGCCTTCCACCCGCGCCTCTTCGCGCCGCACCCCGGCAGCTGCGACGGCCACCGCGGGGCTGTCCCGCTCGGCCAGCCGGATGAGATCCGCGGCCTCCGGCACGGGACCGGCGGCGATGCCGGACTCGAGATCGCCACCGACGTCCACGGCGGGAACCTCGGAGGCCGCCGGGAGATCCTGCAGCGAGTTGAACCGCGCGGCCTCCGAGCGGCGCTCCCCCGCGAGCGACGACAGCCGGTCCTCGAGCGCGGTCCTGTCCAGGTGCGCCCGCAGGACGTCGGCCTGCGCGGCCTTCCCGACCCGGTAGCGCTCGCGCGCGGCAGCGGCGGCGTCGGCCAGGCGCTGCAGGGTCTCGCGGGCAATCGCGATTTTCCGGTCGAGCGCCGCCAGCCGGAAGAACGAGTCCGCGACGTCGGCCGCAACCTCGGCGACATGGCGAGCGTGATCGGCTTCCATGCCTTCGGAGTCGGCTCTCGCCGCGCGCTCCTCGACGCCGAGCTTCCCGGCTCCCGGAAGACGCTGGCGCGCCATGATCATCTCCATGGTCATGGAGTCCCTCGTGAGGGAAGGATTGGAGACCGGAACGTCTTTCAACCCGATCTCGATCTCGGGATCCGGCAATGCCGTCGCCTGCGGCACGCGATGTCGAGCCGCCGAGATCCTCGCCTCCATAGCGCCGATCTCGGGGTTGTGCTCGACGGCCCTCTCGATGGCCGCACGCAGCCTGGCTCCCGTCTCCGCCGGCAGGGCCGGCTCCAGGGAAGATCCCTGGACAGCGGCGGGCAGGAGAGCCGCCGCGATTCTCAGATAGAAGAGCATTCGAAGTCTCCCTCGTCGGGGGCCGTTTCCGGCCCTTCAGTAGGGACGGGCCCGGCGCCCGCCCGATTCGAGGGAGGCTCTAGAGTCGGAGCGGTGAGGGACGCGGCTGCGGGGGCGGAGGCAGGTCGAAGGCGGCAGCCGCCGGCGGGGCGGCGCCGAACTCCGGAAGAGGTATCGATGCGGCGGCAACGGTGACGGCGACCGGGGCGGCGAGGCTACGGTATCCGCCGGCGGGAATCGAGTCCGCCGGAGCCCGCTCGAGAATCGGGGCGCAATTGTCGCCGCAGCAGTTCTCGGAGCCCAGGGCGAGCTCCCGCTCGGACTCCGAGGGGCAGCAGGAAGAGCAGGCGGCCTCGGCCGGCCCGGAGAGCAGGGCGGCCGCGAGGACCGACAACGCAATCCCCTTTCGCATATGGCTTCCGACCCGTCTCCTCATGCCAACAGTCTACCCCCCCGTCCCACCGAGCGGCTGATTCGTTTGGATCAGCCGTGCATTCCGCCATGGGACCCGAAGCGGATGCGGAGGAACACGTGGAAGGAGATCGGGTGGCTCCCATAGACCGGGTCGAGGCTCGAAGGGAAGTGGTAGAGCGTGAAGTCGGCGCCGAGGCCGGTCTCCGTGTCCGACAGGATCGGGAGGTTGCGTGAGACCCCGAGGTTGAACGCCTCGACCGAGATCCGGTCGTGCGGCACGCTCTCGGGACGCTGCTTCTTGTTGACGAGCTCGTAGAGGTCCCGGTCGACTTTCTCGACGCGGCCGAAGAGGAAGTTCTTGCCGCCGAACCTCCATGTCCACTCGAGCAGGTGTCCCCATTCCCGGCCTTCGTCGGTCTGGTTGAGGCCGGAGACGAGTGTCGCGGCGATGAAGTTCGAGGCGTCTCCCTTCTCCCAGGAGACCGAGGCGGTCGAGCGCGTCTGGTTGCCGGGCTCGAGCTCTTCCGGGTGCGTGCGGAAGCCCGACGAGACCTGGAAAGAAAACCCAGCGGGAGCCGAAACGGTCAGCCGTCCCGAGTAGGAGTCGAGCTTGCCCTGGTCGATGTCCCAGCGGTTCTCGTCCGGCTCCTGCCCGTGGAAGCCGGACGCCTCGACCGTCACGGGTCCCGCCGTCACCGCGCCCGTGATGACGTCCGCCGAGATGTGGGTCGAGTCGTGGTTGTGGTGCGAGAGGGGCGCCGTCGGGTTCTCCGAGGCCGAGAGGCGATGAGGGTAGGCCGTCGGACCGAGCGCGGGCTCCCCCACCGGCGCCAGGTAGAAGCGAACTCGGACCGAGGGCGAGAGTGACCGCTCCCACGCCGCGCCGATCTGCACGAAGAGGTCGTGGGGATGCTGACGGTCCACCAGGAGATTCCCCTTGTAGGTCTCGCCGCGCTGGAAGAGCTCGCGGCTCCCTTCGCGCGGGACCGTCGCGGGCTCGAGGGTGAAGGTGCCGAGAAGGGAGAGCTTGCCGCCCCAGAGGCGGCGCATGGACATGAGCATGAAGTGATTCTGCGATTCGAACTCCTCTCCCCCGGAAGCACCTCCCTGGTGGTTGAAATTGAGGAAGGCGTAGCCGTGGAACATCGTCATCCAGTGGTCCATCGGCTCCATCGCTTCCATCGCCTTCATGGGATCCGGGCCGGCGGCGGGAGGCATTTCGTGGCCCGCGTGCTGCGCCGCGAGAGGCACGGCCAGCAGAACGGCGCCGAGGCCGAACAGCATTCTCAATCGCATCGGCACGATCACGCCCTGCGAATTCGATGCCGCGCCACGGCGGCGCGTTTCAGTGCTTGTGAGGCTTCGTCCCCGGCGGATGCGTGTGGCCCGGCGTCGCCGCCGCGGGCGGGCTCTCCTCCGGCTTCGCCTCGGCCTTCTCTTCCGACCCGCCCTCGTGGTGATGCTCGGCTTCCTCGGTTTCGGCCTTCAGGACCTTCTGCTCTTCGGGGGTGATCTCTTCCAGGTGGCGGACGAAGGCGACGATCTTCCAGACCTCTTCGGGCTTGTGCGTCGGCTTGAAGGCCGGCATCCCGGTCATGCGAATGCCGTTCGACACGATCCAGAAAAGCTCCCCGTCTGGCCGTTTCTGGATGCGCGGCAGCGTCAGCTCCGGCGCCGGCGGGTTCAGGCCCTGCCCGATCTCCCCCGAGTCCACCCCGGGCGCGCCGTGGCAGACCACGCAGTTCTCCTTGTAGTGCTCGAGGCCTGCCTTGAGGACATCGGGCGTCCCGGAGAACGGATTCTTCTTCGATGGCGCGCGCTTCGCGACCGACTGGTTCAGCGCGAAGTTTGCGACCCGCGTCTCCATCTTGCCTGTCGGGCTGCTGGCCGCCGGATCGAACATCCCCGTCGCCAGATACGCCCAGACCGCCGCCCCCGTCGCCAGGATTCCGAAAAGAACCCCCACCAGAAACCTCATCTCACCCTTCTCCCACTGTTGACTGTCGACTGTCGACTGTCGACTTCCCCCTCACTCATGCCCCCGGCTCGACGCATGGCAGCTCATCTCCTCGCCCTGCTCGATCTGGATCGTCGCGTGGTCCACGCCGGCCTTCTCGCGCAGCAGGTTCTGGACCGCCGCGAGGACGTCCTCGAGTGGCCGGTCCTGGGAAGCGCGGATGTGGACGCTCGCCGAATGGACCCCCGACGTCAGCGTCCAGAAGTGCAGGTCGTGCAGCGTCTCGACGCCGGGCAGCCGCAGCAGCTCTCCCCGGACCCGCGCCACGTCGATCTCGCCCGGCGAGCCTTCCAGCAGGATGTGCGCGGACTGCCTCAGGAGGCCGATCGCGCGCGGAACGATGAAGATCGCCACGCCGGCCGAGACCGCGGCGTCCAGCCAGTGCCAGCTCGTCAGCGGAATCAAGACCGCCGCCGCGACCACGGCGAACGAGGAGACCGCGTCGGTCAGGACCTCGAGGTACGCCGCCCGCATGTTCAGGTTCGGCTTGCCGCGGGAGAGAAGCGCCATGGATCCGAGGTTTCCCGCGAGCGCCAGGATCGCCACCCAGAACATCATCCCGGTGTGGACCTCGACCGGATGGAAGAACCGGACGGCGGCCTCGTATCCGACGTAGACGGCGAGAAGCACGAGGATCTGGGCGTTGACGAACGCCGCGAGGATCTCGGCGCGGTAGAGCCCGAAGGTGTGCCTCCCGGTCGGCGCCCGCCCGGCCAGCGTGATCCCCGCGTACGCCAGCATCAGGGACGCGATGTCGGCGAACATGTGCGCCGCGTCGGCCAGGAGCGCGAGGCTGTGGGACAGCAGGCCGCCGGTGACCTCGAGGACGAGGATTCCCACCGTCAGCGAAAGAGCGCCGAGGAGGTTGCGGCGCCGCTGGCTCCGCTCGCCCTCCGCTGCGGAGGCCGGTTGACCCAGGGCCACGCTTCCCATCAGGAGGGCCGCTCGATCCTTTCGATCTGGACGCGGGCGTCGTTGAAGCAGGCGCCGCCGCCGAGATCGCTCAGGGCATCGGGCGCAAGGGCGCAGGGACCGTCCACCGAGAGCGTGTTGTGGCTCCAGATTCCCTTCGGAAGCATGGCGACGCCTTCGCGCAGGCCGGGATTGCGCCGCGAGAGGCAGCGGACCTCGCCGAGCTCGTTGAAGATCCGGACCTCGTCTCCGTCGTGGATCCCGCGGGCCTCCGCGTCCGCCGGCGAGAGCTCCACCGGAACCTGGGCCTCGTGGAGCTCCCCGAGCATCGAGCTGATCGTCCGGTCCGTCGCCGGCGAGATGAGCGCGAGCGGCGTCCGGTCCGTCGCGGGGTCCTCGCGGAAGGTGTAGAGGCCGCCGGGCGCCTCGCGGTCGAGCTCTTCGGCAACGAGGTGGACCTTGCCGTCCGACGTCAGGGGAAAGACGTCCACGAACTGGACCGGCGCCGATCCCTCCGCGAAGGCGTTGGCGATTCCGGCACTCTCCAGCTCACGGCGAAGGCGCGGGCCGGAGGGGCTCCTGGAGAGGATCGCGTCGGTCATCTCCGAAGCGGTCCGCGGGTCCTCGGGCCGGGCGAGGCCGGTCCGACTCGTCAGCTCGGCAAACACCTCGTGGTTGGGCCGCGATTCTCCGACGGGCGGGATCACGGGCTTGCCCGCCTGGAGGACCATCGCGCCGTACCCGCGAGAGAGCTCCTCCCTCTCGAGGAAGGTCGTCGCCGGCAGCACGACGTCGGCGTACATCGCGGTGTCCGTCATCACGGGATCGAAAACGACGGTGAAGAGATCCTCCCGCGACAACCCTTCGCGGACCTTCCGCTGGTTGGGAACCGTCGCGAGGGGATTGCAGTTGTAGACGAAGAGCAGCTCGACGGGCTCGCCGGCGCCGCCGAGCAGCACCTGCCCGAGCACGTTCATGTTGATCTCGCGGGTCGCGAGGCCGGCGGCCGGGAGCTCCCCGGACGCCGAGCGCGCCTCGAGGTCGAACGCCTTCCCGTTGC
>DATFWF010000137.1:0-7724 GCA_035259605.1 Thermoanaerobaculia bacterium
GTGAAGGGAACTCCGGACGAGACCGCCGTCGCCGCGGCGAACCTGGCCTTCTACCGCGCGCTCGAGGCGCGCGATCTCTCGGCGATGGAGCTGGTCTGGCTCCACGAGGAAGCGGCGAGCTGCATCCACCCGGGCTGGCACCGCCTGGACGGCTGGTCGGAGATCCGCCGCTCCTGGGAGAACATCTTCGCCAACGCCCGCCCTTGGTCGGTCGCGTACGAGGACCTGCGCGTCCGGGTTTCCGGCGACATCGCCTGGGTCACCTGTGTCGAGCTTCTCGCCCCCTTCGGGTCCGACCCGGAGGACGGCGCCGCCCGCATGCAGGCCACCAACATCTTCGCCCGCCGCGACGGCCGCTGGGGTTTGTTGCACCACCACGCATCGCCGACTTCTACCGGCGGAGGCGAAGAGGAGGATCAGCCGGTCAATTGAGAATCTGCGATCTGCGATTGATGATCGGGTGATTGACGCGAGCTTTCAATCGCAGATCACCCGATCACCCGATCATCCGATTGTCCCTACTGCGGAAGCGCGGATTGGTAGAACGCGGCGATATCCGCCGTCATCTTCACCAGGGACGGCTTGTGGATGTAGACCATGTGGCCGGACTCGTAGCGCTCGTGGCGGATGTTCTTGTAGAGCGACGGGTCGAGGCCGAGGTGGTTGAACGTGTACTCGGCGGCGAAATACGGCGTCGCGAAGTCGTAGTACCCCTCGGCCACGAAGACTTTCAGGTCCCGGTTCTGTGAGATCGCGCCGCGCAGCGTGTCGGCCACGTTGACGTACCGGTTCTGCGCGGTCCCGTAGTTCCAGGGTCGGACGCGTCCCGTCAGGATCTCATAAGGCAGGTCGTTCTCGTATTTCAGCTCCGTGCGGACGTAGTCGTTGATCATCGCCGTGTACGTCCCGTAGATCGCCGCGTAGCTCGGGTCGAAGTCGAACCGCTCGCCCGCCGCGTCGCGGTCGATCCCCTGGAAGCGGCTGTCGAGGCGCCCGACCGTTCGGCGGTCGTCGCGCAGCAGCTCCTTGGTAAACCGGAAGAGCGGGACGCGCAGGTCGTTGGACTCGATGAACTTCTCCGACAGCCCTGTCAGGCGAGAGAGCTTCTTGACGACCGCCTGCCTCTCGGCCGCCGGCAGCTCCGATCCCCTCATCAGCGCGAGGTCGTACTCGCCGGCGGCGAACTTCTCCGACTCCGCGACGGCCTTCGCGAGCGGCCCCGACTGGAGGTCGGCCGGCAGGCGCTTGTGGTACCACGCTGTGGACGTGTAGCTCGGGAGAAACATCACGTAGGGCAGGTCGTTGCCGACGTTGAAGTCGGTCGTCTGGAAATTGAGAATCGTCGAGATCAGGACGATCCCGTTCAGGTACATCCCGAAGCGGTCCTGGAGGTACCCCGAGAGCCCGGCCGCGCGCGTCGTCCCGTAGCTTTCTCCGGCCAGGAACTTCGGCGAGGACCAGCGGGCATAGCGCGTGGTGTAGAGCCGGATGAATTCGCCGACCGACTCGATGTCCTCCTGCACGCCGTGGAACTGCTCCGGTTTCTCTCCCACGGCCGGGCGGCTGTACCCGGTCGTCACGGGATCGATGAAGACAAGGTCGGTGAAGGCAAGCCACGAGTGCTCGTTGTCCACCAGGCGGTAGGGGGGAGGGAGCGGCTCTCCGTTGTCGCCCATGACCACCCGCCGCGGGCCGATCGCTCCAAGATGCAGCCAGACGGAGGAGGAGCCCGGCCCTCCGTTGAACGTGAACGTCACGGGCCGGCGGTTGGCCGCCGCGCCGTCTCTCGTGTACGCCATGTAGAAGATGTTCGCCTTGAGCTTGCCGGTCTCGTCCTTCATCGGCATGTAGCCGGCGGTCGCGGTGTAGCGGATCGCGGTGCCGCCGATCCGGATCTCGTGGTGGGTGACGGAGGGCTTTTCCTCCTTCGCCGGCTTCTCTTCGGGCTTCTTGTCCTTGTCCTTGTCGGCCGGTTTCTCCTCGGAGGAGGGCGGGGCGGCGGGCGCCGGAGTGCGCTCCCTCTGCTGGGCGAACGCGAAGGTCGAGAGCGCGAGGATTGCCAGGGCGGTAAAGAGAGACCGGAGCTTGCGTTCCAGTCGCATCGGAGAGCCTCCTCGTCGGGTTTTTCAGCCGGACTTTTCGAGGCCGGGATTATATGGATATGCTCGGCCCCAGCACTCATGGGAAAACCGGGCGGCGGCGGGACGATCTCCCGACGGTCTCTGTTTTCGGGGCTGGGCGGAATGGCCGCCGCGAGCCTCCTGGCGCAGGCCCGCTCCAAGAGCCCACCGCCCGCGCCGGGGCGCGCCGGCGCGAAGCCGCGCGTGATCGTCGTCGGCGCCGGCGCGTTCGGGGGATGGACCGCCCTCGCTCTCCTTCGGCGCGGCGCGAGCGTGACGTTGCTGGACGCGTGGGGGCCGGGAAACTCGCGCGCCTCCTCCGGCGGAGAGACTCGCGTCATCCGCGGCGTGTACGGCGCCGACCGCATCTACACCGAGATGGTCGCGCGAGCGTTCCGCCTCTGGCACGAGAACGAGGAACGCTGGAAGCGCCCGCTCTACCGGAGGACCGGCGCGCTGTGGCTCCTGGCCGACGATGGCAAGTACGTCCGCGACGCGATGCCGATCCTGCGCGACAACGGCTTCTCGTACGAAGAGCTCGCCCTGGCCGACGCCTCGAAGCGGTTCCCGCAGGTCGCCTTCGAGGGGCTGAAGTGGGCGTTCTTCGAGAAGGACGCCGGTTATCTCCTCGCCCGCCGCGCCTGCGTCGCCGTCGTCGAGGGTTTTCAGTCGGAGGGAGGGGAGTTCCGGCTGGTGAAGGCCGCGCCCGGCTCGATCGAGAAGGGGCGTTTGACGCGAGTCCTTCTCGGCGACGGCTCTTCCCTCGAGGCCGACGCGTACGTTTTCGCGTGCGGGCCATGGATGGGGAGCGTCTTTCCCGACGCGATCGGCAAGGCGATCCAGCCGACGCGCCAGGACGTCTTCTTCTTTGGCACTCCCGCCGGCGACGCGCGCTTCTCGGAGGACCGCATGCCGGTCTGGGTCGAGGTCCCGCGTTTCTTCTACGGAATCCCGGGCAACGAGAATCGCGGCTTCAAGATCGCCGACGACGCCCGCGGTCCCGACTTCGACCCGACGAGCGGCGAGCGCACGCCGTCGCCCCAGGGTCTTGCCGCGGCGCGCGAATACATCGCGATGCGTTTCCCCGCGCTCAAGGGAGCGCCGCTCGTCGAGTCCCGCGTCTGCCAGTACGAGAACACCGCCGATCACCATTTCCTGGTGGACCGCCATCCCGGCGCTTCGAACCTGTGGCTCCTCGGCGGAGGCTCCGGCCACGGCTACAAGCACGGCCCCGCCGTCGGCGAGCTCGCCGCCGCCAACGTCCTCGGCGAGAAACCGCTCGAGCCGCTCTTCTCCTACGCGCGCCTGAAGAAGTCCTGAACGTCCGAGACGCGTTCACGCACGGAGGTTGATGATGAGAATCCACCCTCTCGGAAAAGCGCTCGCCGTCGTGGCAGCCTTCCTGGCCGTCTCGGCGGCGGAGAAACCCGCCGCGGACTCCGCGGCCGTACAGAAGGCCGCCGACGACTATTGGAAGTTCCTCGAGACGGAAAGCCTGCCGATCCGCGTTCGAGCGGGGCTGCCCGTGGACCGGATGCCCGACCTCTCTCTCGAGCACGCCCGCGCCAACGCCGCGTTCGGAAAATCGCTCTCGGACTCGCTCGCCGCCGTGGACGTCAAGAAACTTTCTCACGAGGACTCGCTGACTCTCCGGGTTCTCCAGCGCGAGGCGAAGACCCTGGCCGAAGGCCCCGACTACTACTGGCTCAATTTCCCCGCGACCCCGTATGTCTTCTCCTTCCTCGGCGTGGCCCAGGTCTTCGCGACGCATCCTTTCAAGAGCAAGGCCGACGCGGACCACTACCTCTCGCTTCTGACCAAATACGCAGACCTGGTCGACTCGCTCCGCGGGCGCCTCAAGGATCAGGCCGGCCGCGGCGTCGTGATGGCGAAGGAGGAGGTTCCGCTCGTCGCCGCTTCGTTCTCCTCCGCGGCGAAGGAGAAGTCCGAGAGCGTGTTCTGGGTCAAGGACGAGCGGCTCTCGGCGCTCTCCGCGGAGGACCGGCAGGACTTCCAGCGCCGCCTCGGCGAAGCGCTCTCGGGCCGGGTCGCGCCGGCGGTCAAGTCCCTGACCGGCTACCTCTCCGGCGAATACGCCTCGAAGGCGCCCGACTCGGTCGGCCTCGCACAGTATTCCGGCGGCAAGGACTACTACCGCGTCCTCGTCCGCCGCTCGACGACGCTCGACGTCTCGCCGGAAGAGATCCACGCGATCGGCCTCGCCGGAATCGCCCGGTTGAACGAGGAGCTCGACGGCGTGCGCCGGAAGCTCAATTTCTCCGGGTCGCTCGCCGACTTCCGCAAGCACCTGAAGACCGATCCGCGCTTCTTCGCGAAGACCCCGGACCAGATCGGCGAGCGGCTGATGGCGATGCAGAACAAGATCCTGCCCGAGGTCCCGAAGTGGTTCGGGCGGACCCCGAAGGCCCCTTTCGGCGTCCAGCGGCTCGAGCCCGCGCTCGAAGGGGCGGTGACGTTCGGCTACTACCAGACGCCGACCGCGCAGGATCCGAAGGGCTACTACAAGTACAACGGCTCCAAGCTCGACGAGCGCAGCATGCTGATCGCCGGGGCGCTCATCTCGCACGAGCTCGTCCCCGGCCACCACTTCCAGATCAACCTGGCGCGCGAGAACGAGGGCCTGCCGCGGTTCCGGCGCGAGTCCTTCTACACGGCCTACGGCGAGGGTTGGGGCGACTACGCGTCGGACCTGGCGGGGCAGATGGGGATGTACGAGGAGCCCTACGACCGCGCCGGGCGGATCGCCATGGACCTCTTCCTGACGAGCCGCCTCGTCGTGGACACCGGCATGAATTTCTACGGCTGGCCGCGCGCGAAGGCGATCGCCTACATGAAGGAGAACACGCTCCAGTCCGACGCCGAGATCGAGACGGAGACGCTCCGCTACTGCTGCGACATGCCTTCGCAGGCCCTCGCCTACAAGATGGGGATGCGGAAGTTAGTCGAGCTGCGCGAGAAGGCGAGGAAGGCGCTGGGCAACTCCTTCGACGTCCGGAGCTACCACGACGCGGTGCTGGGGAGCGGCTCCCTGCCCCTGGACGTCCTCGAGAACCACATGGAATGGTTCGTGGCCGGGCAGAAGGCGAAGTAGCTCCCGGCCGCCCCGGCCTTCGACGAAAGTCCAATAAGCAAGCCGCAAGAAATTTATTGACCGGCCCCTGTCCGGCTCAATAGGCTGTCGCCAGATCAACCCAGGGCGACGAGTGGAACCCTCGAAGGATCGCGGCTGTCGGCGGAACGCGTTTCCCATTCGCGTCGCGCTCGCCCTGGCCCTGCTGATTCTCGCAACCGCCCCGGCCCTCCTCGCCCAGTCGGACTGGATCGGGCCGGAGGCGCTGGCCCAGATGAAGGCGATCGCCGACGACAAGCGGGCGCGGACTCCCGCTCAGAAAAAGATCGACTCCAACCTGATCTATGCCTCGCGGCAGACGCGCGGCCAGCCCGCGGCCACAGGCGTGCCGATGCTCCAGACGTTCATCGACGTCGGCCCCGCCGGCGACACCGTCGTGGACATCACCGGGGTCGTCACTCCGTCGCTGATCGCCCGGCTCCAGGAACTCGGCGGAAGCGTCGTGGATTCCCAGCCGTCCTACCGGAGCCTGCGCGCCATCGTCCCCCTCGCCTCGCTCGAGCCTCTCGCCGAGCACCCCGGCGTGATCTTCATCCAGCCCAAGCAGGAAGCGATGCTCATGGGCGCGCCCGTTCCGACCCGCGCCGCCGGGGCGGCCGCGCCGTTCAACCGGGTGAGCCGGCTCTCGGTGAAATCCATCCGGCCGGACTTCTCTGTCCGCGCGGAGAACGTCCGCCGCCAACTCGGCGCGGCTCTCAAGACGCTCGGCGCGAAGAGCGGGGGAGCCTCTCCTTCCGTGCCGGCGAAGACCAACACGTCGGAGGGGAGAGTCACCCACCGCGCGGACCTCGCGGCCTCGACCTTCGGCGCGACCGGTGCCGGGATCAAGGTGGGCGTCCTCTCCGACGGCGTGAACTCGCTTGCTTCCCTCCAGGCCTCCGGCGACCTTCCCGCCGTCACGGTGCTCGCCGGGCAGGCGGGAAGCGGCGACGAAGGCTCGGCGATGCTCGAGATCGTTTTCGACATGGCTCCGTCGGCCCAGCTCTTCTTCGCCACGGCCAACACGAGCATCACGAGCTTCGCGCAGAACATCCGCGACCTTCGGACCGCCGGCTGCGACGTGATCATCGACGACGTCGGCTATTTCGTGGAGTCTCCCTTCCAGAAAGGACAGGCCGGAAGCGTCGTTTCGACGAGCAACGGCGGCGTCGTGACCCAGGCCGTCGTGGACGTCGCCGCGGGCGGCGCTCTGTACTTCTCCTCGTCGGCCAATTCCGGCAGCAAGGACAAGGGCACGTCGGGGACCTGGGAAGGCGATTTCGTGGACGGAGGCCTGGCTGGCGGGATCCTCGCGGGGGCCGGCCATCTCCACGATTTCGACCCGGGAGCCGGCACGACGACCTTCGACACGATCACGGCGGCTGGCGGCTTCACGTTCCTCTTCTGGTCCGACCCTCTCGGGGGCTCGAGCAATGACTACGATCTCTACATTCTCAACTCGGCCGGCACGAAGGTCCTCGGGGCATCGACCAACACCCAGAACGGCACGCAGGATCCCATCGAGGGGCTCACCGGTTCTCCGCTGAACGACCGGGTCGTCATAGCGCTTTTCTCGGGGTCCGCCCGCTTCCTGCACCTCGACACCAACCGCGGGAAGTTGACCTTCAACACGGCGGGGAATTCCCACGGGCACAACGCGCCGCCGGGCCCGGGTGCGTTCGGAGTCGCGGCGACCCCTGCCGCGGCCGCATGCTGCGGAGGGGGTGCCAACCCCGTCGGACCGTTCCCGAACCCGTTCAACTCCGCCAACACCGTCGAGCTGTTCAGCTCCGACGGCCTCCGGCAGTACTTCTTCAACGCGGACAGCAGCGCGATCACGCCCGGCAACTTCCTCGCCGGCGGCGGCGAGGTCGTCCAGCAGCCCCTCGTCTCCGCGGCCGACGGGGTCAGCTGCGCGGCGCCCGGCTTCAACCCGTTCTTCGGCACCTCCGCCGCGGCGCCCCACGCCGGCGCGATCGCCGCCCTGGTCAAGTCGGTCAACCCTTCGCTGACTGCCGCGCAGATCAAGACCATCCTGACCTCGACCGCCATCGACATCGAGGCGGCGGGCACTGATCGCGACAGCGGCTTCGGGATCCTGGACGCGTTCTCCGCCGTCCAGGCCGGCGTCCCCGGCGGGACACCGACGCCGACGCGCACCAGCACGCCGACCAACACTCCGAGCAACACGCCGACGAAGACGAACACGCCCACGAACACCCCGACGAAGACGCCGGCGAACACTCCAACCAACACTCCGACGAACGCGTTCACGTTCACGAACACTCCGACTAAGACCGTGACGACCAGCCCAACCTTTACCCCGACCAACACCCCGACGAGCACGAAGACTCCGACCAACACGCCGACGAACACTGCCGTCGTGTCGACGAACACGCCGACGGTCACGCCGACCCCGACCAACTCCACCCCGACGGCATCGAAGACACCCACGCCGACGAACACTCCGACGA
>DATFWF010000138.1:0-23315 GCA_035259605.1 Thermoanaerobaculia bacterium
CCCCGCCCCCAGAAAAAAACGGCCGCGGCGGGAATCGCCGCCGCCAGGAGCCAGGGAAGCCTCCGCCAGCGGCTGTCGGAGGCCGGCTCCCGGGTCATTCCTTCCGCGAGCAGGACGGCCGCTGCCGGGAAGAGGGGCATCAGGTAGACCTCGCGCTTCATGACCAGGAGCGAGAAGAAGAGGAACCCGAAGAGGAACAGGCCGAGAGGAAGGCTCGATCGCCGGCGCACGCCCGTAGCCTTACGCCCCGCGGCCGCTGCAAGCAGCAGCGACCAGGGAAAGGCGGACCACGCGAACGCTCCCAGGTAAAAAAGCGGGCCCCTCGGCGTGCCCATGTAGAGCTTCGTGGCCCCTCGGAGGAAATGGTTTTCCCAGTAGAAGGAGCGCCAGAACCCGACTCCCATCCGCTGAGTCATCGCGAGGTGCCAGGCAGCGAGCGGGAGGAGCAGCGCCGCCGCGGCCCATGCTCCCCTTTTCATCGGGCGGACCGCGCGCGTCCGATCGATCAGGAGTCCCGCCGCGACGCCGCCCGCCGGCAGAGCGATCCCGACGAGGCCCTTGATCCCGAACGCGAGGGCGAGCGCTGCGCCCGCGAGGATCCCGAGCCGCGCGTCCGGTCCTTCCCGGCGGCACGCCTCGTCGAGGGCGATCGCCGCGAGGATCACCGCGAGTGTGAGGAAAGAGTCGGCGGCGAAGGTCCTCGCGTAGACGGAGAACTGAAGCGTGAAGGTGAGGACGAGCGCGGCGAGAACACCCGCCTCGGTCCCGCTGCGCCGGCGGACCCAGAGGCCCGTCAAAGCGATCGCCGCGAAAGCGGCGAGGACCGAGGGAAGCCGTTCCGCGAAGGGCGAGGCTCCGAGAAGGCGGTAGCTTGCCGCGATCACCCACCAGGTCAGGGGGGGCTTCTCGAGGAAGTCGCGGTTCTCGTACCGTGGGACCAGGATGTCGCCGGTCTGCAGCATCCGCACGGGCGGCACCGCGTACATCGCCTCGTTGGTGAGCTGCAGCGGCAGCTTCGCCGCGGCAAAGAGGTAGAGAAAGGCTCCGAGCAGGAAGGCCGCGGCGGAGAACTCCGCCTTCAGTCGGGCAGCCCGAATTCCCTGCGTAGATGCTCCCCGTCCTCGTCGAGCGCCGGCGGGAAACGCACCGGGGCCGTGTGGCCGTCCACCCGGATCGGCGACGCGACGAAGGCGACTCCCCGGGAAGACACGACGGATCCGAGAGCGCGCGCGGTCTCGGACCGAAGCGCCTCGAGCGGCCCTCGGACGGGACCCACCGGAACCCCCGCGTCCCGAAGCCGGGAGATCCAGTCTTCCCGAGGCCGCGCCGCGAAGATCTCCCGGAGCCGCCCCTCCAGGTCCTCGCGCGTCCCGAGCCGGGCCTCGTTGGTGCGATACCGCGGGTCCTCCGCCCACTCGGGCCGGCCCACCGCCGCGGCGAGCCGCGCGAACTGGCGATCCGTGCCGGCGGCGACCACGAAGTCTCCGTCGGACGCGGAGAACACGCGGTACGGGACGATCTGCGGATGGGCGTTGCCGTGGCGCGCGGCTTCCTTCCCCGTGACGAGAGCCGCCTGCGCGACGTTGATGAGCGTCGCGAGGGTCGAGGAGAAGAGGTCCGTTTCCACGTGCGAGCCCTTCCCGGTCCGTTCGCGGCCGGCCAGGGCCGCGGCGATCCCGACCGCGAGGTAGCAGCCCGAGATGAGATCGGAGACCGCGACGCCGATTTTCGTCGGACCGCCGTCGGGCTCGCCGGTGATCGACATGAGTCCGGCGCCCGCCTGCGCGAGCAGATCGAAGCCCGGCGCCGAGGCGTCCGGCCCGGTCCGCCCGAACCCCGTGATCGAGGCCGTGACGAGGCGAGGGTTCCTCGATCGAAGGTCCGCCAGCGACAGGCCGAAGCGCTCGAAGCCGCCGGGCGGGAAGTTCTCGACGAGGACGTCGGCTTTCGCCGCGAGGATCCGCACGGCCTCCGCGCCCTTCTCCGTCGAGAGGTCGAGCGCCAGCGACTCCTTGTTGCGGTTGATCGAAAGGTAGTACGCGGCGAGGCCGCTCGACGGCTCGTGAGGAGGCGCCCAGCCGCGCGTCACGTCTCCGCCGTCGGGATGCTCGACCTTGATCACGCGCGCGCCGAGATCGCCCAGCAGCATCGTGCAGAAGGGTCCCGCGAGAACTCTCGACAGGTCGAGGACGAGGATGCCGTCCAGCGGACCGGACATGGGGAGGATTCTGGACTAAGTCCGGGGACGCCAGCCGAGCGGACCGGGGAGGAAATGGAACAGGCCGATCTGCGAAGTCTCCACACCGTCGAGCCGTTTCGAGATGCCCCAGTACTGGTCGGCGCCCCACAGGAAATCGGCCGGGGGATCGGCCGCGAGGACGCGGTGGATCTGCCGGTGAAGCTCCAGCCGTTTGGACTGGTCCATCTCGCGCCTGGCGGCTTCCATCAGGCGATCCGCCTCCGGGTTCTTGTAGAAGCCCGTGTTCTGCCCGGCCGGCGGGAACTGGCTCGAGTGGTAGAGCGGATACGGATCGACCGTCGGCGGGAGGGGCGTGCTGCCGTAGGGAGTCGCGTCGTACTCTCCGTTGCCGATGCGCTGCGACGCCGTCGGCCAGTCGAGCGGGCGCAGGACGATGTCCACTCCGACCTTCGCGTACGCCTCCTTCAGGATCTCGGCGAGGTTGCCGTAGATCTGGGGGCTGGTCGGGTAGAGAAACTCGAAGGAGACCTTCTTTCCTCCGCGCCGCCGGATTCCGTCCGGGCCCGGCGCGAGACCCGCTTCGTCGAGGAGCTTTCCGGCGGCCGCGGGATCGTAAGGCGGAGGCGCGACGTCGGGCGCGTTCTCCGCCACGCCCGGCGGATACGGACCGGAGATGAGGGACGCTCCGTCGGGCGGATAGAGACGCTTCGCCGTCTCGGCGCGGGGCCACGACATCGCGAGCGCGCGCCGGACCCGCGCGTCGGCGAGCCACGGGTTGCGCAGGTTCCAGAGGATCATCGCCGAGACGAAGAGGGGCACTTTCACCAGCCGGTCGTTGGCCTGGAATTCTTTGGACGCCTGGGCGGAGGAGACCTGGTCTCGCGTGACGTAGAACTCGTCGAGGTCTCCACGGATGCCCGCCTGGAAGCGGACGTTGTTGTCCGGAAGGATCTTGAAGACGACCGTCGGGAATGGCGATTCGTTCTCGCCCGCGTCCTCGCGCCGGCGAAGCGTCAGCGACTGGTTCGGCACCCAGCTTTCGAGCTTGTAAGGGCCGGTTCCGAACGGCTTGCGGTCCACCTCCGAGGGTTTCGCGAAGGCCGCCGCGGACACGATCGGGACCGTGAAGTACATCAACCGGTCCGCGTACGGTTTGCGGAAGCGCACGATGACCGTCTGGGCGTCGGGCGTCTCGACGGAGACGACGTCCTCGAAGCCCGCCTTCCAGTTGATCGAGGCGACCTTCGGATCGCGGATGCGGTCGATCGTGAAGGAAACGTCGGCCGAGGTCACCGGCGAGCCGTCCTCCCATTTCGCCTTCCGGTCGAGCCGGAAGTCGTAGACGAGGCCGTCGGAGGACGCGGCCCAGGAGGCGGCGAGCGACGGAACGAACCGGCGCTCCTTGTCCATCCCGACGAGCGGCCGGAAGATGAGGTCCTCGACCCGAAGGCCGAACTCCTCGCCGGTCGTCGTCGGGTCCAGGGTCCCCGGGTCGCCGCTCAGGTGCCGGTGGAGCGCCCGGGAAGGCGCGGGCTTCGGCGCTTCTGAGCGGGCGCAGCACAGCGACACGCACGCGGCGAGCGCGGCGAATGCGAACCCGATCCGTTTCATGCTGAAGTGCGGAGAGGATAGCATCCCCTCCGCCAATGGCGAGCGTCGTCTTCGACATCGAGACCGTCGGCTTCGAATGGGATTCGCTCGACGACGCCCAGCGGACCTATCTCCTGAAGAACGCCCGCACCGACGAGGAGCGGCAGCGGATGCCCGAGTCGCTCTCGCTGTGGCCGCTGACCGGGCGCATCGTCGTCCTCGCGATGGTCAACCCGGACACGAAGCGCGGGCGGGTCTGGTACGAGAAGAAAGACGGCCGGCTGGAGGAGACCTCCTCGGACGGGCTCTTCACGTTCATCGGCGACATCGAGCCGGTCTTCCTAGCCGAGTTCTGGAAGGCGGTCGCCCGGTTCCACCGGTTCGTGACGTTCAACGGGCGTGGCTTCGACGGCCCGTTCGTGATGCTGCGCAGCGCGATCCTCGGGATCCCGGCGGCGAAGAACCTCGTCGGGTACCGCTACGCCTTGAAACCCCACACCGACCTGCTCGACGTGCTCTCCTTCTTCGGCGCGACCCGGAAATGGAACCTGGATTTCGCCTGCAAGGCCTTCGGCGTGGACAGCCCGAAGGAGCACGGCATGGACGGCTTCTCCGTGGGCCCCTACTACCGGGCGGGAAGGCTCCGGGAGATCGCCCTCTACTGTCGGAGGGATGTCGAGGCAACCGCCCGGCTGTTCCAGAAGCTCGAAAAGACTCTCCTCCCCGCGTTCAAGAACGCCCGCCTGTAGAAAGATTCTGTTACGATAAGGCGACCAACGAGACCGACATCATGAAGATGAGCGAGATGGCCTTGAAGACGGTTGATCAGCGCGTTTCTCCGCGCGTTCCCGTCGGAACCCCCGCTTCGCTGCGCTGGGGGGAGGAGCGGATCTCCGGGGAAATCGAATCCATCAACCTCAATGGCATGTATGTCAACTCTCCTCGAGTGCCGGAGCTGGGCGAGTACGTGGACATGGTCTTCTCGCTCCCGGACAGCAGCCGGAGCTTCCGCGTACGGGCCAGCGTGGTCCACACGCTCGCGCGGGAGAGCCGAACGGGGTTCGGGGCGCGGTTCGAGCGGCCGCCGCTGGGGTTCCTGGAGGCGATCCGGGGGTTGTAGGGCTCGGTCGCCACGTCCCTCGGTGGATGAGCCTTGCCGAGGAAGGTTCAGCGCGGCTCGGTCAAGGAGATCCTACGATCGCTTCGCTCGTTCAGGATGACAGGCGCGGCTTCGCTGCGCTTCGCACGCCTGTCATTTCCCGTTAGCCTGGATCAGCCTCAGCTTGTCGAAAAGGAACTCCAGGGTGGAGTCCACCTCGTTGATGTTTCCGGCAGCGGCGGAGGAGAACGTGCTCGGCGCAACTCCCGTCAGCTCCCACTTGGCCAGCAGGGTGTCCTGGTTGTCGCGGGCCTCGATCGTCACGGTCTTGGGCGGGGGGTTCTGGGTGTCGGTGGCGCTGTTCAACCAGTCCTGGAGCCGGTTCAACCCCTTCTGCGTGACGGTCAGCGACAGGATCCGCTGGTCGGGCGAGTAAGCCAAGTCCAGGCGACGCGAGTCGGTCCGGCTGACCGGGAGGCGTGCGAAGTTGATCCGGTATCCCACGACGCCGTCGATCTCGACGCCGTCCACGAAGAACTTGAAGTTGCGCTCGCGGGGGTCCGGCCCCGGCATCGCCGCCATCCAGCTTCCGACCAGGCACGCCGCCACCGCCGCCAGCGCGAACCGCTTCTTCATGGGCCTTCCTCCCGAGCCCGTTCAGCCTAGCACCATCGCGGGGGGCCGGCGGGCTTGCTTTCGCGGCGGGCCGGGAGTAGAAGGTCCACAGAAACCGACCATGGACTGCCGTTGCGGAGGGCTAATGCGGGCGCCGTGGACACACCGCCCGCCGGAAGGAGGAAGCATGAGGAGGAAACTCGTCCCGTTTCTGGCATTCGTGGTCGCCGCCTTCACGCTGGTCGCGGCCGGGCCCGACCACGCGAAGACCTACGACGTGACCGCCGACACGATCGAAGGATGCTCCTGCCCGCTCTTCTGCACCTGCTACTTCGGGCCGTCGTCCAACGAGCACATGTGCATGTTCAACAACGTGTACAAGTTCCGAAAAGGGAGCCACTACGGCAACGTGGACCTCTCGGACCAGATCGTCTGGATGTCGGGAGACCTCGGCGGCGAGTGGCACAAGAAGCCCGGCCCCGGCATGCCGCTCGCGTGGGCCGTCGTGACGTACGACAAGAAGTCGTCCAAGGAGCAGAAGGAAGCCATCGCCAGCGTGATCAAGGCGGCCTGGCAGGTCAAGTGGGGCGCCTTCTCCACGCGCGAGGACTCCATCGAGTGGCATGACGACGCCAAGATGTCGCACGCGAAGATGGGGAGCGGCATGGGGGAGATCACGCTCGACAAGGCGATGGGGCCCGACAAGAAGACCCCGACCGTGATCAAGAACCTCCAGTACTGGTTCACCCAGTCCAACGACGGCTTCGTCCTGGCCTACTCCAAGCACCATTTCGACGGCGCCGAGGGCAAGTTCGTGGCGCAGGACCACAAGAACGGCTTCAACATCACCTGGACGATCAAGGGGGACGTCGCGCCGGCGAAGATGGCGGCGAAATAGGAAGAAAGTCGACAGTCAACTGTCGACAGCCGACAGTATTCGGAGCGGGCCCATGGGCCCGCTCTTTTCTTTCCTGTTGACTGTGGACTGTCGACTGTCGACTAATATCTCCCGGTGACACCCGACGACATCGTTCCCGAGTTTCGGGTCGAGGCGAAGGACTACGCGCGGCCGACTCCGATCGAGGGGGTGAAGATCCTTCCCCTGACTCGATTCACCGACGACCGCGGGTTTTTCATGGAGATCTTCCGGAGCCGCGCGGCGCACGACGGGGCAAAGCCGCTGGCCGACTTCTTCAAGGGTGTGGACACGGCGCAGATGAACTACTCGATCGTCGAGGCCGACAACCACATCAAGGGCCTGCACTACCACCTCCGGCAGGACGACATCTGGTTCTTCCCTCCCCCGTCCAAGGCGAAGATCGTCCTCTACGACATCCGCGAGGATTCGAAGACGAGAGGCCAGACGCAGGTCGTCGTCGCCGGCGGCGGCAAGGACCTGCTCGTGCGGATCCCCGCCGGAGTCGCGCACGGCTACCGCCCGCTGACGAACCCCTGCGCCCTGCTCTACTTCGTGACCGAAGCCTTCGATCCCGCGAGCCCCGACGAGTACCGGATCGCCTGGGACCATCCCGCCATCAAGGGCCTCTGGGAGATCCCCAACGGCTGAGTCTTCGGTGGGATAATTGGCGGCTCCCATGAGCACCGTCCCCTCTCTCCCCTTCGATCCGGCCTCCGTCCCTCACGTGGACCAGGTCGGGGTCGAGGAGCGGGCGTCGGGGTTGGGCAAGCGGTCCATCAAGAAGGAGGCGAAGAAGGCCGGCATCCGCCTCGCGATCTCGATGATCGACCTGACGACCCTGGAAGGGAAGGATTCCGAGGGGAAGGTCCGGCAGCTTTGCCGGAAGGCGATCCAGCCCATGCCGGGAGACCCGTCGGTCCCCCACGTCGCGGCCGTTTGCGTCTACCCCAACCTGGTGCCCGTCGCGAAGGACGCCCTCGCGGGAAGCGGCGTGAAGGTCGCCTCGGTCTCCACCGGCTTTCCCGCCGGGCTCGTTCCCCTGCCGGTCAAGATCGAGGACACGCGCCGCGCCGTCGCGATGGGCGCCGACGAGATCGACATGGTCATCGACCGCGGCGCCTTCCTCTCCGGCGACTACGCGAAGGTCTCCTCCGAGATCCTCGCCGTCAAGGACGCCTGCGGCGACGCGCACCTGAAGGTCATCCTGGAAACGGGCGAGCTCGAGACGTACGACAACGTCCGGAAGGCGTCGCACCTGGCGATGGCGGCCGGCGCGGACTTCATCAAGACCTCGACCGGGAAGGTCGCCCCCGCGGCCACGCCGGCGGTCGTGCTGGTCATGCTCGAAGCGATCCGCGACTTCTACCTCGACACCGGGAAGCGGATCGGGATGAAGCCGGCGGGCGGCATCAAGACCTCCAAGCAGGCGCTCCATCTCCTGGTCCTCGTCAAGGAGACGCTGGGAGACGCGTGGCTGACGCCGGACCTCTTCCGCCTCGGCGCTTCGACTCTGACCAACGACCTGCTGATGCAACTGACCAAGGAAATGACCGGCAGTTACCAGAACGAGGACTACTTCACGAAAGACTGAGCCGATGAGCACGATCGTCGAAGAGAAGACCGGCAAGCGGCAGGCCGCGGAAAAGTTCGAGTCGGAAAGGCCGCGGCTGGAGTTCGGCGGAGCCTGGGAGTACTCGCCGGCTCCGGAGTCCAAGGACCACGTCCGGATCGAGAAGAGGTACGGGGTCTTCATCGGCGGGAAATTCGTGCCGCCGAAATCGAAGAAGTACTTCGAGACGATCAACCCGGCGACCGAGGAAGTCCTGTCCGAGGTCGCCGAGGGCGGCGCCGAGGACGTGGACGCCGCGGTTCGGGCAGCCGAGGAAGCCCACCGCAAGCGCTGGTCGAAGCTCGCGCCGGCCGAGCGCGGCAAGTACATCTACCGCATCGCGCGGATGATCCAGGAGAAGTCGCGCGAGCTGGCGGTCCTCGAATCCATGAACGGCGGAAAGCCCATCAAGGAATCGCGCGACGTGGACGTCCCGCTGGCGCTGGCCCATTTCTTCTACCACGCCGGATGGGCCGATAAGCTCGAGTACGCGTTCCCGCGGCACACGGTCTCCTCGATCGGGGTCTGCGGCCAGATCATCCCGTGGAACTTCCCGCTGCTCATGGCCGCCTGGAAGATCGCGCCCGCGCTCGCGTGCGGCAACACCGTCGTCCTGAAACCGGCCGAGACGACTCCCCTGACGTCGCTGGCGCTGGCGAAGATCTGCCAGGAAGCGGACCTGCCTCCGGGCGTCGTCAACATCGTGCCGGGCGCCGGGGAGACGGGAGCGCACGTCGTCAACCACCCGCGCGTCCGCAAGGTCGCCTTCACCGGCTCGACCGAGGTCGGCAAGATCATCCAGCGCGCCATCGCGGGGACAGGGAAGCGGCTGACGCTGGAGCTCGGCGGGAAGGCCGCCAACATCCTGTTCGAGGACGCGCCCCTCGACCAGGCCGTCGAGGGGATCATCAACGGCATCTACTTCAACCAGGGGCACGTCTGCTGCGCAGGCTCGCGGCTCCTCGTCCAGGAATCGGTCGCCGAGAGGGTCCTCGGCAAGCTCGAGCGCCGGATCGCGACCCTGCGGCTGGGAGACCCGCTCGACAAGAACACGGACGTCGGCGCGATCAATTCGAAGATGCAGCTCGAGAAGATCCGCGAGCTCGTCGCCTGCGGCGTGGAGGAAGGGGCCGAGATCCACCAGTCCTCCTGCGCCATCCCGGCCAGGGGCTTCTTCTTCCCGCCGACGTTCTTCACCGGCGTCGCGCAGTCGCACCGGATCGCGCGCGAGGAGATCTTCGGGCCGGTCCTCGCCGTCATGACCTTCCGCACGCCCGAGGAGGCGGTCGAGAAGGCCAACAACATTCCCTATGGCCTTTCCGCCGGCGTGTGGACCGACAAGGGCTCGAAGATCTTCAAGATCACCTCGAAGATGAAGGCCGGCGTCGTCTGGGCGAACACGTTCAACAAGTTCGACCCGTCCTCGCCCTTCGGCGGCTACAAGGAGTCCGGCTTCGGCCGCGAGGGCGGCGTGCACGGGCTGCGCGCCTACGTGGAGTTGTCGTAGCCATGGAACTCGAAGTTCGGAAGACCTACAAGCTCTACGTAGGCGGCGAGTTCGTCCGGACCGAGTCCGGCCGCTACGACGCCGTCGAGTCGGCAAAGAAGAAGTTCCTGGCCAACATCTCCCGCGGGTCGCGCAAGGACTTGCGAGAGGCGGTGCGGAAGGCGCGCGAAGCGCAGCCGGGCTGGGCGGCGAAGACGGCCTACCTGAAGGGGCAGATCCTCTACCGCATGGCCGAGATGCTGGAGGGGCGCGCGGAGTCCTTTGAGAAGATCCTCCGCGACTCACCGGGCCTCTCCCCCGCTGCGGCCAAGAAGGAAGTCCGCGCCTCGATCGACCGCCTGGTCCACTACGCCGGCTGGTCCGACAAGTACACCGCGCTCCTCGGGACTGTGAACCCGGTCGCTTCGTCCTACTTCGACTTCTCGGTGCCGGAGCCGATGGGCGTCGTCGGCGTCGTCGCGCCGAACGCGCCCGATCTCCTCGGTCTGGTCTCTCACCTGGCCCCCGCGATCGTCTGCGGCAATGCCGCGGTGGTCCTCGTCTCGCAGGACTCTCCGCTCGCGTCCCTGGAGTTCGCGGAGGTCCTCGCGACCTCGGATCTTCCCAACGGCGTCGCCAACCTGATTTCGGGGCATCGCGACGAGCTGGTCCCCCACCTCGCCCGCCATATGGACGTCCACGCGATCGCCGACGCCGGCGCCGACGCCGCCCTCTCCAAGCAGATCGGCCAGGACGCCGCCGTCAACGTCAAGCGGGTCCGCCGCTACTTGATCGCCGACTATTTCTCCGAAAAGGCCCAAGGCCTCGACTACATAGAATCCTTCACCGAGACAAAGACAACCTGGCACCCCATCGGCGTCTAGCCGTCAGACTGGGCAATTTCCGATCCTTTTGACGGTCAGCGTAAAGCCTCTGCGAGGCAAGATCTGGGAGATCCGGGCGGCAGGCGCGGCAGGCCTGCAACACCGGTTTCTTTACTGCGTCGTTGGAAGAGACCTCGTCATTCTCCACGCATTCACCAAGAAAAGCCGGAAGACCCCGCCCCGGGAGCTCCAGCTAGCGGAACGACGCCTCAAGGAGATGATCCGATGAAGTCCAGGAACTCCGAACGGGAAGCGCGGCTGACGGGTCGGCGGGCTGGACGGATCGATCTCGAGGCCTGGATTCGAAGGGAACGCCGGAAGAGCACCAAGTTTCGGGAGAGCTTTGATGCCGCCCGGAAGGCCACGGAGCTCGCGCGAGAACTGGCGCGAGTCCGCAGGCTGGAGGGCGTCAGCCAGGCCGAGATTGCGCGACGACTCAAGACGAGCCAGCAGGCGATCAGCCGAATCGAGCATCCCGAATACGAGGGTCACACGGTCCGCACGCTTGTCCGCTATGCCGAATCCCTTGGTCGAGAGCTCCGGTTCGTGCTGTCGGAACCGGCGGCACATTACGGGCCCAGGAAGGCATCCAAGAAATAGAGACGGCTATCCCTGAGCCAGTCGCTCCAGCTCCTTTCCGTCGAGTGAGAACTTGATCCAGTCGTGGGGGCGGCTGGCTCCCAGACTGTCGTAGAAGCGCATCGCGCGCTCGTTCCAATCGAGCACGACCCAGTCGATGCGGAGCGCGCCGCGCTTCAAGGCCTCGGCGGCGAGCGCGGACATCAGCGCCTTCCCCACGCTCCGGCTCCTGGAGCCTTCCGCGACGACCAGGTCTTCAAGGTACAGGAAGGGCTTCGCGCGGAAGGTTCCCAGGCCTTCGTAGAAGAGGGCGATCCCCTCGATGCGGCCATTGACTTCCGCCACGAGCGCCTCGAGCTTCTTCGACTCGAAGATCCAGGACAGGAGCTTCGCGGCCTCCTCGTCGTTCGGGGGGTTCAACTTCTCGAAGCGGGCGAGCTCGCGGTCGAGCTCGACGATCCGCGGCCCGTCCTGCGGCCGCGCCCAGCGGACGGCGGGAGACGCGCTCATTTGCGGATCGCGGCGACCTTCGCCATGTCCACGAGACCGAGGAGCTTGATGGCCTCGTCCGGCTCGACATTGGCTCCTTCGCCGAGCACGAGCCTCGAGGGCATCGCGACGACCGTCAAGAGCGTCGTCGGGCGGCCCAGGGACCGGTCCGTGACGAGGAAGGCCTTCCGTCCCCCGATCTCGAGCTCCCGGGTCTCGACCGTGCCGGTCTGCTTCGCCTGCTGGAAAGCCTTGCGGAGGGCCGAGGTCAGGTCCTTGCCTTCGTTGTAGTCCTGGATCGCGATCCGGAACTGCCGCGTCGAGGTCTTGCTCTCGATGCGCTGGAAGAAGCGCGACACCTCGACGTGCTGGCCCATCTCGTTCTCGCTGTCCTCGGGGAGCGGGTCCGTCGGCGCCGCGGCGTATCCGGGAATCGATGCGGGCAGCCCTTCACGAAGCGTCAGGGGCCAGACCGGCTTGTCGGGAAGCGCCGGTCCCGCGGCCGCCACGAACACCGCGAAGAGCGCGATCAGGGGAACTCGGAGCGATCGCACGCAGTCAGGATAACCGATTGTCCTCCTCCGGAGACCCGCTCTAACCGGCACGATTCTTGAAGCTCTCTTCATCGGTAGCTCCTGTGTGGGCTTCCGGAGGGGAGAAAAATGAAACGTTGGACGACCCTGCTGGCCGTGTTCGCTTTCCTGGTCGCGGGCGCTTCCGCCGCGCAGACCGCGTCGGAATCCAAGACCAAGGAGAAGGACGCGCAAGCCACGATGCACATGGAATCGACGACCAAGCACAAGGGCCCCGGGCCCAACACCAAGGTGAAGACCGAGACCGTGATCGGCACCGTCAAGGAGTACGAAGCCGGAAAGAAGATCACCGTGACGGGCCCCAAGAACAAGGACTACAGCTTCGACCTCGATGAGAACGTCGCCATGAAGGGGACGGCGAACGTCGGCGACCGGGTCAAGGTCGCGTATTCGAAGTCGGACGGCGGCAACAAGGTGACGACCATCATGCCCGCGCCGGTGGCCTCGCACACGAAGAAGACGAAAAAGACCGCCGCCTGATCATCCGGCGACGGCCGAGCCCCCCGCATGGTGCGGGGGGCTCGCTTGACGGCGCGGCGGCGGAACTCCCGGCGTCGCGCGGAGAGAAGGAGGTCCCGATGAAATGGCGCAGCCTCTTCCTGGCGCTGGCGACAGCAGCCGCTGCAACGCTCCTGAGCGCCCAGGAAGCGACGACCAAGCAGACGACGATCGAGACGACTTCGGACAACCCGAAGCTCGTGACGATCACCGGCGAAGTGGTCCGCTTCGAGCCGGGCCAGACGATCGTGCTCCGCGGTCCCGACCGCAAGGTCACGACCTACACGATCAGCCCCTCGGCCTCGCTCCCGAGCGACCTCGCGATCGGCCGGACGGTGACGATCTCGACCGAGCCCGCGAGCGACGGCTCCGGCCCGGCGATGGTCACCAAGGTGACGACAACCAGCATGACTCCGGAAGGCCAGAAGAAGACCACGACCGAGCGGACCGAGACGAGCCCCAGCGGCGACACCATGAAGACCACCACGACGACCATCGAGGGGACGGTCTCGGCCTATGAGCCCGGCCAGTTCCTCACCATCGAGCGGCCCGATCATCAGACCGTGCGGTACACGATCACTCAGGAATCGCAGCTCCCGCAGGATCTGACGGTCGGGAAGACGGTCACGGTGCGCACCTACACGAACAACGGCACCACGTTCGCGCGCCAGGTCACGATCACCAAGACCAAGACGAAGACCAAGATCCAGTAGGGCAGCTCGAAGGCAAGAAAAAAGGCGGTCCCGAAGGACCGCCTTTTTGTTGTCGCTGAAAGAGCGGCTCTACTTCTTGGCCCCCAGGATGGCGTCCTTGGCTTTCTTCGAGACGCGGAACTTGACGACGCGCTTGGCGGGGATCTTGATCTCCTCGCCGGTCGCCGGGTTGCGGCCCATCCGCGCCTTGCGGTTGACGAGGACGAGCTTCCCGACTCCGGGGATCGTGAAGCTGTTCCGCGCCTCCTTGTAGGCGAGCGCGGTCAGGTCGTCGAGGAACTGAACCGCCACGCGCTTGGTCTGCCCGGTGGACTTGGCCAGGTGATCCGCGATCTGAGACTTCGAAAGCGCCTTCCCGGAATCTTTTGCCATATGCGTTACCCCTTCTTCTTTTTGGTATCGCCGTTGCCGGCGTTGTTCAATTGGCCCGCTATTCTATCCACCGCGAGAAGCGTCAAGCAAAAAAAAGCATGTTCCGCAAAGTTTTTTTCGGCCCGCGAAGATAACATCTTTCCCCTTCGAGGAGGGTGCGGATTGGGGAAAAAGGGGGCAGCCCTCCTTTCGCTGTCGCTCGCCTGCCTGGCGGCCTCGGGCTGCGGCGAGCGCTCCGACCTCCGGATCGCCCGGCGCATCCTGGAGAGCCACCGCAAGCGCGCGGGAGTCAAGCCGCTGCCCGGGGCGCAGGTCATTCGCCTGGCGCTCTCGGCTCCCGGGGAGGGCGGCGAGCCGGGAAGCGAGCGGATCGAGTGGGACGGGCAGACGTACCGCGAGACGGTCGAGTCCGCCGGCTGGACGACCATCCGCGGCATCCAGGCCGGCAAGTCGTTCTGGACCGATGAAGACGGCGTCACGCGCGTCTGCTCCGAGCCGGTCCTGGCGGAGCTGCTGACCCGGGCGTATTTCTGGCGGCGAGCCTACCTCTTCGACGACCTCGGCGGGGCGAAGCTGTCCCTCGGGCCGGCCGAGGGGAACACGGTGTCGGTAGACCTCCGCCCGCGGGGCGGCAATACACTCCGTTTGACTTTCGTCCAAGGCGGCGACCTGCTCTCGGCGCGCTCGCCCGGCTTCGCGCTGGATTATCGGGGAGCCGCGGCCTTCACCGACCGCTCCAGGCCGGGAGCCGCGGTGGAGGCGCAGGTCCGCGCAGTGACCCTTCCCACCGGGGCGCTCTCGGACAAGGTGGCCGGAGGATGGTCCGCGAGGTGGACCGCCAGCCCGGCCGAGGTCCCGCTCGGGCGCTCCGGCGCCGGCGCGATCGTCTTGGACGCCTCGGTCGGGGGACTTCCGGTCCGGCTGGCGTTCGACGGGTCGGCCGACGGACCGCTCCAGGTCGCCGCCGCGCTCGCGAGCCGCCTGGGGCTCGCCGTGCGCACGGACGTCTTCGGCCGGAGCGTCGCGCGGGCGGGCCCGCTGACGGTGGGGACCGCTTCGTGGCCGGAGCTGCTGGTCCAGGTGTCCGGCGACCTTCCCGAGGGTTGCGATGCGAGGGCCGGCGGTGTCCTGCTGCGGGAGGCCGTCCTCGAATTCGACGCGCGCGCGAGTCGGGTCCGGATCTACGACCCGCAGAAGTGGAGCCCGCCGCCCGGCTTCTACAAGGGCCTGCTCGACGACGACGGCGACCGCGCGACGGCGATCCTCAGCTACGGCGGCAGCCTGCTGCGGCTCCGGGCCGCCGTGCCGGGTCCGCCTCTCCTGGTCGCCCGCGAATCGGCGCGCCGGGTCGGGCTCCCGGAGAGCGGGCCGGCGGAGCTCAAGTGGGGAACGGCTCCCCTGCCTCCGATCCCGATCTCGTATCCGGCGCTATCCCTTTCATTTCCGGCGTCCGGATTCGACACGCAGTGGGGGGAGGACGGAGCCCTGGGCCAGGACGTGATTCTCGGCTCCCACGCGTTCCTGGACATGCCCCGGCGCTGGGCCTACCTGCGCCCCTTCGACGCGGAAAAGAATCCGTAGACGATCAGCCGCGAAGCCGGGCCGTCACCACTTGAGCGTGGCTCTCTCCACGTCCACCGCGATCGTGGAGTCGCAGCCGGCGCACAGGACGTCCGGGCGAAGCGCGGCGACGCGCGCCTCGAGGCAGACGACCGCGGCGCAGAACGGGCACTCCACCTCGACGGTCTCCTCCGGCTGAGGGTGGGCCTTGTCCGGCGCACCGCGGCGCGCCATCCCGGACCGGGGAAAGGGATCGAAGGTCAGGACGTTCTCTCGACTCACCTCTGTTCCTCCTCTGGAAATGAGGACAGGGGGCTCGGATCACTGGAATCGGGCGGGGCGAGCGAAAGCCGCGGGCCGGCGCGCCGCGCTCTCTGGATCAGGAGCGAGGCGCCGCCGACGATCAGCAGGAGGCTTCCCGTCAGCAGCAGGCTCGCCGCCGCGGCGCGAACGGGCCTGGGGCCGTCCGCGATCCCCGGGCGGTCGGAGACCACGCCGCCGAGGAAGAGGCAGAGGACCGCGAGCGGCAGCACGCCTCTCGGGCGCGGGTGCGACCCGGCGGGCCGGGACCAGACGAGCTTCACGCCGGTGGGACTCCCGCGGGAAAGTGACCCCGACGGCCGGACGGCCGGGCGCGTCGGGCGTTCGGAGTCGATTCGCTCAAAGCGGCCTCCGAAGCAATCGCGGAAAGCGGATCGTGCTCCGCTCTCCCGCTGTCAATGCGGATCATTTTATGCGACGCCGGCGCGCAATGCAATGAAATAGGATCGCGCGCCATGAAAAACCTCAGAAGGTTCACGGCCGCGGCGCTGCTCGTTCCGGCGCTCGCGTCGCCGCGCGGATTCTTTCCGGAGAGCGCGAAGGAGGAGCTGCGCGTCGAGGAGCGCTACCGGTCACTGCCCGACCCGAAGGTGATTCGCGAGAACGCGCGCGTCCTCTCCGCCGAGCCTCACCACGTCGGCTCTCCCTACGGCGAGAAGAACGCGCAATGGATCCTGGGCAAGTTCCGCGAGTTCGGGCTCGACGCGTCGATCGAGACGTTTTACCCGCTTTTCGCGACTCCGAAGGAGCGGGTCGTCGAGATGCTGGAGCCGGTCCGCTTCCGAGCGAGCCTGGCCGAAACTCCCGTCGAGGGCGATCCCACCTCCTCCCAGACCGCGGCGCAGCTTCCGACCTACAACGTTTACTCGATCGACGGCGACGTCACCGGCCCGCTCGTGTACGTCAACTACGGCCTGCCCGACGATTACGAGAAGCTCGCCTCGCTCGGCATCGACGTGCGCGGCAAGGTCGTGCTGGCGCGGTACGGCCAGTCGTGGCGCGGGATCAAGCCGAAGGTCGCGGCGGAGCACGGGGCCGTCGGGTGCCTGATCTATTCCGACCCGCACGACGACGGCTACTTCAACGGCGACGTCTATCCGAAGGGGCCCTACCGGCCGCAGCAGGGCGTGCAGCGAGGCAGCGTCTCCGATGGGCCCCTCTACGCCGGAGACCCGCTCACGCCCGGGGTGGGGGCGGACAAGCCGAGGGCCACCTTCGACCTCGCCGACGCGAAGACTCTGACGAAGATCCCGGTCCTCCCGATCTCCTACGGCGACGCGCGGCCACTGCTCGAGGCACTGGCCGGGCCGGTCGCCCCCCGCGAGTGGCGGGGCGGCCTTCCGATGACGTACCACGTCGGACCGGGCCCGGCTCGCGTCCACGTCAAGCTCGCCTTCGACTGGAAGATCACGCCGGTCCGCGACGTCATCGCGAGGATCCCCGGCTCGGCATATCCCGACGAGTGGGTCATCCAGGGCAACCACCACGACGCCTGGGTCAACGGCACCAGCGACCCGGTCAGCGGCATGTCGGCGCTCCTGGAAGAAGCGCGCGCCCTCGGGACGCTGCTCAAGGGAGGGTGGAAGCCGAAACGGACGATCCTTCTCTGCGCATGGGACGGAGAGGAGCCGGGCCTGCTCGGCTCGACCGAGTGGGCCGAGACGCACGCGGCGGAGATCGAGAAGAAGGCCGTGGCGTACTTGAACAGCGACTCCAACGGTCCCGGCTTCTTCAACGCCTCCGGCTCCCACACGCTGGAGGCTCTGGTCAACGAGGTCGCCGCCGAGGTCGAGGACCCGGAGAAGAAGATCCCGGTCGCTCGCCGGTGGCGGCTGCGGCGCATCGACGAGGCAAAGACCGCGGAGGAGCGAAAGGAACTGCGGGACCGCGCCAACGTCCGGATCGGCGCGCTGGGATCGGGGTCCGATTACACGACCTTCGTGGATCACCTCGGCGTCGCGTCGCTCAACTTCGGGTTCGGCGGGGAAGGCGGCGGAGGCGTGTACCACTCGATCTACGACGACTTCGCCTGGTACACGAGGTTCTCCGACACCGATTTCTCGTACGGGCGCACCCTCGCGCAGGCGGCGGGGACGGTCGTCCTGAGGCTCGCCGATGCGGACCTGCTTCCCTTCGACTTCACGGGGTTGTCCGACGCGGTCGCGAAGTACGTCAAGGAGGTCCAGGTCCTCGCCCGGGAGAGACGCGAGGCGGCCGAGGAGCGCAATCGGCGCATCGACGAGGGACTGTTCGACGCGGTCGCGAGCCCCAAACAACCGTTCGTGGCGCCCGCGAAGGAGACTCCGGTTCCCGCGTTCGACTTCTCGCCGCTCGAGAAGGCTTCCTCATCACTCGCCGACGCGGCGAAGGATTTCGAAGCGGCCCGAGCCGGCGCCGAGAGGCTCCCGGCGCGCTCGCTCGTGCGGGTCAACGAGCTGCTGCGTGCCTCCGAGCGGGCCCTGACGCGCGAGGAAGGCCTGCCGCGCCGCCCGTGGTTCAAGCACTACGTCTACGCGCCGGGCTTCTACACCGGCTACGACGTCAAGACGCTCCCCGCCGTCCGCGAGGCCATCGAGGAAAAGCAGTACGCCGACGTGGACGCCAACACGCGGAAGACCGCCGAGGCCGTCGAGAAGGTCGCCGCCCTCGTCCGCCAGGCCGCCGCGGCCCTCCGGGCGCCCTAGGAGCTGCCTCTCATCGCCGAGTAGAAGTCGCTGGATTCGAACTTCCCGTGGGCGACGGCGACCGTGCCGTCGCAGCGGGCGGTGACTTCTCCGTTCTCGTCGAGGACCTCCGCCGCGGCAAAGGTCAGGTTCGTGCCCGCGCGCAGGAGCCGCCCTTCGACGAGGACGCGGCTGCCCCGCGTCGGGCGCAGGAACGTCATCGAGAGCGTGACGGTCGCCGACCTGGTGTCGGGGCGCGAGAGCCAGCCGACCGTTCCGATGACGAGGTCGAAGAGCCCCGCGAGGACCGGTCCGTTGACCGCGTCGGTCCCCATCCCGCCCCGGTGGTACGGCATCACCGGATCGATGACCGCGCGGACGCGGTCCACCCGCTCGAACTCGAGCCTCGCTCCGAGGCGCTTCATCGGCGGCGAGTCGTTCCAGGTCGCCGCCAGAGCCCGCAGCGATTCGAGAGTCGAGTAAGCCTCCGAGAAAAGTTTCGGCGACTCTTCGCTCATCGGGCGCCCTTCACAAGATAGAGGTCCCCCAGCGCGCTCGAGTAGCTGTAGGCGTAGGAGCCTCCGTCGCCGGTGACCGAGACGGGATGGATGCGCCAGACGCCGGCGGGATCCGAGGTCGTCAGCTCTTTCCAGACCTCCCGGCGGCCCGTCGCCAGGTCGATGCGGAAGACCCTGCCCGGCATCCCGATCTCGTAGGTGAAGAGCGCCTTCCCGTCCGCGCTCCAGCGAATCAGCTCATCTTCCGGACGGAAGCCGGAGAGCTGCCTCGCCTCTCCGCCCTCGGCGGGATAGAGCCGGACCGCCCCGCCCGAGTCCGCGGCAGCGACCCACTTTCCGTCGGGAGAGATCGCCGCCGGACCCTTGCTTCCAAACGACCGGCGAACGCCGCCGGCCACGAGGACAGCGCTCCTGCCCGTCGCCAGATCATGGACGAGCAGCTGTCGCCCGGACCGGTCGGAGGGCCGGGACATGGCGAGGATTCTCCGGCCGTCCGGAAACCAGTCCGCCCACAGACAGTTCGAAATCTCCGATACGACCCTGGCCTCTCCGGCGCCGGTCGGCAGGAGAACCGGTTTTCCGGGCTGCCGGGTCACGGAGATCGCCAGAACCCAGCGGCCGTCGGGCGAGGGCGTCATCGAGACGAGCGAGTACCCCTCGCCCAGGCGGACCGCGGGAGAGCCGTCCGTCTTCCTCACGTAAACCACCATGCCGGGTTCCGACGAGAGCCTTTGAGCTTCGGAGAAGACTACGGTCCTCCCATCCGCGGAGAGGTCTCCCAGGAACGAGTTGCTCAGCCATGAGAGCTCGCTTTCCGGTTTGCCCTGGGAGCCGAACCGGAGTCCCACGCGCAAGTGGAACTGGGCGAGGAGGAGGCGCCCGTCACTCGACACGTCGAAGAGCTTCAAATAGCCAGGCGTCCGCAGCAGCAGCCTCGGCCGGCCGTCCAGGGTCTGGGCGTAGAGCGCCGAGGGTTCGCGTCCCCGGCTCGCGGAGAACCAGATCTCGTCGCCTTTCGGAGACCACGCGAGGCCGGTCGAAGTCACCTCCCATCCGCTGGAGAGCTCCTTCTTGCGGCCGTCGCGGCCGACCGCGATCACCGATGTCGAGTCGCCGAAGTGTTCCATCAAGGCGATCCACTTCCCGTCGGGCGAGATGCGGGGGTCCGAGAGATTGCCGGTGGCCTCGTAGAGGACTTTGCCCGCCGGATACTCGAGGCGATCCTTTCCCTCGAGGAGCCGGAGGACCGCCACCTCCTTCCCGTCGGGGCTCCAGTCGGCCCCGTGGACATCGGGGAGGGTTTCCCTCGGAGCGCCGCCGGAGAGAGCGGCGCGCGCCAGGGTTCCGATCTGGAAATAGCTCAGCGGGATCCGCGGCTCCATTGCCAGCGCCATCTCTCCCTGCGAGGAGATCGCCAGGATCTTGCCGGAAGGAAGGTCCATAGGCCGCGACTCGATTCCCTCCGGCCGAGTCGAGAACAGCTTCATCGGCTCTCCGTCCCAGGCGGCGCTGTAGACGATCGTCTGGCCGTCGGGCGCGAATCGCGCCGACCAGACCGCGCCTCGCCGGAAGGTCAGGCGATTGTAGGAGGGCGGCTCGGTTGGAGAGCCGCGCCCGAGGAGCAAACCCGCGGCGATTCCCGCGGCGAGAATGACCGCCGCCGCCGCAACGAGGAAGGCGGAACGATTCCTGCTCCTCCTCGGCGGCGCGGCGAAAGGAACGGCCGCCATCGCGTCGGAGAGGTGGTCTCGAAGGGACCGGACTTCACGGGCCAGGTCTTCCGTGGCGACATAGCGTTCCTTCGGGTCCTTGGCGAGACACCGCTCGATCACCCAGCGCAGAGGCGGCGGGACCTCGGGATTGACCCCGCCGACCGGCTCCGCTTCCTCGCGGATGATCGCCGTCAGGGTCTCCGCCGGCGTCGCGCGGGAGAACGCCCGGCGCCCCGAGAGCATCTCGTAGAAGATCGAGCCGAAGGAGAACTGGTCGGAGCGAATGTCCACGCCAGCCCCGCTCGCCTGCTCCGGCGACATGTACCCGACGGTTCCCAGGACGATGCCCGACTGTGTTCGGGCGCCGGCCACCGTCATCGCCTGGGAGTACGCTCCGGACGGATCCGAGACGAGCTTGGCCAGGCCGAAATCCAGGATCTTGACGAAGCCGTCGGAGGAGACCATCACGTTCTCGGGCTTCAAGTCCCGGTGCACGATCCCCGCCGCGTGCGCCTTCGCGAGACCGTCGGCCACCTGCGCCGCGAGCGTAACGGCCCGCCGCACCGGCAGAGGGCCGGTCGCAAGCAGCTCCCGCAGAGTCTTTCCCTCGACCAGCTCCATGGCGATGTAGGAGGTTTCGCCAGACCGCCCCACGTCGTGGACCGTGACGATGTTCGGATGGTTGAGGGCCGAGGCCGACCTTGCCTCCTGCTCGAACCGAGCGAGCCGCCCGACATCCGAAGAGATCTCTGCAGGCACGACCTTGATGGCCACCTCGCGCCCGAGCCTCATGTCCCGCGCGCGATACACCTCCCCCATCCCGCCCGCGCCCAGCGGCGCGAGGATCTCGTAGGGTCCAACCTGAGTGCCCGACGGGAGCGCCAAGCCGCAAAAAGGATACCTCCGCCCTTCGAACTAAGTTGACATGGCCATCAGTCGACGACAGACTGATTGGGACACGATTTCGTCCAAAGGAGCTCCATGCCAGCGTCCCGGTTTGCCCGGGCGGCATCACTTCCGCTCCCGGCCGGAACTTCCCGGAGCCAGAAGGATCTGACATTCGGGTTCCGCATGCCCTCTGACACGTCTTCGGGACGCGCTCCTCAACGCACCGGGGAGCAACACCTGGCTTGCATTCTTGCCCTGCTCCTGGCCGCCGGAATCGCCGCGGGACAGGCGAAGAGCGGGAACATCTACGGAGTCGTGCTGGCGGAGGACGGGAGCGCGCTGCAGGGCGTGACCGTGACCCTCAAAGGCGCGGGAACCCCGCAGAACTTCGTCACCGACCGACGTGGCGAGTTCCACTTCTTGAATCTGGATCCGGCGGACGACTACGCGCTCCGGCTCGATCTGACCGGTTTTGCCGTGGTCGAGCGCAGGGGCGTCGCGGTGGCCGTGGGCGTCAACACGAGTATTCGCGTCGCAATGAAGCAAGCCGCGGTCGAGGCTTCCGTTACGGTGGTGGGCGATGCGCCGCTGCTCGATCCCCGGAGGGTCGGGACAGGCGCGACGATCGAACGCCGCGAGATGGACACAATCCCCAGCGCCCGCGACCCCTGGGCCGCCGTCCAGACAGTACCCGGCGTCCTGGTCGACAAGGTAAATGTCGGAGGCAATTACAGCGGCCAGGCATCGGGCTTCATCGCGAAGGGCTCCCAAACGAGCCAGGGCTCCTGGAATCTGGACGGCGCCACAATTTCCGACATGGCGGTCGCGGCGTCCTCCCCCACGTACTGGGACTTCGACTCCTTTCAGGAGATTCAGGCCGTCACCGGCGGCAGCGACCCTTCGATCGCGACCTCCGGGGTGACTCTGAACCTGGTGACGCGGCGCGGCACCAACCGGACGCGCGGCTCTGCGCGCGTCTTCGTCACCGACTCCGCCTTCCAAGCGAAGCCGACCTTGTCCGAAGAGGAGAAGCGGCAGCAGGAGGCCGGCGGCGGAGCGACTCCGTTCGTGGGAAACCAGATTACCGGTATCCAGGACTACGGCATCGAGATTGGTGGACCCGTTCTCAAGGACCGCCTCTGGCTGTGGGGCTCGTACGGGCGGCAGCAAATCGACCTTCTTGCAGTCACGGGCCAGCCGGACAAGACTACGATCGAGGACATCAACGCCAAGGCGACCTTCCAGGCCATCGAGTCCAACGGCCTGACGGTCTTCTATCTGCGCGGCGACAAGCGCAAGTCGGGCCGCGGCGCCTCGCCGACCCGTCCTCCGGAAACCACGCAGCTCCAGTCCGGTCCGACGTCGCTCTACAAGATGGAGGACAGCCAGGTCTTTTCCTCAAAAGTCGTCGTGGAGGCGTTCTGGTCGTTCCTGGACGAGAATTTCCGGACAGTCGCCGCGGGCGGACCGGCCCCCCAGGCTTTCCTGGACGCAGACTCCGTATGGCACAACAGCTACAGGTCGAATTACGTCGGCCGGCCGCAGCACCAGGTCTCGGGTTCGGTAAACTACTTCCTCTCCACCGGCGCGCTGGGCCACGAGCTCAAGGCGGGCGGCGGCGTGCGCAGGGTCGAGGCCCGAAGCGAGACGGTCTGGCCCGGCCAGGGGATCATCGCCTACGCGCAGGGCAGCGGCACCTGCTCCGGGGGCGATCCACCAGCTCTCATAGCCTGTGGTGCAATCACGCGCAACGCCAGTACCAGGGACAAAGACGACTACGTCAACTTCTTCTTCAGCGACACGATCACCCAGGCCCGGCTCACGGCCACTTTAGGAGTGAGGTACGACGACCAGAAGGGCAGCATCCAGTCAAGCTCGGTTCCGGCCAACGCGCTCTATCCGACGATCCTGCCGGCCGCGAGCGCGCCCGCGATAGACGGTGTCGTCCACTGGAAGGACTGGTCGCCGCGCGCCGGCTTGACCTATGCGATCGGCGACGCCCGCGAG
>DATFWF010000139.1:0-8014 GCA_035259605.1 Thermoanaerobaculia bacterium
TCTCGCGAACACGTCCGGGAGCTGCGGGCCCGCTTCGAGGCCCTGAGCCCGCGGGAGCGCGAGGTCCTGCGGCACGTCGTCGCCGGACGCCTCAACAAGCAGATCGCGTCGGCCATCGGCGCCGCGGAACGCACGGTCAAGGCGCACCGCGCGCACGTGATGGCGAAGATGCAGGCGAGCTCGGTCGCCGAGCTCGTCCGCGCCTACGACCTGCTCGCCGCTTCCTCCGCGGGAGTGGCGGAGCCCGGGGCGGCCGCCGCCAGACCGCAACCCAGCGCCGGCTAGTCCGTCGCTCCGCGCTGCGCCGCCGCGAGACGAATGACAACTGTGGTGCGAAAGTGACGGGCGAACGCCGATTACTCGAAAACGCTCCCAGGCCGTCCGTTGGACCCTGACACAAAGGGCAAGGGTCCCCGCTCCAAAAGCTCACTATCGGCTCGCCCCGCCCGGGCGCGAAGATTCCGGCGGGGGGAAGAATCTCTTGGCAGAGAGCGTCCTGCTCGTGGAGGACGACCGTGCCATGGGAGAGGCGTTGCGCCGGCTGCTTCGGGCCGCCGGGTTCTCGGTCACCCGCTACGCTTCCGCGGAGGCCCTGCTCGAGTCGGGAGCCGCGCGCGAGTCCGGCTGCCTCGTCGTGGACATCAACCTTCCGGGGATCTCGGGACTGGAGCTTCGCCGGCGCCTGACGGAATCCGGCTCCCGCGCGAGGGTCATCTTCATAACAGCTTACGAGGACGACAACCTCCGCGACGCGGCGTTCCGCACCGGCGCCGACGCGTTCTTCACCAAGCCGTTCATGGGGCGCGACCTCATCGCCGCCCTTCGCACCGTCCTCCAGGCCTAGCCGGGCAGGAGCGCTTCGGGGCAGCCTCAGGCCCCGACCCGAGCCCGAGGGGGCAAATCAAGATGTCCAAAGGTCCGAGTGCCGGTGTCCCCCCTTCTCCGGAAAACTACCCAAACTAGAATTGATTTCACGGAGGTGCCCCGTGCGTCATCCCCTTATGATTCGGGCGTTTCGGAAACGCTTTGCAAGTTTCGGGCTGCACGCGATGGTCGCGGCCGTCTGCGCCTGGCTCGTCTGCGGCCCGCAGGCGCTGCTCGCGCTGCAGGAGGCCCAGCCGGCGGCGCAGGCCGAGGCACCGGAGCAAGCCCCGAAGCTCACGGCAGACCAGCTCGACGCTCTCGTCGCCCCCATCGCCCTCTACCCGGACGACCTGCTGGCGCAGTGCCTCGTGGCTTCGACCTATCCGATTGACGTGATGCAGGCGCAGCAGTGGGCGGACAAGCACAAGGACCTGAAGGGCGAGGCGCTCTCGAAGGAAGCCATGAAGCAGCAATGGGACCCGAGTGTCCAGGCCCTGACCGGGATCCCGGACGCGCTGAAAATGCTTGCCCAGGACATCAAGTGGACGACGGACCTGGGCGACGCGTTCCTCGCGCAGCAGTCCGAGGTGATGGACTCCGTCCAGCGGATGCGCGGCAAGGCCAAGGGCGGCGGCAAGCTCGAGACCACCGAGCAGATGAAGGTCGAGACCAAGGTCGTCGAGTCGAAGGAAGTCATCGTCATCGAGCAAGCCAGCCCCGACGTCGTCGTTGTCCCGAGCTACAGCCCGACCGTCGTTTACGGGGCGGCTCCGTATCCCTATCCGCCGCTCTACTATCCGCCGTACTACCCGGGCGCCGGCTTCGTCGGCTTCGGTGTCGGAGTCGCCGTCGGCATCGGGATCTCCGGGGGCTGGGGCTGCGGCTGGGGCGGCAACAACGAGATCAACATCAACAACAACAACTCGTTCGTCAACAACAGCAACCGGCAGAACAACGTCTCCAACCGGAGCGGCAATTCGAACTGGTCGCACAACTCGAAGCAGCGCGGCGGCGCGCCCTACAAGGACCGCGCCACGGCGAACAAGGTCGGCGCGAACTCCCAGCAGGCCCGCGGCGCCGGCGGCCGGGACGCCGGCAGCCGGGGAGGGGCCGGCGGCGGATCTCGCGCGGGAGCGTCCAGCTTCGACTCCGGTCGCGGCGGCGGAGGAGGCGGATCGAGCTTCGGCGGCGGAGGAGGCGGAGGAGGCGACCGCGTCGGCAGCCGCGACATGGGCGGCGGCAGCGGGCGTAGCAGCTCCGGCTTCTCGGGCAGCGGCGGCGGCAGCCGCGGCGCGAGCGCGAGCAGCTCGAGGGGATCGTCGAGCTTCGGCGGCGGCGGCGGCAGCCGGGGAGGCGGCGGCGGGCGCGGCGGCGGCGGCGGCGGACGGCGGCGGTAACGCGGCAGGAGAAGAAAGATGATCATGAGCACGGTTTCCGCGATCCTGGCCGCGGCGCTTCTGGCGTTGCAGGGCTCCGCGGCTCCCAAGGCTGCTCCCGCCGAGAAGGCGTTCAGCAATCCGGCCCAGGCGATGGAGGCCCTCAAGAAGGCGGTGTCCGACGGGGACCTGCCGGAGATGCTCGCCATCTTCGGGCCGAGCGGCAAGAAGCTCGTCGCGTCGGGCGACGACGTCAAGGACAAGAGAGACCGCGAGAAGTTCGTCGAGCTCGCCAACGAGAAAGTCGAGCTCGCGCAGGACAAGAAGAACCCCAATCGAGTCACGGTCACGCTCGGCAAGGACGACTGGCCGTTCCCGGTGCCGCTCGTCAAGACCGGAGAGAAGTGGCACTTCTCGACGAAGGACGGGCTCCGCGAGATCCTGATGCGGCGAATCGGCGGCAATGAGCTCGACGCGATCCAGATCTGCCGCGGCTACGTGGAAGCGCAGCAGCAGTACGCGTCGAAGCCCCACGACGAGTCCGGCCTCCACATGTACGCCCAGAAGATCATCTCCACGCCGGGCAAGCAGGACGGCCTGACCTGGTATGACGCGAACGGGAAGCCGGCGGGTCCGATCGGCGAAGCCGCCGCGAAGGCGCTCGAGGAGGGATACACGAAGAAGACCGAGCCCTATCACGGCTACTTCTTCAAGATCCTCAAGTCGCAGGGGCCGGCCGCTCCGAAGGGAAAGCTCGACTACGTCATCCAGGGAAAGATGATCGGCGGCTTCGCGCTGGTGGCGTGGCCGGCCGAGTACCGCTCGACCGGCGTCAAGACGTTCATCGTCAGCCACGACGGCATCGTCTACGAGAAGGACCTGGGGCCGGAGACCGGCAAGGTCGCGGGAGCGATGAACGCTTACAACCCCGACAAGACGTGGAAGGAAGTCTCGGAGCCCGGAGACTAGTTCGCGATACACGCATCCGAGGATCCGCCAATGAAGTTGATTTGAGGAGGTCTTCCATGAAACGAGCGATCCTGGCGTTCCTGTCCGTGGCCGCGGCGGCAATCGCGTGCTCGACCCTGACCACGAGCGCCGACTACGATCCATCCACGGATTTTTCCCGCTACAAGACGTGGGACCTGAAGCAGGACAAGTCCATCGACAACGCGCTCCTGGCCAGGCGGATCGAGACCGCCGTGACCGCGGAGCTCGCCAAGAAGGGGATGACCCGCAACACCAGCAACCCGGATTTCTGGGTCGCCGTGCACGGCCGGATGTCCAAGCAGACTCAGATCAACACCTACGACACGGGCTGGGGATACGGATACGGCTGGCGGTACGGAGGCGGGATGAGCACCTCGACGGTGACCGAAGTGCCGGTCGGGACGCTGATCGTGGACATCGTCGACGCCGGCAAGAAAGATCTGGTGTGGCGGGGCACGGCCTCCGACACGCTCAATCCCGAAGCGAGCCCCGAAAAGAAGGAAGCGAACCTCCAGGAGGCGATGGCGAAGCTCCTCGCGAACTTCCCGCCTCCGAAGAAAGGCTAGAGACTCCCGGGCTTCCCGGCCCCTCGGGTTCCGGCGATGGGATTCGATCCGCGTTTTTCGCGCGCGCGGAGCCCGTGCGCGCGCGCGGCCCGGCTGCTGTTCGCGTTGTGCGCGCTCCTGGCGGCCGGACGGTGCCTCGGCGAGCCGGCGACGTTCACGCTTCCTCCGGCGATGTTCTCGCTCGGCTTGCCCGGGCGCGCCCAAGATCGCCGGGCTGGCGCGGCACATGGGGCGCGACCCCGGCTTCGCGCGGTACTTCCTGGTCTCCGGGACCTACGGGACCAACGGCTACCGCAACGCGGCTCCGGAAGAGCGCCAGCGGCTGGTGGGCATCGAGATCGGGGTCCACTTCTCCGAGGTCCTGCACGGCCTCGGGGTCCCGGAGAAAGCGCTCTGGGGCGGGATCCTCTATCTGTTCTTCGATAGCATACGGCTTCCCTACACCGCCATCGGAGTGCGCTACGACCTCAATCACCACCAGTGGTTCGGACCGACAGCCTCCGGGAGGACTTCCTTCCCGCAGGCCGGTTCCCGCTAGCCGCGCCGCCGCGGAGCGATTGCACCAAGGTCCGACTATTCGCCGCTCGCACCGTCCTGCGATCCTGCGGGCAATGCCACTTTCCCGCTGTGGGGCAATGCCGCAGCGGGGGGTGCGGGGCAATGGCCCATCGAGGCGCCGGCGCGTAACTCCTCCACGCGCCGGCGTCTCGTGGTTTTCCGGCGGCGTCCCCGGGGACCGGCCTTGAGAGCGGGCTCGCGGCCAGGCCCGCTTTACCGGGCGGCCGAGATCGCCGCGTGGACGGTGGGCGCGGCCCTCCTGCTTTATTACGCCGGCACGCGGATCCGCCAGGCGTCCGAGGCGAAGCGCGAAGTCCGGCAGTTCCAGGAGCGGCAGAAGCGGCAGCCGGAGGCGCCGGCCGACGCCGTGAAGTTCTCGTGGCAGGCTCCGGATCTGACCCTCTGGTCGCCCGAGAGGATCAAGGCGTGGCAGCAGGTCTCGGTGGAGGCGCCGGGCTCGGCGATCGCGGTTCTCCGCATCCCCCGGATCGGCCTCGAGGTGCCGGTCTTCGAGGGCACCAGCGACGCGAACCTGGATCGGGGCGCCGGCCATATCGAGGGGACGCCGGCGCCGGGAGCGGCCGGCAACGTGGGGATCGCCGGCCACCGGGACGGGTTCTTCCGGGTGCTCAAGGACGTCGTCCTCGGGGACTCGCTCGAGCTGGAGACCCGTACCGGCACGCAGCGATTCGTCGTGGACAACCTGACGCTCGTGGGCCCGGACGACACCTGGGTCCTCGACGACACGCCATCGCGGCAGGTCAGCCTGGTGACCTGCTACCCCTTCTATTACCAGGGCTCCGCTCCGCGCCGGTACATCGTCCAGGCGGCCGAGAGCGCCGCGGGGAAGTGAGACGGGCGGGCGGATTCCGATGCACCAAGGTCCCGGTTTTCGTATAGCATCCCAGGGCATACCGTGATCGCGGTAGAAGGAGGAAAAACCATGGTGCGTGCACCAAGAGCGATCGTGCTTGTCCTCTGCGGGGTCCTGGCCGCCAGCGCGATTCTGGCCCAGGCGTCGTCCTCGACAACGACGGAGAAGCGGGATTTCGAGATCATTTCGGTGGACGGGAATCGGGTTGTCGTCCGGACCGGCGGGCAGACCCGGGAAGTCGTCGTTGATCCCAACTTCAAGATCAACATGCCGGACGGCAAGGAGATCGGTCTCTCCGAGTTGAAGCCGGGTATGAAAGGGACCGCGGTCGTCTCGACCAAGACGACGAGCACCCCGGTGGTGGTGACCGAGGTCAAGAACGCGGAGGTCCTGAACGTCAGCGGCAACACGATCATCGTGCGCCAGGCCGAAGGCATCAAGAAGTACACCGCGCAGGACGTGAAGGACCGCAACGTCTCGATCATCCGCGAGGGCGAGCGGGTGGACTTGAGCCAGCTCCGTCCGGGCGACCGGTTGACTGCGACGATCATCACGAAGAAGGCGCCGAGCGTGACGACCGAGAGGGCGATCAAGTCGGCGGCCGTCACCGGCGGCACGGGATCGTCTTCTTCGTCCGCGGCGAGTGCCCCGGCCCCGGCTCCCGCCGCCAGCGCTCCGGCCGCCGGCGCTCCGGCCGCCAGCGCTCCGGCTTCCAGCTCCTCGTCCTCGTCGTCTTCGTCCATGTCGTCGTCTTCTTCGGAGTCTTCGACCAAGATGGCCAAGAAGCTCCCGAAGACGGGCAGCCATCTCCCGCTGGCCGGCGGTCTCGGGCTGCTCTCGATCGCGGCCGGGCTGAGCCTGACCGCGCTGCGCCGCCGCCGGTAGCCGCGTCGTAACCGCATCCTCTTCCGCCGCGCGCGAGCCGATCGCGCGTGGCGGATGCTTTTTTGGCCTGGCCGGGCGCTCGCCCACTCTCGGGTTATAGTTTTTCCCCGGAGAGAGCGGATGAACCCGGAGCGAGCTGCACGCCTGCGGACAAGCGAGGTGCGCCCCTGGCTGCCTGAGGTCCTGTCTCCGACCTCGCTCGCCCTTGCCCTCGCGGTCGCGATCCTCTACCTGGGAGGCATGAAGGTCGGCTCGGCGCTGACGGCGCCCGGGCAGCCGATCTCGACGCTGTGGCCGCCCAACGCGCTCTTGATGGCCGCCCTCCTGGTCGCCCCCCGCCGGCTCTGGCCTCTCTTCCTCGCCGTTCTCCTGCCGGCGCACGTCCTCTTCCAGAGGCAACTGGGCCTGCCGCTCGCCGCTTCGCTCGGCTGGTTCGTCGGAAACACCGGAGAGGCTCTCCTCGGAGCCGCGTTCCTTCGCCGCTCGGGAAGCGAGGAGCCGATTTTCAGGACGGTCCGCTGCGGCATCCGCTTCATCCTGTACGCCGGGCTCCTGGCGCCTCTCCTGACCTCCTTCCTGGACGCGGGAGTGGTGATCGCCACCGGGCTCGCACCGGGATACTGGAGCCCGTTCTTCACGCGGCTGCTCTCCAACATCGTCGCGATCCTGCTCTTCGTGCCCCCCGTGGTCCTCGCGTTCGAAGGGGGAGTCGCGAAACTCTTCGGCGCTTCGGTTCGGCGCCGCGCCGAGGCGGCCGCTCTCGCCGCCGCGACGGTCCTCTCCTGTGTCGTCGCGGATTCCCTGCCTTCGGCGCCGTACACCCTGATGTTCGAGGTCTGCGCGCCGCTCTTCTGCCTGCTCTGGGCCGCCTGGCGCTTCGGGCCCTTCGAATCGAGCCTCGCGATCCTGACCGTTACCCTCGTCGAGGTCTGGCACTCGATCCACGGCCGGGGTCCCTTCGGATCCGGTCTCGCGGCGGAGAACGTCCTGCTGCTCCAGGCCTACTCGGCGACGATCACGATTCCCCTGCTCCTCTTCGCGCTGGCGGTGCGGGAGCGTCGCCGAGCGGACCGGCGATTGCGGCGCAACGAAGCGCGGCTGTCGCTGTCCATGGCGGTGGCCCGTCTGGCGAACTGGGATTTCGACCTGGCGACGGGCGAGGTCACCCTGTCCGAAAACCGCGTCGGCTTTCTGCCGGCGAGGCTCGATCCGGATCTTCCCCTCCTGTTCGCGGTCGTGCACGCCGACGACCGGGAAGAGGTCCTCCGGGTTCACGAGGAGGCCGTCCGCCGCTGCGGCTCCTACGAGGTCGAGTGTCGCGTCTTCGACGAGGCCGGCCGGCTCCGCTGGGTTCACCGGAAGGGCCAGGTCATTTGCGACGATTCGGGCAAGCCGGTCCGCGTGCTCGGCGTGACGCGGGAGATCACGGAGCAGAAGGAAAACCAGAAGGCGCTGGCCGAGGCCCAGAAAATCTCGGTGCTCGCCCGGACCGCGGCTCGGATGGTGATCTGGAGCGTCAACGTCGAAACCGGAGAGCTCTACACGGATCCGGAGCTGCCGTCGCTTCTCGGGTTCGAGCGGGGGGCGAAGGGAAGGTCGCTCGATGTCTGGCTGGGCCGAATCTACGAGCCCGACCGCTCCTTGATCGCCACGATCCGGGACTCCATCGTCGGGATTTCCGCCGACGGCCGCCGCGAGATCGAGATTCCCGAGCTGGAGTACCGGATGCAGCACGCCGACGGGAGCCTGCGGTGGTTCCTCGCGCGGGCGACGGTCGAGAGGAGTCCGGACGGCTCGACCCGGCGGATCGTCGGAACCGCGATGGACGTGACGGATCGAAAGAAGGCCGAGCTCGAGGCGGTGGAGCAGCGGCAGGAGCTGATGCGCCTGGCGCGCGTCAC
>DATFWF010000140.1:0-14623 GCA_035259605.1 Thermoanaerobaculia bacterium
GCGCAACCGCGACGTGCCCGGCGTCGTCGGGACGGTCGGGACCCTCCTGGGAGCGGCGGGGATCAACATCGCGGACTTCTCGCTGGCGCGCGGCGACGGCTCGAAGGCGGCGGCGGTCATCGCGGTGGACTCCGCGCCGCCGCGCGACGCCCTCGACCGGCTGCGCCACGCTCCCGCCATCGAGGACGTCCGGGTCGTGAGCTGGTGATCGTTTGAGCCGCCTGCGAGTCGTGGTCCTCTTCGGCGGCCGCTCCGTCGAGCGGGAAGTCTCGCGGATCTCCGCCCGGACGATCGCGGGCGCGCTCGATCCGTCCCGGTACGACGTGCTTCCGCTCGCCGTGGGTCCGGACGGGCGATTCCTGCCTGCCTCCGAATCCAGGCGCCTTCTCACCGCCGGCCCGGTCCCCGACAAGTTCCGGCGTCCCGGCGCCGGGGAAGACACGGCGGAGTCGGGCGCGATCGTTCCCGCCGAAATCACGCCCGCGCGGGCCGACGTCGTCATCCCGATCATCCACGGCACGACCGGCGAGGACGGAATCCTTCAGGGTTTCCTCGATTTCCTGGGGATCCCCTACGTCGGCGCCGGCGTGGCCGGCTCGGCGATCGGAATGGACAAGGCCGTCTTCAAGGCCCTGCTGCGCGACGCCGGGATCCCGACAACGCGTTTCCTCTCCCTCTCCCCGCGGGAGAGGGCCGAAGTGAGGGGAACAATTTCTTCGGTGTCTCCGGAGTTCCGCCTCCCGGTCTTCATCAAACCCTCCAACGGCGGCTCTTCCGTCGGCGTCACGAAGGTCAAGCGCTGGGAAGACCTGGACGCCGCGCTCGAGGTCGCATTCCGCTACGACGACCGCGCGCTCGTCGAGGAGGGCGTGGACGCTCGGGAGCTGGAGTGCGCGGTCCTCGGAAACGACGATCCGTCCGCCTCGGGAGTCGGCGAAGTCGTGCCGGGCCGGGAGTTCTACGACTACGACGACAAGTACCGCGAGGACAACGCGAAGCTCCTGATCCCCGCGCCGATCGAGCCGGCCGTCGCGGAGGAGGTCCGCCGCCTCGCGGTCCGCGCCTTCCAGGTGGCCGGGCTCTCGGGAATGGCCCGCGTGGATTTCTTCCTCGAGAAGGGAACCGGGCGCGTCCTGGTCAACGAGGTCAACACGCTACCCGGCTTCACCGCGATCTCGATGTACCCCAAGCTCTGGGAGGCGAGCGGCCTCCCGCTGCCGCGCCTCCTGGACGAGCTCATCCGCCTGGCGCTCGAGCGCAAGGAGCGCCGCGACCGCCTCTCCCACGAGCCGCCGGCCGAGCTGGCGTGACCGGCCGGGACGGGCGATGAGCGCGCCGGACCTGCGCCTGCGCCCCGCGAAGGCCGGGGACGCCGCGCGGCTCTCGGTCCTGATCCGCGAATCGGTGCTGGGGCTCTCCGGCGGCGACTACTCGAGCGAGCAGCTCAGGGCGGCGCTGGAGCATCTCTTCGGCGTGGACACGCGGCTGATCGAGGACGGGACGTACTACGTCGTGGAATCGGAGGGCGCTCCGGTCGCGTGCGGGGGTTGGAGCCGCCGGCGGACCCTTTTCGGGGGCGACCAGTACGCGGACCGCTCCGATGACCGGCTGGATCCCGCGTCGGAGCCGGCGCGCATTCGCGCCTTCTTCGTCCATCCCGACTGGGCGCGTCGAGGAGTGGCGAGGCTCCTCCTCGCGGAATGCCGCCGCGCGGCGCTCGCGGAAGGATTCCGAAGGCTCGAGCTGATGGCCACGCTGACCGGAATCCCGTTCTACGAGCGCGAAGGCTTCTCCATCGTCGAGCGCCGCGACCTCTCGCTCCCGGGCGGCGTCGCCTTCCCCCTCGCGCTCATGACTTGCGAGCTCGGTTAGAAGCATGCCCGAGCTGCCGGACATCGTCGCTTACATCGCGGCCCTGGAGCCGCGGGTCGTCGGGCGGAAGATCGAATCGGTCCGGCTGGCGAGCCCGTTCTTCCTGCGCTCGGTGGACCCGCCCATTGCGGCCGCTCAAGGAAGGACGGTCCTCGCGCTGCGGCGGATGGGCAAGCGGATCGTCTTCGAGCTCGACGGCGATCTCTTCCTGGTGATCCACCTGATGATCTCCGGGAGGCTTCACTGGAGGGACGCCGGCGCGAAGGTCGGCGGCCGCGCCTCGCTCGCCGCGCTCGATTTTGACGGCGGCTCCCTCGTCGTGACGGAGGCCGCCACGAAGAAGCGGGCATCGCTCCACCTCGTCGAGGGCGAAGCGGGGCTGGCGCCCTTCGAGCGCGGCGGCGTCGAGCCGCTGGAAGTCGGGGAGCCGGCCTTTCGTGAAGCGCTGACCCGCGAGAACCACACGGTCAAGCGCGCGCTCACGGATCCGCGGCTCTTCTCCGGGATCGGCAACGCCTACTCCGACGAGATCCTTCACCGCGCGCGGATGTCTCCCACGAAGCTCACGAAGAAGATGACCGGCGAGGAGATCGGGCGCCTCTACCGCGCCACGCGCGAGACGCTGGAGAAGTGGCGCGACCGGTTCGTCGCCGACGCCAGGCGCTCCTTCCCGGAGAAGGTCACGGCCTTCCGCGAAGGGATGGCGGTCCATGGCCGTTACGGGAAGCCGTGCCCCGACTGCGGGACGCCGGTGCAGAGGATCGTCTACGCCGACAACGAATCGAACTACTGCCCGAAGTGCCAGACCGGCGGCAAGCTCCTCGCCGACCGCGCCCTCTCGCAGCTCCTGCGGGGCGACTGGCCCAAGACGCTGGAGGAGCTGGAGGAGCGCAAGGCCGGCCCGACTCCTCGCGGGCGATAAAATCCCGGGCGACTTCGAAAAAACGCAAAGAGTCTCGAGAGGAGGAGGCTTGGAGACGGCAATCGCGGCGGCGCCCGGGCGGGCCGCCGCCGGGGAGATCCTTTCGGATTCCCACGAGCACGCGGGCTGGATCGAAAGCCGCCTCTGCGTCCCGGGCGAGAACGAGGAGACCCGGCACCGCAAGGTGCAGTTCACGATCGCGTCGATCCTCGTGGTCCCCGCGGGCATCCTCTGGGGAGGCGTCTACATCCTGGGAGGGGAGCCCGGCGTCGCGCCGTTCCCGATCGCGTACTCGGTCCTGACGCTTATCGATCTCGTCCTTCTCTTCCGCCTGCGCCGCTTCGAGTTCTTCCGCTGGACGCAGCAGATCCTGATCTTCGTCCTGCCGATCGCCCTGCAGCTCGCTCTCGGAGGGTTCGTCGGATCGAGCCTCGTCATTCTCTGGTCCTTCATCGCGGTGCTGGAGTCCCTCCTCTTCGGCGGCGTGCGGGAGCCGCGCTGGTGGCTCGCCGCCTTCGCCACTGCGGTGGTGGTCACCGCGATCCTTCAGCCGGGGATCGAGATCCGGAACAACCTTCCCCGTCCGCTGGTGCTCGCCCTGTTCGTCGCCAACTCCGTCGCGGTCATGGGGATCTCGTTTCTCGTCCTGTACACCTTCGTGGCCGACCGGCGGCGGATGCGGCAGCTCGAGGTGGCGTTCCTGAGCCAGGAGATGGCGCTGCGCCAGTCCGAGAAGCTCGCGACGCTCGGCGGCCTCGCGGCCGGCGTGGCGCACGAGCTGAACAACCCCGCGGCCGCCGCGCGACGCGCCGCCGAGCAGCTTCGCGAGGCCTTCGGCGGGCTCGAGGTGGCGCACCGAAAGCTCGGGGCCGCCTGCCTGACCGATGAGGACGCGAAGACGCTGGGCGAGATCGACGGCGAGGCGCGCGAGCGGTCGGCCCGGCCGAGCGATCTGGACGCCGTGGGCCGCTCGGACCGCGAGGCGGCGGTCGAGGAGTGGCTCGAGGATCACGAGATCGGAGACGCGTGGAAGCTGGCGCCGCCGCTCGCCGGGCAGGGGCTCGATCCGGCGGCGCTCGACCGTCTCGCGACCCGGGTCCCGGCCGGGGCTCTCGGGGCCGTCGTGGAATGGGCGGCGGCCGTGTTTCCGGTCTACAGCCTGCTTCACGAGATCGGGCAGGGGTCGGCGCGGATCTCCGAGATCGTCGGCGCGCTCAAGAGCTACTCCTATGTCGGCCAGGCGCCGGTGCAGGCGGTGGACCTCCACGAGGGGATCGACAACACGCTCGTCATCCTTCGCAACAAGCTGAAGGCCGGCATCAACGTGCGGCGCGATTACGCCGCCGACCTGCCGCACGTCGCGGCGTACGGGAGCGAGCTGAACCAGGTGTGGACCAACATCCTCGACAACGCGGCGGACGCGATGGACGGCCGCGGGGAGATCGTCATCCGGACGAGGAAGGCCGGGATCGTCGCCGTCGTCGAGATCGAGGACAACGGGCCCGGCATTCCCCCGGAGATCCAGCCGAGAATCTTCGATCCGTTCTTCACGACCAAGGGGGTCGGCAAGGGGACCGGCCTCGGCCTCTCGACGAGCCACGCCATCGTGACCCGGAAGCACCGCGGGTCGATCGGGGTGGAATCGCGGCCGGGGATGACGCGGTTTACCGTGCGCCTCCCGATCGAGCTTCCCGTGGAAGGAGAATCGAAAGCATCGTGACCAAACCAATCATCTTCAGCGTGGACGACGATACCGAAGTCCTCGGCGCGATCGAGCGCGACCTGCGCCAGCATTACCGCGGCGAGTACCGGATCCTCAAGGCCGCGTCGGGCGCGGAGGGGCTCGAGGCCGCGCGGCAGTTGAAGGAGCGCGGCACACCGGTCGCGCTCTTCCTCGTGGACGAGCGGATGCCGGGGATGTCCGGCACCGAGATGCTGCGCGAGGTCATCAAGCTCCATCCGGAGTCTCGCCGGGTGCTCCTGACCGCCTACGCGGACACGCAGGCGGCGATTGCGGGGATCAACGACGTCGGTCTCGACCATTACCTGATGAAGCCCTGGGACCCTCCGTCGGAGAAGCTCTACCCGGTGCTGGATGATCTGCTTTTCGACTGGCGCGGGCGATGGCGTCCTCCCTTCGAGGGCATCCGGCTCGTCGGGGCCCGGTCATCTCCGAGGAGCTACGCGGTCAAGGAATTCCTGTCGAGCAACCAGGTCCCGTACGAGTGGACCGACGTGGACAAGGACGCCCCGACGCAGGAGCTCATCCGCTCGATCGGCAATCCGGGCAGGCTCCCGATCGTCTTCTTTCCCGACGGCACGCGGCTGATCGCCCCGTCCAACCGCGAGCTCGCGGAGAAGATCGGCCTCCAGACGCGCGCCCGGCTTCCGTTCTACGACATCGTCATCGCCGGCGCCGGGCCCGCGGGGCTCGCGGCGGCGGTCTACGGCGCGTCCGAGGGGCTGAAGACCCTGCTGATCGAGCAGAGCGCGCCCGGAGGCCAGGCGGGGACGAGCTCGAAGATCGAGAACTACCTGGGGTTTCCGGCCGGCGTCACCGGCGCCGACCTCGCGCGGCGGGCCGCGGCGCAGGCCCAGCGTTTCGGAGCGGAAGTCCTCACGCAGGAGATCGTCGGCGTGCGGCGCGAGGACCCGTACCGCATCGTGAAGCTGGCCGACGGCGCCGAAGTCTCCAGCTACGCCGTGATCCTCGCCACCGGGGTCTCGGTCAAGACGCTGAACGTGCCGGGGATGAAAGAGCTCCTGGGCATCGGCGTCTATTACGGCGCCGCGATGACGGAGGCCGCGACGTACCGGGACCAGGATATTTGCGTCGTCGGCGCGGGCAACTCCGCCGGGCAGGGTTCCCTCTTCTTTTCGCGCTACGCCCGGAAGGTGACGCTCCTCGTCCGCGGCGACTCGCTCGAAAAGGCCATGTCGACTTACCTGATCGACCGGATCCGGGCCACGCCCGGCATCGAGGTGCTGACCGGGACCGAGGTCACCGGCGTCGCCGGCGCGGGGCGGCTCGAGCGCGTGGGCTTGCGCAATTGCGTGTCGGGAGAGGAGAGCGTCCTCGATGCCGCAGCGATGTTCATCTTCATCGGGGCGAAGCCGCGTACCGAGATGGTCGCGGGGCTGGTGACGCTGGACGAAAAGGGGTACGTGCTGACGGGCCTCGATCTTCCGCGCACCAACCACAAGCCCAAGGGGTGGATGCTCGACCGCGACCCGTTCCTCTTCGAGACGAGCGTCCCCGGGATCTTCGCCGCCGGCGACGTCCGCGGCGGCTCGGGCAAGCGAGTCGCCGCCGCCGTCGGAGAAGGCTCCGGCACCGTCAGCATGGTCCACCGGTATCTAGAAACGGTGTGACGACGCCGAGCTGACGCCTACCGGAACTGCGCGGGCTCTGACGCGTTAGGGCGAAAAGACGGCTTCCGGTCTCGCCCGGTGGATTGGCCGGAGGCAACCTCCTCATTCGATCAGGCCAATTAGATTCAGTAGCTTAGGGAATTGCTCCAATTCGAGGTTTGAAACTCTCTCTGGCAGGCGTATAAAGAAGAGGCCAGTCCTCGGGAGAAGTTGCCCGCCCGTTCGGTTTGCTGAGAGCGGGAGGCAGGTAAAAAAAGTCCTTGCGGGTACGGGGGAAAGTCTGTCTTCGTGATCCTACGTCCCGCCCGAAAGCCAAAAAGGAGTGCAGGAAGTTCGCAGATGAGCGTCGGTCGCGTAGGGACTTGTATTCGATTTGGACAGACCGCCCACATGAGAGAGAGCAGCTCGGAGGTCCGGGAATCTTGTTGATTAAGGGTTCGGGAGCAGGCGCGGAGGCCTCGATTTGTACTCACGAGTAGGAAGGAGGTGCGCGGGAAGAGCAAACACGAAAGGAAGCTGTTTACGGTTTCGATTTCAACCTACTTATGGAGAAATTCATGAGAAAACGATCGGTTTTCTTCCTGTCCGTCGCCTTGGCGGGGTCCTTCGCTGTCGGGAATGCGCTAGCCCAGTCCAACGGCAACTTCAGCGCGACCGGCAGTTCGGCGGCATGCGTTCTCAATGACACCACGGGTAAGATCACCGGAGGTATCCCGGCGTCGTCGTTCACCGCCAACATCTCGACATCGAATGGAAACGGCACGACGTTGCTCATCAGGCCGTCGCTCGTGACCGGCCTGTTCACCGACACGAAGATCTCAACGAGTATTCCGAGTGCAACGGCAGATGTCGGAATCAAAGTCTGCGTTGAAGTCGATTCGAGCGGTGCCGCAGTGCTGCCTGACTCCTGCGTGGTCTACGATCAGCGATTTCAGCAGATCAGCTCTCAGTTGTTTTCGCAGCTCTCGGAATGCACCACGACTACCGTCTGCGACCTTACGGCCACCCCCCCTGTCCTCTGCCCCACCAACTTTACATGCAGCTCTTCCACCGGTCCGGGCGTATGCCTGAACGACCTCTGTAATTTCGAGCTGATCCTGAGCACGTTGTCGGCTCACAGCTTCGATTTCGTCGTCCCCGTAGGAATCGGTAAGCCTCACACGGTCACCGTAAAATGGAGCACCATCGGGAACCCGAGCAAAGACGCGATCTCCTGCGTGGGCCCGGGCGTTGTGACCGTTACACAAGTCAAGGTCTTCAATAACAGCGGCGCCCTCAATTTCTAGTTGCATTCGATTGGCGGGCCGGACCTCGCGCCGAAAGCTCGAGACCGGCCCGCCAATCTTTTCTAACGGAGTTCCTGTGTCTAGCTCGAAATCCACGAAAGGTGCTCTTCTCAGCGTTCTCGTCGGTCTTGCAATTCCCTTTTCCTGTCTCGCCCAGCCCGCGCCTCCCGCGAGCAAGGGTAGTCCCGTCGCCACGGTCGCGGGTCAGCCCATCACCGAGGACGAGCTCCGGGAGACGCTCGGTCCCCAACAGTCGATGCAGCTGCGCAACCAGGAGTACGAGGCGAAGAGCAAGGCTCTGGAGAGCCTGATCCGTTTGAGGGTCGTCCAGGCCGAAGCCAGGAAGCTCGGGATCACGCCCGAAAAGCTGGTCGAGCAGGAAGTCGATTCCAAGGTCCCGGAGCCCACGGACCGAGAAGTCGAGGCCTTCTTCTTCGGACAGGGGAACGCGAACGCCCGCTTCGAAGACGTGAAGGAACAGATCCGAACGACCCTGAAACACCTCCTGATTCAGAAGGCGCGCCAGAGGTATGCGGATTCCCTCCGGGCGAAGACCGAGGTCGTGGTCTTCCTGCGGCCGCCCATGGTAGAGGTCGGCTATGACGCGGCGCGGGTCAAGGGAAGCCCCCAGGCGCCGGTCACGATTGTCGAGTTCTCCGATTTCCAGTGCCCCTACTGCAAGCAGAGTGAATCCACACTTAAAGATCTGCTCGCCAGGTACGACGGCCAGGTGAAGATTGCCTGGCGGGACTTCCCTTTGCGGGAAATCCACCCTTTGGCCCAAACCGCGGCGGAGGCGGCCCGCTGTGCCGGGGACCAGGGAAAGTTCTGGGAGTTTCACGACGCTCTCTTCGCGGACCAGTCAAAGCTCAAGGAGGCCGACCTGATTGCTTCCGCAAAGGCGATCGGATTGAACGAAAAGTCGCTCCGTTCCTGTCTCGCCAGCGGGAAATTCAACTCGAAGATCGAAGCGGACCTCGACGACGGCCGAAAGGTCGGAGTCGTCGGTACCCCCGGATTCTTCATCAACGGCGTCTTCTTGAGCGGGGCGCAACCGAAGGCCGACTTCGAAAAAATCATCGACAACCAGCTGGCATTGACCAAGGCGCAATCCCATGCCACGAATACCGCGACGAAGTAGGCGGGAACGGACGCGATCGAGCTATCCATTGCGCCGATTGATCCGGCGACGCCTCCGGCGCATCCTGCTGGCTATCCTGATGCTCTCGGCGGGGTCCATCGCCGCGGCCCGCGCCGACCTCGACGCGGGTCGGCGCGCCTATGAGACCGGCGACTACACGACGGCGATGAAGGAGTTGAGCCCGCTCGCCGAGCAGGGCAACGCCGACGCCCAGGTTCTCGTCGGCCTGATGTATTTCCGGGGCTATGGGGTTTCGAAGGACTTCGGCACGGCCCTGAAGTGGTACAAGGCGGCCGCTGACCAGGGACACGCCGAAGGACTAGCTCATCTGGGGTCGATGTACTTCATGGGGGCCGGCGCCACGAAGGACATCTCGAAGGCATTCGAGTTGTGGAAGCTCTCTGCCAATCAGGGGAATGTCGGCGCTCAGGTGAGCCTCGGTCTGGCCTACAGGAATGCTCGCGACGTGCCGCACAACTTCGTCCAGTCCTATATGTGGTTCCAGCTGGCAGCCGCGTCCGGCGACGCACTCGCCGCCAGACAGCGTGACGACCTTCAAAGATTGATGAGTCCCGCCGAAATCGAGAAAGCGCGAGCTCTCGCGCGGGACTGGAAGCCGGCGTCCTCATCCCGGCCCTCTCCTCAGGCAGGCGAGCGCGCCAGATAGTCGGCGTCCGATCGTCCCTCTGTCCTCTCCAAGGAATCCGCGGACGGGATTCCGCCGCGGTTTTTCGCTCTCGCCCGGGCCTGAAGATGCGGAAGACCTCAAGGCACCTCGCCTTTGAGGATCGTGGCCAGTTTGGAAGGGTCGATGTTGCCGCCGGAGATGACGGCGACCGTCCTGCCACCGCCGGCGAATTTCAGCGCGGCGGCGAGGGAGGTGGCTCCGGCGCCCTCGGCGACGGTGCGGTTTCTCTCGGCAAGGAGGCGGAGGGCCGCAGCGGCCTCCGCCACCGTCACGACGATCGAGCCGGCGAGGAGGGAAGAGGCGAGCGGCCACATCTCCGGGAGCATCGATCGGCCGCCGATGCCGTCCACGAAGCTCGGCGTGTATTCCACCTTGACCGGGCGCCCCGCGGCGAGCGACGCGGAGAACGGAGCGGCCGTCTCCACCTCCGAGGCGTAGACCTTTGCCTGCGGCCGGAGAGCCCGCAGGCCCGCGGCGATCCCGCAGGAGAGCCCGCCCCCGCCGAAGGGGACGATGACGGTCTCGACATCGGGCAGGTCTTCGAGGATCTCCAGCGCGATGGTGCCGTTGCCCGCCATGACGGCCGGGTCGCTCACGGGATGGACGAAGAGGCCTTCGATCCCGGGGTAGCCGTGCTCCTCGAGTACCTGCCACCACCGCGCATACGGCAGCTTGACCGCAGTCGCCCCGAGCCGTGCGATCGCGTCGAGCTTGGTCTGCGGCGCGTTGTCCGGAACCACCACCGTGCAGGCAACGCCGCGCAGGCGCGCGTTCCAGGCCACCCCCTGCGCCATGTTGCCGGCGCTCGCCGTGTAAACGCCCTTCGCGAGCTTTTCGGGCGAGGCGAGGCCCATCGCGTTGCCAGCCCCGCGGAGCTTGAATGACCCGATCGGCTGGAGGTTCTCGAGCTTCAGCCAGATCTCGCCCGGCGCCTCGTCCCTGTTCAGCCGGACGAGCGGCGTCCGGATGGCCGATCCGGCGATCCGTTGCCGGGCGGCGCGGATCGCTTCGAGCGTGACGGGTTCGAGCGGCTTCATCGGGGGGTCATTCGACGTGGCGCATGCCGCCGAATTCCAGCCACCGGCCCTCGGCCGAAGCCTTCGCCTTCTCGTAGATGAGCCGGGCCGAGGCCACGTCCTCGACGGCGATGCCGAGCGACTTGTATACGGTGATCTCCGACTCCGAGCGCCGGCCGGGCGCCTTCCCGATCAGGACCTCGCCGATCTCCCCTACGATGTGGTCGTCGCCGATCGCGCCTTCCTTCTTCGGAGTCAGGAAGTCGCCCGCCTCGTTCAGCGCCGACTCCCGCCGGTCCACGTAGAAGCGCGACCTGACCACGGTGGCCGTGTCGAGCTCCCGCGCGGACGGCACGCTCGATCCGACCGCGTTGATGTGGATGCCGGGCGAGAGCCACTCCGCGGAGACGATCGGCTCCCGGGAGGACGTCGTCGTGCACACGAGGTCCGCGCCCCGGACGGCTTCCTTCGCCGAGGCGACCGGCTCCACTTCGATCCCGTGCCTGCCCGACTCGCGCTCCGCGAACGCCCGGGCGCGGCCGAAATCCTTGCTCGCGACCCGCACGCGCCGGAGTTTCCTCGCGGCCGCCATCGCCTCCAGATGCGTCCGCGCCTGCGTGCCCGAGCCGAGAATCGCCAGGTCCCCGGCGTCCTTCCTCGCCAGGCGCCGCGTGGCGACGCCGCTCGCCGCCGCCGTCCGGATCGCGGTGATCGAGGTCGCGTCCAGGACCGCGAGGAGCCGGCCTCGCTCGGCCTCGAAGAGCAGGACCGCGCCCTGGTGCGTGTCGAGCTCCGTCCCCTCGTTGCCGGGAAAGAACGTGATCGCCTTGACGCCCACGACCTTCTGCGGAAGGAGCGCCGCCGGCATCAGCCCGAATCCTCCGACCTTCTCGGGAAGCCAGAGGATGGACCGGAGCGGCAACAGGGCCTCCCCGCGCGCGAGGGTCGAGAGAGCCTCCTCCATCGCGTCCATGCATTCGGCCATCGGCAGGAGCCTCTCGACCTCCGCCTGGTCCACGAATAACACCTTCATCGTCGAGACCTCCGTCAATTCCAGCGGAAGATCTTCAGGGCGACCGCGTAGCTCGCGATGCCCCAGACCGCCAGGATCACGAGCTGCGGCACGAGGGTGGAGAGGCCGCGTCCCTCGAGCATCACGGCGCGCAGCGCCTCGTTGGCCGCGGTCAGCGGCAGGATCTCGATCGGCCAGTGCAGCGCCTTCGGAAATCTCTCCGGCGAGAAGAAGACCCCCGAGAAGAGCCACATCGGCACGAGGATCAGGTTGATCAGCCCGTTGACGCCCTCCATCGTCTGGACTCGCGACCCGCAGAGGAGCCCGAGCCCCGTGAAGGAGAGCCCGCAGATCGCGTTGAGGGCCACGAACTCCGCGACGCTTCCCCGGAGCGGCACCTGGAAGACCACGAGCCCGAACACCACGATGATGACGGCCTCGAGCGCGAGCAGGACGAAGCGGGAGAGCATCTGCGCCAGCAGGTAGTCGTGGCGGCGCATGGGCGTCGCCGTCATGAGCTTCAAGGTCTTCTTGATGCGGGCGTTGACGATCGAGTACCCGATCCCCCAGACGCTCGTCGAGAGCAGGTTCAAGCCCAGGAGCCCCGGCAGGAGGAAGTCGATGTAGCGCGATCCCTTTTCGCGAACGAGCGAATCGCGGACGGGCACCCGGTCCGCGCGCCCGGCCGCTCCCTGGAGCGCCTCGTTGACCTCGAAGCGGGCCAGCCGCGAGTCGGGCCGCGTCGGGTCGTACCAGTACACGACCGGCGAGCCGTTCTCGACGAGCAGGGCGATCTTTCCCGTCCGAAGCGCCGCGCGCCCTTCTTCGACCGTGGCGAAGAGCCGCGGCTTGATCAGCGAGGAGCGAGCCAGGGATTCCCGGACTTCGGACGTCTGCGCCCGGCCGGTGATCCCGACGGCGACCGGCTCCGGCGGCTTGTCGCGAAAGGCGAATCCCAGCGCGAGCGCCATCCCGATGGGGAAGACGAAGACCCAGAAGACCGCTTCCGGCTCCCGGGCGACCTCCAGCAGGCGCGCCCGGGTCAGCTCGACCAGGGGATGGAAGCGGCGGCCCGGGCTACTCATCGCGCAGCTCCCGTCCGGTCAAGGCGAGGAAGACGTCTTCGAGCATCGCGCGCCGCGTCGAGAGCTCTTCGAGCTTTCCCCCTTCCGCCTCCAGGTCCGCGAGGAGCGCCGGGATCGCTTCGGCGAGCGAGGTCACGGACACCGACCAGTGGTTTCCCCTCTGCCGCGGCTCGAACGCGCCGGGGATCCTCGAGACGAGGCCGACGGGCGCCGGCGGATCCGAGGAGAAATCCAGGATGTGCGGCGCGCGCAGGCGGCCGATCAGCTGCGCCGGCGTCCCCTCGGCGATGACCTTGCCGTGGTCCACGATGGCGACGCGGTCGCAGAGCTGCTCGGCCTCCTCCATGTAGTGCGTCGTCAGCAGGACCGTTCCGCCGCGCGCCCGGAAGGCGCGGATGTGCTCCCAGAGCTGGCGGCGGCTCTGGGGGTCGAGGCCGGTCGTCGGCTCGTCCAGGAAGAGGATCGCGGGATTCCCGGTCAGCGCGCAGGCCACGGCGAGGCGCTGCCTCTGCCCGCCGGAGAGCTTCATCACCCGCGTATCGCGTTTCTCCTCGAGGGAGAGGTCGCGCAGCGCTTCTTCGGGGTCCTTTCCCTCCCTGTAAAACGAGCGGAAGAGGCGGAGCGTCTCGAAGACGGTCAGCTTGTCGAGGAAGCGGCTCTCCTGGAGCGAGACTCCGAGCCGTTCCCTCAGCTCCTGCTCGTGCGTCCCCCAGTGCCGGCCGAGGACCGTGACCTCTCCCGAGTCGGCGCGGTTCAACCCTTCGAGGATCTCGATCGTGGTCGTCTTGCCCGCGCCGTTGGGTCCGAGCAGGCCGAAGCACTCGCCCGGCGAGATCGCCAGGTCCAGGCCATCGACCGCGGTGACGTCGCCGTACCTCTTGACGAGCCCCCGGCACTCGATCGCAAATCCCGTCTGCATGAGGAGCGGGGATTCTGTCAGAGAAAAGTCGACAGTCGACAGTCGACAGTCGACCGTCTCGAAGAGCCGTTATTTGGCCGGGACGACGATTCCTTCGAAGCCGGCTTCCTCGAGGGATGCCAGGACCTCCCGCGCTTCGTCGCGCGAGGAGTAGGCGCCGACCTTGACGCGCGTCAAGCCGTTGTAGGGCTCGAGCGACACCGTCCGCCCGGTGGCCCGCGCGCGGTCCGCCTGCCGGTTGGCGTTGCGGGAGTCGGCGAAGGACCCGATCTGCACCGACCACAACCCGGAGACGGAGACCACCGGCGCCTCGATACCGGGCTTGACGACCGTCAGCCGGACCCGGCCGATCCCGGGCCCGATCAGGTCGAGCCTCTCCGCCGCCGCGCGGGAGAGGTCGATGATCCGCCCCCGGATGAAGGGACCGCGGTCGTTGATCCGCACGCGGACCGTCTTGCCGTTCTCGACGCACGCCACATCGACGATCGTCCCGAGCGGCAGCTCCCGGTGCGCGGCGGTCAAGAGCGAAGAGTCGTAGATCTCTCCCGAGGCGGTCGGCTTCCCCTCGAAGCCGTCGTTGCCGCCGTACCAGGACGCGATCCCTTCCTCGGCGAGGAGCGATCCGGTACCGGCGGATGCGGGCGGAGCGGCCGGCGCGCCGGCCGGAGGGCGAGAGGAGGTGCAGGCGGCCGCGAGGCAGAGGAGGGCCGCCGCGAGGCGGAGCCTCTGGCGCATCAGACGCGGATCGCCGCCGGCTTCGCGTCCGCGACGCCCGCCAGCGCCGGGTCGAGCTCCTCGCGGACGAAGACCTCGACCTGCTCTGCGGCCCGCCCGATCAGCTTCTCCGCGCTCGCGGCCGCGGCGACTTCCTCGCGGGTCATCCCGAAGACGGAGTCGCCGGCGACGCGGTCGAGCAGGTCCGCCGGCGCGCCGTCTTTCGCGCGCTTCTCGGAAGACGCCCACGCGTGGACGCGCAGCCGCTCGTGCAGCTCCTGCCGGTTGCCGCCGCGGCGGACTCCCGCCATCAGGATTTCCTCGCTCGCCAGGAACGGAAGCTCCGCCTCCAGCCGCCGCCGGCAGACCTCCGGCCGGACCACGATCCCGCGGGCGACGTTCTCGAGCAGCAGCAGGATCGAATCCGCGGCGAGAAACGCCTCGGGCACCGCGATCCGCTTGTTGGCGGAATCATCGAGGCTCCTCTCCAGCCACTGGGTCGCCGCGGTCATCGCGGTATCGAGCGACAGCGCGATGACGTGCCGCGCCAGCGAGCAGATTCGCTCGGAGCGCATCGGGTTCTTCTTGTGCGGCAT
>DATFWF010000141.1:0-7171 GCA_035259605.1 Thermoanaerobaculia bacterium
GTCGGTCGAGCCGCTCCAACGTCTCGCGAAGCAGCCCAAGACGATCCTCTGGGCCGAGGGGGGCCATTCGGCGCCGACCGAGGAGCACCGCACCGCCATGCTGCGCTGGCTCCAGGACACCCTCAAGTGACCGCGCGCCGCACACGCGGGGTCATCCTGAGCGGCGTGAGGCGCGAAGGATCTCTCGGCGCCGTGAGGCGCGAAAGATCTCTCGAGTCCGGATGACGATCTCTCCCGGCAACCGCCTCGGACCGTACTCCCCGGCTGTTGATCCGAGGAGAATGATTCTCATGAGACGCGTCGGCGGGATTCTCCTCCTGGTCCTGGCGTCAAGAACCGCCTCGGCGGCTCCCCCCGAAGCGGCGGCCGCTGCCGACCCCTGGCTCGCACGTCCGGTGGACGATCAAAACTTTCAGACGTATCTCGAGTTCTTCGCCTACGACAGAAAGGTGCCCTTCGACTCCCGCGTCATCGGCAACGAGGAGAAGGACGGAGTGAAACGGGAGCACCTGTCGTTTCAGAGCACGCGAGACGCCAGGTTTTTCGCGAATCTCTATCGGGCCGCCGGCTCCGCGTCCGGGAAACCGCCGTCCGTGGTCCTGCTGCACGGCGGCAGTTCTGCGGGCAAGGACGATCCCTTCGTCCCGTTGATGGCTACCCTGATCGCGCGCGCCGGGTACATGGTGCTCGCGATCGACATGCGGTACTTCGGCGAGAGGTCCACCGATCTGCTCAAGACGTTCATCGAGCAGGAGAAGTACGAGCGTCTCTACAACCAGCCGCCGCTCTACCTCGCCTGGATCACGCAAACGGTGAAGGATGTGAGCCGGTCGTACGACCTGCTCGTGGAGGAGCGGGGCGCCGACGCCCGGCGAGTCGCCCTCATCGGGATGAGCCGCGGCGCGATCGTCGCGACGATCGCGGGCGCCGCGGACCGCCGGCTCGCCGCAGTGGCACTTTTGTACGGAGGCCATTTCGGCGCGACAGAGCGCGAGCACCTGCCCGCCGCCTGCCCCGCCAACTACATCGGCCGCATCAGCCCGCGGCCGCTCCTGATGATCAACGGCACCCGCGACACGGTCATGAACAAGGAGGCGTCGGTCGAGCCTCTCCAGCGTCTCGCGAAGCCGCCCAGGACGATCCTCTGGGCCGAGACAGGCCACCAGACCCCAACCGAAGAGCACCGCTCCGCCCTCCTCCGATGGCTCCAGGAGAGCCTCAAGTGAACAGCGCGCCGCACGCGCGCTGTTCATCCTAAGCGCCGTGAGGCGCGAGGGATCTCTTCCGCCACCATGACCATTTCCCAAGGAACCCGACTCGGTCCGTACGAAGTTCTCTCGCCGATCGGCGCCGGCGGCATGGGCGAGGTGTACAAGGCGCGCGACACGCGATTGAACCGCGACGTGGCGATCAAGGTGCTTCCGGAGAAGGTTGCGGGCGATCCCGAGGCGCTGGCGCGGTTCGAGAGGGAGGCGAAGGCCGTCGCCGCGCTGTCGCATCCCAACGTCCTCGGGATCTTCGATCTGGGCCGGGAAGGGACGACCGCTTACGCCGCGATGGAGCTTCTCGTCGGGCAGACGCTTCGCGAGCGCCTTCTCGAGGGCCCGATCCCGCAGCGCAAGGCACTCGAGTACGCGCTCCAAACGGCGCACGGACTCGCCGCGGCGCACGAGAAGGGAATCGTCCATCGGGATCTGAAACCCGAGAACCTGTTCGTAACCTCCGACGGACGCGTCAAGATCCTCGATTTCGGCCTGGCGAAACAGATGGCCACGCAGACCGAGGACACGCGCTCGCCGACCTCCATCGCGATCACGGAACCCGGCTCGGTCATGGGGACCGTCGGTTACATGTCGCCCGAGCAGGTTCGGGGCCGGCCGGTGGACAAGCGGTCAGACATCTTCTCTCTCGGCTCGATCCTTTACGAGATGCTGACCGGCGAGAGAGCGTTCCGCGGAGACTCCCCCGCCGAGGCGATGGCGGCGATCGCGCAGAAGGATCCGCCCGAGCTCGCCGAAGGCAGCGGCAAGTTCCCCATGGCGGTCGAGCGGATCCTCCGCCACTGCCTCGAGAAGCGCCCGGAGGATCGCTTCGACACGGCGCACGACCTGGCCTTCGCGATCGAGACCGCGATGGGCGTCTCGAGCTCTCCGAGAAGTGCGGCGGCCGCCTCGACCTCGCCGCGCCGGAAACGGTTGCTCGGCTGGATCCTCGGCGCCGCCGCGGCCGCCGCCGCCCTGGCCGCCGGCCTTCTCCTGGGCCCGCGGTTTCGCCCGGCGGAGCCTCCGCGATTCCGCCGCATCACGTACCACCGGGGTTACGTCGAATCCGCCCGGTTCTCGCCGGACGAGCGGACGGTCCTCTTCGGCTCGACCCGCCGCGACGAGCCGCTGAAGATCTACTCGACGCGGCTCGATTCGGTCGAGTCCAGCGCGCTCGACCTGCCCGCCGGCGCGACCGTGCTCGGCATCTCGCGCACGGGCGAGATGGCGATCCTCCTCCACTGCGCTCACCACGGCTACTGGATCCGGAAGGGAACGCTGGCCCGCGTCGCGCTTGCCGGCGGCGCGCCGCGCGAGATCCTCGAGAACGTGACGGACGCCGACATCTCTCCGGACGGGAAGGACCTCGCCGTCGTGCGCGAGGTCGGCAAGCGCCAGCGGCTGGAGTATCCGATCGGAAAGGTCCTCTTCGAGACCGACGGCTGGGTCAGCCACCCGCGCATCTCCCGCGACGGCGTCCGCGTCGCCTTCGACGAGCATCCCAGCTACGGCAACGACGACGGTTTTATCTCGATCGTGTCGGCGGGCAAGCCCCTCACCCGGCTGACGGCGGAATTCCAGGGATTGCAGGGCCTGGCCTGGTCGGGCGACGGAAAAGAGATCTGGTTCTCCGGAGGCAACGAGGCGGCGACCAACGGTTCCCGCTACCAGCTCTGGGCGGTCCGGCCCGGCGGCAAGCCGAGGCTCGTCTATGGCCCGCCGATGGACGTCTGGCTCCACGACATCTCCACGAGCGGCGCGGTCGTCTTCGCGGGCGCGAACTCGCGCGGCGAGATCGGCGGCCTGCTCAAGGGCGATTCTCGGGAACGGGATCTCTCGACCTGGAGCGATGAGTCGATCTCCTCGATCACGGCGGACGGATCGGCCTTCGTCGGAATCGAGCAGAGCTCGCCCGGCGCCGGGCTCGACCCGCTTCTCTTCTTCCGGAAGGCCGAGGAATCCACGCCGGTCCGCCTGGGCACCGGCTCGGCCATCGGGCTCTCGCCCGACGGAAAATGGGTCGTCCGCGGAACGCACTCCGGCGCCGACCGGCTCACACTCCTGCCGACTGGGCCGGGAGAGCCTCGCCCTCTCGCGATCGGCCCGATCACGCCCCGCATCGTTTCGCAGGAGGGTGCGAGCTGGTCGAGCGACTCGCGGCTGCTCCTCGTCTCGGGCTCCGAACCGGGCCGACCCGCGCGGGCATGGCTGATCGATCTCGCCGGCGGAGGGCCGCCGCGTGCCGTGACCCCCGAAGGCTGCACACTGACAGCCTTGTCTCCCGACGGCCGGTCCATCGCGGCGGTCGATCCGGACGGCAAGATGCTTCTCTTCTCCGTCTCGGGCGGACCGCCCCGGGAGATCCGCGGCACGATTCCGGGCGACATCCCGCTCGCATGGGACGCCTCCGGGAAGGCCCTCTTCGTCTGGGACAAGACCTGGCCGGCGCGCGTGGCGAGGCTGGACATCGAGAGCGGCAACCGCGAGCCATGGAAAGAGCTCACCACCGACCCCGTGGGACTTCTCTACGGCACGGTCATGTTCGCCCGCGACGGGGAACACTACGTCTACCGCGTCCGCCGCGTCCTCTCCGAGTTAAACGTCGCGGAGGGATTGAGGTAGGAATATCGGCGCGGAATACACTCCTTTGGAAAGACGCCGATGAGCCGCGACGATATGGACGACCGCACGTTGCCGACCGAGGATTCCGATCCGCGGGAAAAAGACTCCTTCGGCGTGCCGTCGCCCCGCTCGGGCGAGGTCCGCGTGCCGCCGGAGAGGCTCGGGCGCTACCGGATCCTTCACCAGCTCGGCGAGGGCGGGATGGGAGTCGTCTTCGCGGCGCAAGACGAAAGCCTCGGCCGGCGCATCGCGTTGAAAACGATCGTGGCCATGGATCCCTCCTCGCGGGAGCGGTTCCGCCGCGAGGCGCGCGCGGCGGCGGCCGTCAACCACCCCAACGTCTGCCAGGTTTACGAGATCGGCGAGGACTCCGGGCAGATGTTCATCGCGATGGAGCTGCTCGAAGGGGAATCGCTCGCCGAAAGGCTGAAGAAGGGGCCGATGCCGGTGGAGGAAGCCGGCAAGCTCGCGCGAGGGATCCTCGCGGCGCTCCAGGCTCTCCACGACGCGGGCACTCTCCACCGCGACCTAAAACCCTCGAACGTCTTCCTCACGAGGCATGGCGTCAAGCTGCTCGACTTCGGGCTCGCCCGCCCGGTCCCGGGCGAGCTGACCCAGGAGCTGGAGGCGGGCGCCGACCTGACGCGCCCGGGCATGATCGTCGGGACGCCGCGCTACATGGCGCCCGAGCAGGTCACGGGCCAGCCCGTCGTCGTCGGCACCGACCTCTTCGCGGCGGGCGTCCTGCTCTACGAGGCGGTCGCGGGCCGGCCCGCCTTCGTCGGCGGGACCGTCGCCGAGATCCTCGTCGCAACCCTTCACGAGGAGCCTCCCGCGCTCGCCGGGGGCGCTGCGGTCGTCGCGTTCGACCGGGCGCTGCGGCGCGCGCTCGCCAAGCGCCCGGCGGACCGGTACGCGAGCGCCCGCGAGATGCTCGCCGAGATCGAGGCCGCGACGTCGAAGGACGCCTCGGGCATGCGAACCGTCGCCCGTCCCATGACCCGGCTGGCGGTGCTCCCCTTTCGGATGCTGCGCCCCAACCCGGATCTGGACTTTCTCTCCTTCGCGCTGGCCGACGCGGTGTCGGGATCGCTCTCGGGGCTTCCCTCCGTCGTGATCCGTCCTTCGACCGCGGTCGCGCGCTTCGCGGCGGACTCTCCGGACCTTAAGGCGCTCGCCACCGAGGCCGACGTCGACCTGGTCCTGACGGGAACGCTCCTCGCCGCCGGCAACCAGATCCGCGCCACGATGCAGCTCCTCGAGGTGCCGGGCGGGACCCTCGTCTCCTCGCAAGCGCTCCAGTCGTCGGTGGGAGACATCTTTCGCCTGCAGGACGAGCTCGCCGCGCGCATCGTCGAGTCGCTGTCGCCGTCGCTCTCACGGAGCGAGGCGGTCCGGCCCGCCAACGCTCCCGCGAGCGCGCGCGCTTACGAGTTCTATCTGCGGGCGAACGAGGCGATTCGCGACTGGGCCCACGCGCACGTCGCCCGGGACCTCTACCGCGAGTGCCTCGCCGCGGACCCTGGCTTCGCGCCGGCCTGGGCCAAGCTCGGCCGCTCCTATCGCCTGATCGCGAAATACCACCTCGAGCAGCCGCTCGAGAACCTGGCGAGGGGCGAAGAGGCCCTTCGCAAGGCGCTCGAGATCGATCCGGATCTCGCGATCGCCCACAAGTTCCTCGCTTACCAGGAGGCCGAGCAGGGACGCGCTCCCGCGGCGCTGGCCCGGCTGCTCGGGGTGGCGCGGCGAAACCGCAACGATCCGGAGACCTTCGCGGGCATGGTCCACGCCTGTCGCTATTGCGGGCTTCTGGGCGCCTCGGAGGCGGCGCACCGCGAGGTCCGGCGCCTCGATCCGCACATGCCGACGAGCGTGACGTTCACGCGGTGGGCTACGGGCGACCTCGACGCGGTGCTCCGGGAAGGCGATACCTGGGCCGATTTCGACATGCACGTCATCGCCCTGGCCATGCAGGGGAAGGTCCAGGAGGCGAGAGACTTTCTCGCCAAGATGCGAGCGCACCGTCTCTCGCCGATCCTGGACATCCTCGCGCTGGGCTTCGAGGGCCTGCTGAACAGAAAGCCGGAGGAAATGGTGATGCTCGACGTCGCGCTCGTGCCGCATCGCGATCCCGAGGCGCTCTTCATGATCGCGTCCTGCCAGGCCTACGTTGGTGACCCGCGGGCGCTGGAGTCGCTCACGCAGGCGATCCAGGGTGGTTACACCGTGCCGGACGCACTGCGCACGAACACCTGGTTCGAGGGCCTGCGCCGGGAAGGGAAGCTCGACGCTCTCATCGAGCGCGCCGAGGCCGGCCGACAGGAAGCGCGCCGCGTCTTCGACGAGAACCGGGGCCAGGAGCTCCTCGGGCCGATCTGAGGATTCCCCGGGCGGCATACAATCGCCGCAAATTTCAGGGCTCCGGAGGGGATAAGGATAGACATGGCGCTCGCGGCCGGCTCGAAGCTGGGTCCCTACGAGGTCCTTTCCGCGATCGGCGCGGGCGGGATGGGCGAGGTTTACAAGGCCCGGGACCCGCGGCTGGAGCGCAACGTCGCCGTGAAGGTCCTCCCATCCCACCTTTCCGCGTCCCCGGAGGTCCGGCAGCGCTTCGAGCGCGAGGCGAAAACCATCTCGCAGCTCTCCCATCCTCACATCTGCGCGCTTTACGACGTCGGCAATCAGGACGGCGTCGAGTACCTCGTCATGGAGTACCTCGAGGGAGAGACGCTGGCGCAACGGCTCCTCAATGGGTCGATTCCGGCGGAACAGACGCTCAAGTACGGGATGGAGATCGCCGACGCGCTCGACAAGGCGCACCGGCAGGGAATCGTTCACCGGGACTTGAAGCCCGGAAACGTCATGCTCACGAAGTCGGGAGTCAAGCTCCTCGATTTCGGACTGGCCAAGGCGGTTGCCCCCCCGGCCGTCAGCGGATCAAGCTACTCGGTCCTTCCGACCCAGGCGGGCTCGAACCTGACACAGGAAGGAACGATCCTCGGGACTTTCCAGTACATGGCGCCGGAGCAGCTCGAAGGAAGGGAGGCGGACGCCCGGACCGACATCTTCGCCTTCGGCGCCGTGCTCTACGAGATGGCGACCGGACGGAAGGCTTTCTCGGGAAGAAGCCAGGCCTCTCTGATCTCCTCGATCATGAAGGAGGAGCCGGCCCCGATCTCGACTCTCGTTCCGATGGCTCCCCCGGCTCTCGACCGCGTGGTGAAGACCTGCCTCGCCAAGGACCCCGAGGACCGCTTCCAGACGGCGCACGACGTCCGGCTCCAGCT
>DATFWF010000142.1:0-10166 GCA_035259605.1 Thermoanaerobaculia bacterium
GATCAGAATCGTGGCGAGGACGACCGCCCACGGGTGAATCACGGTGTGGAAGTCTAAGGGCTAAGGTCTAGGGGTCGAAGGTCCAGGCTCCCCTTCGACGGCTTTCGTCACTTCTTCGGCGGCCTCGATGGGCGCAGGTCCAGGCGCGAGGGGATCGCCCGGCCGGGGAAGCGGACGAGGTCGCAGACCGCCTGCGCGACGTCGTCGGGCGAGAGCATCCAGGAGGTGTCCTGGTTGCCGTGCGAGTGCATCCAGTCCGTCGCGACCGAGCCCGGCAGGACGGCGGCGATGCGGATCCCGTCGTGGCGCAGATCGAGCATCGCGGCGTCCGAGAGGCCGAGGAGCCCGAACTTCGAGGCGTTGTAAGCCGACCCTCCGGCAAACGCGTTGACCGCGGCCAGCGACGCGATGTTGACGATGAATCCGCCCCCGCTCTTCCTCATCAGCGGCGCCGCGTAGTGAATCGCGTAGAAGACGCCGAGGAGGTTCGTCTCGACGACCGCACGGTAGCGGTCCGGAGACATCTCGTCCACCCGCGCGAAATCCCCGACGCCGGCGTTGTTGACGAGGACGTCGAGCCTCCCGAACCGTTTGCCGGCCCACTCGACGAGCGCCTTCTGGTCCCGCTCGCTCCGGGCGTCGGCGCGGAACCCGTCCACCTCGCGCCCGCCGGCCTGGAGGTCCGCGGCCGCCTTCCGGAGGCTCTCCTCGTCTCTGCCGGAGATCCCGACGCGGAATCCTTCCCCGGAAAGCGCCCTCGCGATCGCATGGCCGATCCCCCGCGTTCCCCCCGTGACGAGCGCGGCCCGTTGCGGTTCCGCCATGGGCCTATCCTAATCCGGTGAATCCGGGCGGCCAGCCCGGGCGATCCGGCAGACTTCTTGAAAGGGAACGCGGTGTATGCGCCGCAAGTACCTGTCGCTGCTCTGTCTCAGCCTGTCAGCCGGGTTCGGCTCGACGGGCTGCACGGTCATCAGCGACATCATCGGCTCCGAGAAGAGGGTCGTTTACAAGTTCGACCGGCGCTTCGACGTGTCCGACCCCGTCTTCCGCCGGTCCCTCGACACGTTCGGGACGGCCATGGTCGCGGGCAACACGGCGGAGCTCCTCCAGAACGGCGACGAGATCTTCCCGTCGATGACGAACGCGATCCGCGAGGCGAAGGTCAGTGTCAACCTGGAGACCTACATCTTCCAGCCGGACGAGGCGGGACGGCAGTTCGCCGACGCGATGATCGAGGCCGCCGGCCGCGGCGTCGAGGTCCGGCTCCTGATCGACTCGTGGGGGAGCAAGCTGGGCGACCTCCGGAAACCGCTGGAAGAAGCCGGCGTGAAGTGGCGCGAGTACCGGCCGATCCGGCTTTTCTCGATCTACAAGGTCGGCAAGCGCACTCACCGGAAGATCCTCGTCGTGGACGGGAAGGTCGCCTTCACCGGCGGCCTCGGGATCTCCGAGAAATGGCTGGGCGACGCCCGCAATTCCAAGGAGTGGCGCGACACCCAGGTTCGCGTCACCGGCCCGGTCGTGGACCAGATGCAGGCGATCTTCGCCGAGGACTGGACGTACACGACCGGGGAGATCCTCGCGGGCGAGAAGTTCTACCCGAAGCACGACGGCAGGGACGGACAGGGCCCCGTCATGGCGCAGGCGATCAAGGCCTCGCGCGGGGACGCGTCGTCGCTCGCCAAGATGCTCTATTACGTCGCCATCAAGTCGGCGACGAAGGTGATCCACATTCAGAACGCCTACTTCATCCCGGACAAGCAGGTGCGGGACGCGCTCGTCGAGGCGGTCAAGCGGGGTGTGGACGTCAAGGTCATGGTCCCCGGCCGGCATATCGATTTGCCGATGGTTCGCCAGGCGTCCTGGCTCCATTACGGCGACATGCTCAAGGGCGGGGTCAAGATCTACGAGTACCGGGACACGATGATGCACAACAAGACCATGGTCGTGGACGGGCTCTTCTCGACGATCGGCTCGATCAACTTCGACACCCGCTCGATGAACAAGAACGCGGAGGAGAGCCTGGCGTTCTACGACCGCGAGCTCGCCGCGAAGGTGGAAGCCATGTTCCAGAAGGACCTGCAGCGGTGCGACGAGATCACCCTCCACGAGTTCGAGAACCGCGGGCTGGCCAAGAGGACGAGCGAGGTGCTGTCCTACATCTGGGAGCCGTACTATTAGTGGAGTCGTGTCCAGGGTCGAAGGTCTACGGTCTAAGGTCCCGTGGCTCGCGCTCTTCCTCGGAGCATCTGTCGCCGTGGCACCTCATGCGCTGGCGGCGAGCCGGCCGGCGGCCGAGCAGGCCAAGATTGACTGGCTGCTCAAGGAGATCGGCGGCTCGAAGGCGGTCTTCATCAGGAACGGCAAGGAGTACGAGGCAGAGAAGGCAGTCTCCCACCTGAAGACGAAGCTCCTCTTCGCCGGCAGCCGCGTCCAGACGGCGCGGCAGTTCATCACCGGCGTCGCTTCCCATTCCGAGGAGTCGGGGAAGCCCTACGAGATCCGCCTGCCCGGCGCAGGTCAGCAGAAGCTGGAGACCTGGCTGCTCGAGCGCCTCGCCGTCTACGAGAAAGGCGACAAGGCCGCTAAGAATTGACGATCGGCATCGGCTGCGCCGTCGTCTCGAGCGGCTTCTCGGAGAGGTTGAGTCCCCAGTAGAGCGCTCCCGAGGAGAAGAACCCGACGAACCAGGCGTAGGAGTAGAGCGGCTTCAGGGCCTCGACGACGAGCCCGCCCCACGCGAGCGCGCACCCGACGAGCGTCGCGACGACCGCCTTCCAGTTCCAGCCTCCGGCGTAGCGGTAGATCCCGTGGGTGAGGTAGAGGTCCTCGAGCTTCAGCCTCCTCTTCCGGACCAGCCAGTAGTCGGCGATGAGCACCCCGGCGATCGAGCCGAGCCCGCCGGAATAGCCGACGAGCCACGAGAAGATGTACTGGGACGGATCGTCCAGGAGCCGCCACGGGCGCATCGCGATGCCGAGGAGGCCCGTGATCAGGCCGCCGGTCTTGAAGCGGATCCAGCGCGGGAAGGCGTTGGAGAAATCGTTGGCGGGCGAGACGACGTTGGCCGCGATGTTGACCGCGAGCGTGGCGACGACCGCGGTGAACATCGAGATCGCGACGACCACGGGGGCCTTGAACTGCCGGGCGAGCTGCATCGGGTCCCAGATCGGATGCCCGTAGATGAGGATCGTCGCGCTCGTGATCAGGACGCCCATCGCCGCGAAGACCGACATCGTCGTCGGCAGCGCGACCACCTGCCCGATCGCCTGCTCGCGCTGGCTGCGGCCGAACCTCGTGAAGTCCGGCATGTTGAGCGAGAGCGTGGCCCAGTAGCCGATCATCGCCGTCAGTGACGGGATGAAGATCGGGAAGAACTCCGCCATCGTCCGGAACTTTCCGGGCTGCGCGAGGAGAGGCCCGAACCCCTTCGCCTCCTTGACCGCCCAGACCAGCAGCATCGCGGTCATGATCAGGACGAACGGCGCCGCCCAGTTCTCGACACTCCGAAGCAGGTCCATGCCGCGGTAGATGATGAAGACGTTCAGTCCCCAGAAGAGCAGGAACGAGATCCATTCCGTCGCCGGCCGTCCCCAGAGATTGCCGAAGAGGCCCGGCCAGCCGGGGAAGATCGCCGAGAAGAGCGTCTGGAACGCCTCGCCCCCGATCCACGACTGGATCCCGAACCAGCCGCACGCCACGATCGCGCGCATCAGCGCCGGCAGGTTCGACCCGAGCGTCCCGTAGGAAGCGCGGGCGAAGACGGGGAACGGGATCCCGTACTTGGTGCCCGGGTGCGAGTTGAGCAGGATCGGGACGAGGACGATCGTGTTTCCCAGGAGGATCGTGAAGATCGCCTGCCACCAGTTCATTCCGACGGAGATCAGTCCGGCCGCGAGGTTGTAGGTCGGGATGCAGTGCGCCATCGAGATCCAGAGGGCCGCGTAGTTGTAGGTCGTCCAGTTGCGGCGCGCCACGGGGACGGGGGCGAGGTCCTTGTTGTAGAGGGGGCTCTCCTCGATGCGGGTCGTGTCGATCAATTCGACTCGCCCGTCGCCGTGCTGCTTCGTGTTGGGAAACGCCGCTGTAGTCATGCCGTCATGCCGTCATGCCGTCACGCCCCTCCCGTTGCCGCATATCTTAGCGAGGAGCGGGATACAATCCGCGGCCACGGCTTGACCTCCAATCGAGGGTTTCCTGGCCGGATCGTCTAACGTACGACCGTGAGCGTCTTCGAGTACATCCTGCTCAGCCGGCGGGTTGTCCGTCCGGAGGGGATCGGCCCTGCGGGAATCCACGTGCGCGGCGGCCGGATCGCCGACGTAATCCCGCAGCCTCGCGGCGGGGCTCTGCCGGGCCTTCCGCCGGGAGTTCCGGTGACCGACGCCGGCGACTCCGTCGTCCTGCCCGGGCTCGTGGACACGCACGTGCACATCAACGACCCGGGGCGCGCCGACTGGGAGGGCTTCGCGACGGCGACGCTGGCGGCGGCGTCGGGCGGCGTGACGACGGTGCTCGACATGCCGTTGAACAGCATCCCGCCCACGACCGACCGGAAGGCGTTGGACATCAAGGGAGAGGCCGCTGCCGGCCGGATCCGCGTGGACGTCGGGTTCTGGGGCGGGCTCGTCCCCGGCAACGAGGCCGAGCTTTCCCCGCTCAAGGCTGCCGGGGTCTTCGGCTACAAGTGCTTCCTTTGCCCGTCCGGAGTCCCGGAGTTTCCCGAGGTGTCGGACCATGACCTCCTCGTGGCGACCGAGCGGCTGGGCGAGACGCCGCTGCTCGTGCACGCCGAATCGTCCGGGCGCCTCCTGCCGTGGAAGGGAAAGCCCGAGTCCTATTCGAGCTACCTGGCGTCGAGGCCGGCTTCCGCCGAGAACGACGCGATCTCCCGGATGATCCGGCTGTCGACGGTCTCGCGCACACCGGTCCACGTTCTGCACCTCTCCTCGGCGGAGGCGCTCGAGCCGCTCGCGCGCGCGAAGGCCGAGGGAGTCCGGATCACCGCGGAGACTTGCCCGCATTACCTGACCTTCGCCGCCGAGGAGATCCCCGACGGGGCAACGGAGTTCAAGTGCGCTCCGCCGATCCGCGGCGAGGAGAACCGGGAACGGCTCTGGCAGGGGCTGGCCGACGGAACGATCGACATGGTCGTCTCGGACCATTCGCCGTCTCCGCCGGAGCTGAAGAAGAAGGGCGCGGGCGACTTTTCCTCCGCCTGGGGCGGGATCTCCTCGCTCGGCCTGACGCTCTCGGCGACGTGGACCGAGGCCCGCAAGCGCGGGTTCGGCCTCGAGCACATCGCGCGGTGGATGTCCGGCTCGCCGGCGAAGCTCGCGGGCCTCCGTCCCTGGAAGGGCGGGATCGCGGCCGGCCGCAACGCGGACTTCGTCGTCTGGAACCCGGACGCGGAGTGGCGGGTCGATCCGGAGCGGCTTCACGTCCGCCACAAGCTCACTCCCTGGGCCGGGAGGGTCCTGCAGGGAGTCGTCGAAGCGACGTACCTGAAGGGCAGGAGGATCTACGAGCGCGGCGAGTTCCTCTCGACGCCGCGCGGCGAGATCCTTCTCTCCGCGTAGCGCTGACGGCCGTCGGATGGAAGACTTCCGGAATCTCGTCAACCTGGCCTCGGAGCGGCTGGGCGCGGCGGTGCTCGCGGCCAACGACGACTTCTTCGCGCCGAAGGAGAGCCTGGTGCGCGATTCCGCGCCGGTCTTCAAGGAGGGCGAGTACACCGACCGCGGAAAGTGGATGGACGGCTGGGAGACGCGGCGAAGACGCGAGCCCGGCTACGACTGGGCGATCCTGCGGCTTGGACTGTCGGGGATCGTCCGCGGCGTCGTCGTGGACACGGCGCATTTCAAGGGGAACTACCCGGAGTCCTGCTCGATCGAGGCCTGCGAGGGCCCGCCCGATGCCGGCGCGGGCGCGCTCGAGGCGGCGGCCTGGACCGAGATTCTGCCGCGGACCCCGCTCGCCGGCGACCGCGAGAACGCCTTCCCCGTGACGTCCACGGGGCGCTCGACGCACCTGCGGCTGAACATCTTTCCCGACGGCGGCGTGGCGCGGTTGAAGGCTTACGGCCTCGTCCTGCCGGACTGGGCCCGGCTCGCGCGCGAAAGCGCGGTGGACCTGGCCGCGATCGAGAACGGCGGGCTCGTTGTCGCGGCGAGCGACATGTTCTTCGGCTCGCGCCACAATCTGATCCTCCCCGGGCGCGGGCGCGGCATGCACGACGGCTGGGAGACCAAGCGCCGCCGCGGACCCGGGCACGATTGGGCGATCGTGAAGCTCGGTCGGCCGGGAGCGATCCGCGCCGCAGAGGTGGACACGATCCATTTCAAGGGCAACGCCCCCGGAAGCTGCTCGATCGACGTGGCGACCGTCTCCGGCGCTCAGGAAAAAGACGCCGCCGCTTCCGACGCCGCGTGGCGTCCGCTCCTGCCGCAAACGCCGCTCAAGCCGCACACGCTTCACCGGTTCGAGGGGGAGATCCGGGACGCCGGCGAAGCGACGCACGCGCGGCTCAACATCTACCCGGACGGCGGAGTCAGCCGGCTTCGCCTCTACGCCCGGCCGTGAGCCGCCTCGAAACGCTCAACTCGATGCCCGCCGCGGACGCCGCGCGGGAGCTCCTCGCCGCCTGCGGCTCCCGCGAGTGGGCCCGGCGGATGGCGGCCGCGCGGCCGTTCTGCTCGGAGAGCGATCTCCTCGACGCGGCCGAGCGGACCTGGATCACGCTCGACCGTGAGGACTGGCTCGAGGCCTTCGCGGCGCACCCGAAGATCGGCGGGCCCGCTTCGGGGCAGGCCGCTCGGGAGCAGTCGGGCGCGGCCGGCGCTTCCGCGGAGACCCTCCACGGCCTCGCCGCGGCCAATCGCGAGTACGAGGAGCGCTTCGGCCGCATCTTCATCGTCTGCGCGAGCGGCAAGTCGGCTGAAGAGATGCTCGACCTCTGCCGGCGCCGCCTGCATAATGACCCGCGCGAGGAGCTCGCCGTGGCCGCCGACGAACAGAGGAAGATCACGCGGCTGCGGCTGGAGAGGTGGATCGGGGGAGAGTCGACAGTCGACAGGCGACAGGCGACAGGCGGGAAGGAAGGCTCGGTCGAATGAGCGCGGTCACGACGCACGTCCTCGACACCTCTCGCGGCAAGCCCGCCGTCGGAGTACCGGTGCTCCTCGAAGTCCGCGCCGAGGACGGAACGTGGAGGCCGATCGGCCGCGCCGCGACCGATTCGGACGGGCGCGCGCAGATGCTTCCTGCAGGCGACCACGTCGCCCGCGGCACATACCGGATCTCCTTCGACACCGCCTCGTACTTCCTCGCCTTGAACGTCGAGGGGTTCTATCCCGAGGTCCAGATCGCCTTCGAGGTCCGCGATCCCTCGCAGCATTACCACGTGCCGCTTCTTCTCTCCCGCTACGGGTACTCGACGTACCGCGGGTCCTGAGACCGCTTCGATGCTCGCCGAGAACAACTACGGGAAATCCGGCATCCGCCTGGTCAAGGTCGTGCGCCGCGAGGGACGCCACGACCTGCGCGACCTGACCGTCGCGGTCCGCTTCGAGGGAGACTTCGCCGACGCGCACGTCCGGGGCGACAACGCCGCGGTGCTCCCGACGGACACGATGAAGAACACGGTCTACGCCCTGGCGAAGGACCGCCTGGAGGGATCGATCGAGTCCTTCGGCCTGGCGCTGGGCGCGCACTTCCTGGAAGCCTCGCCGGCGGCTTCGAAAGTCACCGTGAAGGTCGCCGAGCATTCCTGGGAGCGGCTCCTCGCCGCCGGCGCTCCGCACCCGCACGCGTTCGTCCGCGGCGGCGCCGAGCGGCGGCTGGCCGAGGTGTCGAGAACCCGCGATGGCTCGCTCGTCGAGGCGGGAATCGAAGGAATGACGATCCTCAAGTCCGGCAACTCGGGTTTCGAGGGCTTTCTCAGGGACCGCTTCACCACGCTTCCCGAGGCCCGGGACCGGATCTTCGCAACGGTCGTCCAGGCGCGGTGGGACTACTCGTCGGCGAGCCTCGATTTCGACCGGTCCTTCGAGCGGACACGACAGGTGCTCCTGGAGACTTTCGCGGTGCACGAGAGCGCGTCGGTCCAGCACACCCTCGACGCGATGGCGGAGGCCGCCCTCTCCGCCGTGCCCGAGATCGGCGCGATCCGCCTCTCGCTCCCCAACAAGCACCACCTGCTCGTGGACCTCTCCCGCTTCGGCCTGGAGAACAACAACGAGATCTTCGTCGCCACCGATGAGCCGTATGGGCTGATCGAAGCCACGGTGCGAAGAAGTCGATAGTCGACAGTCAACAGTCGACAGCCGAAGGTCAAGCGTAGCTAAACACTCATAAAAAACGTCTTAGCGCATGCTATTGACAATACTTTGATATTTGTCAAAATATCTAATCATGTCGGTTCAGGAAGTTTTCAAGGCGCTATCGGATCCCAGCCGGCGGCGGATCTTGAAGATCCTCAAGGAAGGGTCGAAGACGGCCGGCGAGCTCGCGGAGTCCTTCGACATCACCAAGGGATCTCTTTCGCACCACTTCAACGTCCTGAAGGCTGCCGACCTCGTCCGGAGCGAGCGGCGCGGCCAGCAGATCGTGTACTCGCTCAACACGTCGGTCCTCGAGGACGCGGCGGCGCTGCTCGTCGATCTCTTCGGCTCGAAGGAAACGGAGGCGGGTCATGAAGCTCCAACGGGGTGAGTCCTTATCGCTGATCCTCGTCGTGGCGGCGTTCCTCCTCTCGGCCGTCCTCTACTCGCGGCTGCCCGAAAGGCTGCCGACCCACTGGAACGCCCGCGGTGAGATCGACGGCTACATGTCCAAGCCGATCGGCGCCTTCTTCGGCCCCGGCCTGATGGCGTTCGTGTTCCTGATCTTTCTCGCCCTCCCGTCAATCTCGCCGAAGGGGTTCCGCTTCGAAGGCTTCCGCGCCGTCTGGGGAGTCCTTCAGGCCGCGATCCTGGGAGTGCTGTTCTTCATGCACACGCTCGCGCTGCTCGCCGCGATGGGCAAGCCCGTGGACATGCGGCGAGGCGCGGCCGCCGCGGTCGGCCTTCTCCTCGTGGTCCTCGGAAACTTTCTCGGCAAGGTCACGCGCAATTTCTTCGTCGGGATCCGGACGCCCTGGACCCTCGCGTCCGAAGAAGTCTGGTTCAAGACCCACCGTCTCGGCGGCAAGCTCTTCGTCCTCGCCGGCCTCGCGACCTTCGTCCTCGGCCTGGCCGGCGCGCGCCCCATCGCCATCGGCGTCGTGATCGGCGCCGCGGCGCTGATCTCGGTCGTCGCGTCTTACGTCTTTTATCGGAGGATCGAGGGCTTCAAGGCGGAAGCCGATAGCCGATAGTCGATAGTCGAGTCCCGGGAGTCAGCCGCGCCGATTTCGGAGGATCTTCACGAAGGAACGGCCCTGGAACTCGGCCAGCGTCAGGCCGGTTCTTTCGACGGCCTCGGATTCGGTGATCGCGCCGCAGGCGATGGCGCGAAGGAAGTAGTTCAGAAGTCCCTGGCCGGTGGCGGCGTCGTCGAAGACCTCGCCGACGAGCGTTGCCTGGCCGGCTTTCTCGACGAAGTTGCGCAGGCGCGCCGTGGCCGCATCGAGGCCTTCGAGGAAAAAGGCGTAGAGCGCGGCGTAGCGGGTCGGGAGCTGCGCCGGGTGCAGGTCCCAGCCCTGGTAGTAGCCGGAAGCCAGCGAGTGCCGGATGTGGCGGTAGTGGAGCTTCCAGGCGTTGTGGACGATCGCGCGGTCCTCCTCGATCTCGCGGCCGCGCAGGGTGCGCTCCACCTCGTGGCGGCGCGGGACCGGGAGGACGTTCGTCGCCCCGTCGGAGAGCCACACTCCGGTTCCCGCGAGCGCGACCTGCATCATGTGGCGCGCGAAGTCGCAGGCGGGATGCTCCATGCTCTGGTACGCGGCCGTGATCGCCAGCCCGGCGGTGTAGTCGTACGTGCCGAAGTGCGCGGCGACGCAGCGCCCGGCCCCGGCCTCGACGAGGCGCAGGACGTTGGACTCTCCCCTCGCGTTGACGATCGCCTGCGGGGTCTCCACCATGATTTCGAGCTCCAGCGCGCCGGAGGAAAGCCCGAGTCCGACCTCGAGCCGCTCCAGCGCCGCGGCGAGGGCCGCGACCTGTTCGGCGACCGTGACCTTGGCC
>DATFWF010000143.1:0-3146 GCA_035259605.1 Thermoanaerobaculia bacterium
GCGGCCGGCGGTACAGCGGGCTTCGATCCCGCCGCTCCCGCGGCGGCTGGAGCGCCGGGAGCGGGGGCCGCGCCTCCCGCTCCGGCGACGACACCGCTGGGGTTGACCACGGTCTTGTCGGCGACCGTCAGGATCGCCTTCTCGACCGCCGCGTCCCTGGACATCTCGTCGACTCCGCGCGCCGCATCCACGTTGAAGCGGGCCTTCAGCTCGGGGATCCCCCACGAGGCGTCGAACTTGTCCTTGTCGTAGGTCCAGGTCACGACGACCGCCGATGAGGACTGGTCGCCCAGGCCGCTGGTGGAGCCCGGAGCGCCGCCGCCCGCGGGCCTGCCCAGGCCGGTATCGGCCGTGGCGCCGCCGTCGGCTCCGGCCATACGCGCTTGCGAGGCGCGGCTCGGAGCTCCGAGGACGACGAAAACGCGGCCGCGCGGAGACTCGGAGCCCTTCGCGTAGCGGCGCGACTTGAACTGCTCGTCGGCGGCGGCGATGCGGCGCTGGATCGCGTCGCGGAATTCGTTCTGGGCGGTGCTCGGATTCGGATCCCGCTTGGCCCAGTAGGTCGAGATGAACTTCTCGGCTTCGTCGTCGCTCTTGACCGCGGCCCACTGCGTCTTCTCTTCCGCCGTCAGGAAATAGGCGTCGGGCGACTTCGCCCAATCCTTGTATTTCGTCAGCTGCGCCAGCGCGGCCGCAGAGATCGCGGCGCCGGCGAGGACTAGTGCGAGTTTCTTCACAACCCCTCCATCATTTAGTCCAAACCGTTCGCATTCTATAAGTGAAAACTCGGGTGAAACCGAGAGTGTTCCAGGGCCTGAGGTCGAATGTCTGAGGTCTAAGGTCCGACGGGCGGACCCCGACTCTGGACCCTGGACCCTCGACGGCTCCGTTTACCTCTTATCGAGGCGGGCCAGGGCGAGGGACTTGGAGACGGTGGTGAGGGCGTAGCGGCGGTCGGGCTCCTGGCGGCGGGTCTCGACCTCCTCGCGGAGGACGGAGATCAACTGGTGGACGTCGCCCTGCATCTTCTCGATCTTTTCCTTCATGTGGAGGATGACCTCGACGCCGGCCAGGTTGACGCCGAGATCGCGCGTCAGCGTCAGGATGATCTCGAGCCGCTCGATGGTGTCGGCGTCGTAGAGGCGGGTGTTGCCCTCCGTGCGGACCGGACGCAGAAGCCCCTCGCGCTCGTAGAGCCGGAGCGTCTGCGGGTGGATCCCGAACCGCTCGGCGATGGCGCCGATGCGGAAGACCCCCTGCCTGCGGCCCGGGCTCATCGGCCCTGCCCGTCCGATCTCGCCGCGGTGATCCGGAGCACACCCGCGCGGAGCGTCGCCTTGATCTTCGCCGGGTCGATCGAGGCGGGGATGACGAACTCCCGGCTGAAGTTTCCGTAGATGCGCTCCATCCGCACGAAGTGGCGCGGCTCCACCTCGGAGTCGGCGCGCCGGTGCCCCGAGACCCGGAGTCTTCCGTCGAGCGCTTCGAGCTTGACGTCGGAAAGCCGGACGCCCGGGAGCTCGACCTGGAGGACGATCTCTTCGGGCGTCTCGTAAACGTCCGCGGCCGGGGACCAGAGGGCGGTTTCGATTCCCTCGTCGGGGAACTCGGTGCGGTGAATCGTCTCCTCGAAGAGCCGGTTCATCTTCTCCTGGATCGCCACCAGATCCTGGAGCGAGTTCCACTGGAAGGTGCCCATGACACTAGTTTACGCGGTTACTTCTTCTCCGTGTCCACGTACTCGGTATCGATGACCTCGTCTTCCTTGCCGGAGCCGGTCTCCGGACGGGGCTCCGACGAGGCGCCGCCCGGCGCGGACTGCTGCGAGGACGCGGTCCTGTACATCGCCTCGGCCAGCTTGTGCGAGGCCTGCTGCAGCCGCTCGGCCGCCTGGTTCATGTTGTCGGTGCCGCCGGACTCGAGCGCCTTCTTCGCGTCGGCGAGCGCCGACTCGAAGTTGCCGATCTCGCCCGGGTCGAGCTTGCCCTTGTTCTCGTTGAAGGATTTCTCCGTCGAGTACACCAGCCCGTCCAGCCGGTTCTTCGCCTCGATCTCCTCGCGGCGCTTCTTGTCCTCGTCGGAATGCGACTGGGCGTCCTTGACCATCCGGTCGATCTCGTCCTTGTTCAGGCCCGAGGAAGCGGTGATCGTGATCTTCTGCTCCTTGCCGGTCCCGAGGTCCTTGGCCGAGACGTTCAGGATGCCGTTGGCGTCGATGTCGAAAGCGACCTCGATCTGCGGGACCCCGCGCGGCGCCGGAGGAATGCCGACTAAGTGGAAGACACCGATCGGCTTGTTGTCCCTCGCCATCTCGCGCTCGCCCTGGAGCACCCGGATCTCGACGGATGTCTGGTTGTCCGACGCGGTCGAGAATGTCTCGCTCTTCTTGGTCGGGATCGTCGTGTTGCGCTCAATCAACCGGGTGTTCACGCCGCCCAGCGTCTCGATGCCGAGCGACAGGGGCGTCACGTCGAGCAGCAGCAGGTCCTTCACGTCGCCCGCGAGGACCCCGCCCTGGATCGCCGCACCGACCGCGACGACCTCGTCGGGGTTGACGCCCTGGTGCGGGTCCTTTCCGAAGAGCTCCTTGACGAGCTTCTGGATCCGCGGCATACGGGTCTGCCCGCCCACGAGCACGACCTCGTCGATGTCCTTGGGCTCGACGCCCGCGTCCTTCAAGGCCTGCTTGCAGGGACCGATCGACCGGGTCACGATGTCCTCGACGAGCTGCTCGAGCTTCGAGCGGGAGAGCTTCAGCTGGAGGTGCTTCGGGCCCGAGGCGTCCGCCGTGATGAACGGCAGGTTGACGTCGGTCTCGACGACGTTGGAGAGCTCGATCTTGGCCTTCTCCGCGGCCTCCTTCAAGCGCTGCATCGCCATCGGGTCCTTGGAGAGGTCGACACCCTGGTCCTTCTTGAACTCGGCGAGGATCCAGTCGATGACCCGCTGGTCGATGTTGTCGCCGCCCAGGTGCGTATCGCCGTTGGTGGACTTGACCTCGACGACGCCTTCGCCGACCTCGAGGATCGAGATGTCGAACGTCCCTCCGCCGAAGTCGTAGACCGCGATCGTCTCGTCCTTCTTCTTATCGAGGCCGTAGGCGAGCGCGGCCGCCGTCGGCTCGTTGACGAGGCGCTCGACGGTCA